>RHMC01000001.1 GCA_003719395.1 Streptomyces altiplanensis
CTCCGCGTCCGGGCCCGCGCCCGCCCTGCCACTGCCTCCGTGCCCGCGCCCGTCAGAAGAAGACCCCGCAGCGCAGCATCGTATCGCGTACGGCCGCGCCTCCCCGGTCCGTACGATCAGGCGGGCCCCCGCCGACAGCGCCTTGAGTTCGTCGTGCGGGACCAGGGCGAGGTCCGGCAGACAGTCCTCCAGCAGCCGCGCCGCCGCCGGGTTCGCCTCCCGTACCTCGTGTGCGGCCGTCGCGCTCTCGATCACCAGCTCGGCCAGCAGCCCTTCCAGTACGTCGGCGAAGGACGGTATCCCGGCCCGGAAGGCCAGATCGACGACGCGCGACGGCCGGTACGGGCATGCCCGCGTCGCAGACGAGGACCCCGTCGCCGTGGCCCAGTTCGGCCAGTGCCCCCGCCAGGTGGCGGTTCAGAATGCCGGTCCTCTTCACAGCGCGGAGACCTCCTCGGCGGTCGGGAAGGACGCCTGCGCGCCCTCCCCGGTGACGGCGGCGGCGCCCACCCGTACCGCGAAGGCGGCGGCCTCGGCGAGGTCCTCGCCCAGGCTGAGCCGCCAGGCCAGGGCCGCGGTGAACGCGTCACCGGCGCCGGTGGTGTCGACGGCGTCGACCCGGGGGCTCGGGACCCGTACGGCAAAAGCGTCCGTACCGCCCTCGGCGACCAGCGCGCCCTCCGCGCCCAGCGTGACCGACCACCGACCGCGGGCCGAGCGCGAGCAGCGCCCGCGCCCAGTCCTCGGGGTCGTGCCCCGCCGCGTCGCCGAGCACGAACCTGGCCTCGTGCTCGTTGACGACCAGCGGATCGCAGGCGGCGAGCACCTCCGGGGGCAGCGGCGCGGGCGGCGACGGGTTCAGTACGAACCGGGCGCCGGCCGCCCGCGTACGCACCACCTCGGCCACGGTCTCCAGGGGGCATCTCCAGCTGCGCCGAGGACGACCCGGGCGCCGGCGAGGAGTTCCCCGGCGGCGCGGACGTCCCCGGGGGTCAGCCGGGCGTTGGCGCCGGGCGAGACGACGATGCTGTTGTCGCCCGACGGGTCCACGGTGATCAGCGCGACCCCGGTGGGCGCCCCGCCGACCAGGACGCCACCGGTTTCCACACCGGCCGCGCGCTGCGATTCCAGCAGCAGCCGCCCGTGGGCGTCGTCGCCGACCCGGGCCAGCAGCGCGGTCCTGGCACCGAGGCGGGCGGCGGCGACGGCCTGGTTGGCGCCCTTGCCGCCGGGGTGGACGGCCAGGTCGGAGCCGAGCACGGTCTCGCCGGGCGCGGGGCGGCGCTCGACGCCGATCACCAGGTCGGCGTTGGCCGACCCCACGACCAGCAGGTCGTAGTCGTTCATGCTCTCCTGCTTTCGCTGTTCGTCGCGGTCACGATCGCGGTCATGAGAAGTCGGCGACGTTCTTCTCCGTCACGACCTTGACCGGCACCTTGACCATGCTGTCGATCTTCTTGCCCCGCGCGCCCCGACCGCGTTCCGGACGGCGATCTTCCCGAGTTCCCTGGGCTGCTGGGCCACGGAAGCGTAGAGCGTGCCGGCCTCGACCGCCTTGAGGCCGTCCGGCGTCCCGTCGAACCCGACGACGTCCACGGACTTGCCCGCCCTGCCGCCGAGCGCCTTGGCCGCGCCGAGCGCCATCTCGTCGTTCTCGGCGAAGACGCCGGTGATGTCGGGGTGGGACTGGAGCAGGTTGGTCATGACGTCCAGGCCCTTGGTGCGGTCGAAGTCGGCCGGCTGGGTGGCGACCACCTTGATTCCCGGGTACTCCTTGAGCCCCTCGGCGAAGCCCTTGCCGCGCTCGCGGCTGGCGGAGGTGCCTGCCGTGCCCTGCAGGACGACGATCTCGCCCTTGCCGCCGAGCTTCTCGGCCAGCGCCTTCGCCGCGAGCCTGCCGCCCGCGACGTTGTCGGAGGCGACGAGCGTGGCGGTGTCCGCCTTGTTGACGCCACGGTCGGCGGCGACCACCGGGATGCCGGCCTTGTTGGCCGCCCGCACGGCGGGGCCCACCGCGTCGGAGTCGACCGGATTGACGATGATCGACTTCACGCCCTCGCCCGTGAAGTTCTGGAGCTGGTTGGCCTGCTGGGAGGCGTCGTTCTGCGCGTCCGTCACCGTGAGGTCGATGCCCGCCTTCTCGGCCTCCGCCTGCGCGCCCTCCTTCATCTGCACGAAGAAGGGGTTGTTGAGGGTGGAGAGCGACATGCTGACCTTGGTGGCCGTACCGGTGGAGCCGGAGTTGAAGAACGACACGGCGCCGACGACGGCGGCCACGCACACGGCGGCGACCGCCAGTTTCGCCGCGCCCTTGCGGCCGGACCCGGACGCACCGGCCCCGGACGAGGCCGCGGGGGCCGCCGATCCGCCGCCGGCCCGGCGCCGCAGCGTGTCCAGCAGGACGGCGAGCGCGATCACGACGCCGATGACGACCTGCTGCCAGAAGGCCGAGACGGAGAGCAGGTTGAGGCCGTTGCGGAGCACGGCGAGTATGAGCGCGCCGATCAGCGTGCCGGACGCCTTGCCGACACCGCCCGCCAGACTGGCGCCGCCGATGACGACCGCGGCGATCGCGTCGAGTTCGTACCCCTGCGCGGCCTGCGGCTGCGCGGAGACCAGGCGGGAGGCCAGGACGATGCCCGCGACGGCGGCGAAGAGGCCGGACAGGGCGTAGATGACGAGCTTCTGCCGCTTGACGCGCAGTCCGGAGAGCCGGGCCGCTTCCTCGTTGCCGCCGATCGCGTACATCGAGCGTCCGATGTACGTACGGCCGAGGACGAGCGCGGTCACGAGCCCCATCACGACCATGACGAGGACCGGCACCGGCAGCCGGCCGCCGAGCGTGTCGCCCAGCACCGACACCGACTCGGGGAAGGCGATCGGGCTGCCCTGCGAGATGACCAGGGACAGTCCGCGGCCGATCGAGAGCATGGCCAGCGTGGCGATGAACGGCGGGAGTTTGCCGTACGAGACGAGGGCGCCGTTGACGAGGCCGCAGGCGATGCCCGTGGCGACGGCGAGGATCACCGCGATCCACACCGGGACGCCCTCGGACGTGGCCGTCCAGGCGAGTACGGTCGCCGAGAGCGCCGCCACCGACCCGACGGACAGGTCGATGCCCGCCGAGACGATGACGAAGGTGACGCCGAACGCGAGGATCGCGGTGACGGCGGCCTGCACACCCACGTTGAGCAGGTTCTGGGTGGTGAGGAAGTCTCCGGAGAGCAGCGACATCGCCGCCACCAGGACCACCAGGGCGCTCAGCGCGCCGTTGTCGAGCAGGACGCGGCGGACCGTACTCGCGGCGCTCGCGCCCGTGTTGCTCTTGAGCGTGTCAGTGGCCACGGGAGCCCTCCACTTCGTTCTTCGCTGTGTTCGGGGTCGGGGCGGCGCTGACGGCGAGCGCCATCACCGCGTCCTGGGTCGCAACGTGTGCCGGGAGTTCACCGGCGATCCGTCCCTGGGCCATGACCAGCACCCGGTCGCTCATGCCGAGGACCTCGGGCAGGTCGCTGGAGATCATCAGGACGGCGTGCCCGGAGGCGGTCAGCTCATTGATCAGCTGGTAGATCTCGACCTTGGCGCCGACGTCGATGCCACGGGTCGGCTCGTCGAGGATCAGCACCAACGCGCCGGCGAGCAGCCACTTCCCGATGACGACCTTCTGCTGGTTGCCGCCGGAGAGGGTGCGGACGTGCTGGCCGAGTCCCGCCATCCGCACGCCGAGCTGTTCGGCGATCCGGGCGGCGGCCGTGCGCTGCCCCTTGAGGTCCACGAGGCCGGCGCGGGTGGCCGAACGCAGCGTGACCAGGCCGAGGTTCTCCTCCACGGAGGCGTCGAGCACCAGGCCCTGGCCCTTGCGGTCCTCGGGCACGAGGCCGATCCCGGCGCCCATGGCGGCGTTCACGTCGCCCTTGGCCAGCCGCTCGCCACGCACTTCGACGCTCCCGGCGTCGTAGGGGTCGGCGCCGAAGACGGCGCGTACGACCTCGGTGCGTCCGGCGCCGACGAGCCCGGCGAGTCCGACGACCTCACCGGCGTGCACGTCGAAGCCGACGTCGTGGAACACGCCGTCGCGGGTCAGCCCGCGCACGGAGAGCAGCGGCTCCCCCGTTTCCGGGCGTTCGCGCGGGTACTGCTGCTCGATGCTGCGCCCGACCATCAGCCGTACGAGCTCGTCCTCGGGCGTGGAGGCGGGCACCTGGTCGATGCTGCGGCCGTCGCGCAGGACGGTGACGCGGTCGCCGAGGGCCGCGATCTCCTCCAGGTGGTGCGTGATGAAGACGATGCCCACCCCGTCCTCGCGCAGTTGCCGCACGATCCGGAAGAGCTTGTCCACTTCCTCGCTGGTCAGTACGGCGGTCGGCTCGTCCATGATCAGGACGCGCGCGTCCAGGCTCAGCGCCTTGGCGATCTCCACCATCTGGAGCCGGGCGATGCCCAGTTCGCGCACCTTGGCCTTCGGCGAGACCCGCACGCCGACCCGCTTCAGCAACTCCTCCGCGTCGGCCTCCATCCGCCTGCGGTCGATCATCCCGAAGCGCCGGGGCTGGCGGCCCAGGAAGATGTTCTCGGCGACGGTGAGCTCGGGCACCAGGTTGAACTCCTGGTAGATGGTGGCGATGCCGAGCCGCTCGGCGTCCTGCGCCCCGTGGATGCGGACCTCGCGCCCGTCGACCAGGATCCGTCCGCTGTCCGGGCGGTAGGCGCCGGACAGCATCTTGATCAGCGTGCTCTTGCCCGCCCCGTTCTCGCCGAGCAGGACGTGCACTTCGCCGCGCCGCAGGTCGAAGTCGACGGAGTCGAGCGCGACCACGCCGGGGAAGGTCTTGCGTATGCCTTCGATGCGCAGCAACTCGTCGCGCAGCGACTCGCCTGGGCTGCTCACAGGGTGCTCCTCTGGCTCTCGTGCGGAGAATGCGAAGACCGCTCCTCGCCGCAGGACCGGCGTACGACGAGCCGGGCGGGAAGCGTGACGGACTGCGGCGGCCGGCCCTCGATGAGGTCGACCAGGGCCCGTACGGCGGCCCGGCCCAGCTCGCCGGTCGGCTGGGCGATCGCCGTGATCGGCGGATCGGTGTGGACGAACCACGGGATGTCGTCGAAGGCGGCGAGCCCGATGTCCTGCGGGACCCGCAGGCCGCGCTCGCGGATCGCGTCCAGCGCGCCGAGCGCCATCAGGTTGTCGGCGGCGAAGACGTCGTCGGGCGGCTCGGGCAGGGAGAGGAACCGCGCGGTGGCGTGCCGTCCGCTGGCCGCCTGGAAGTCACCCTGGCCGATGTAGGCGTCGGGCAGCGGCAGTCCGTGCTCGCGCAGCGCCTCGCGGAAGGCCTCGACGCGCTCGCTGACCGGTGGTGGTGGCCGCCGGCCCGGCGATGATCGCGAGCCTGCGGTGGCCGAGGCGGTGGAGGTGGCCGACGAGGTCGCGTACGGCGGGGCAGCCGTCGGCGCGCACGACGGGCACGTCCACACCCGGGATCCAGCGGTCGACGAAGACCATGGGGGTGCCGCCGCGCGCGGCGTCGAGTATCTGCGGGGAGCCGCCGTCGGTGGGCGACACGAGGAGCCCGTCGATCCGGCGGTCGAGGAGCGTACGGACGTGGTGGTCCTGCAACTCGGGCCGCTCGTCGGCGTTTCCGATGATGACGCTGTAGCCGAGCGCGCGCGCCGCCTCCTCGACGGAGCGGGCGAGCGCGGTGAAGTACGGGTTGAGCACGTCGCTGATGACGAGCCCGAGGGTGCGCGTCTGGTCGGTGCGCAGCGACCGGGCCACGGCGTTGGGCCGGTAGCCGAGCGCGTCGACGGCGGCGTCTGCGGGCCCGCGCGTCGGGACTGACGGACGGGTGGCTGTTGAGGACGCGCGAGACCGTGGCGACGGACACTCCCGCCTCGGCCGCGACATCTTTGATGCTCGCCACTGCCGGACCACCTCCTTGTGGCTTCGGTGAACCTCGGTTCCGGGGGCCGCAGTCAGGGCGCGACCCTCATGGAATCGATTACATGGCTGATTGGAAACGATTACACGGGCCGGAAGCAATACCTCCACCCCACAGCGAGACCGGATCGTGACCGTTTGCCGCTCAGATGAGCGACTCGCCGCGCCGGACCCGGTTCCCCGCGAACGTGCGGTCAGCCGACCAGCCCCACGACGGCCCAGACGGTCTTCGCGCCGGCCGGTTCGGGGATGAAGCCCCAGTTGACGGAGAGGGCGGAGACAAGGAGGAGTCCGCGGCCCTGCGCGTCGCCGAGGGCGACGGGGACGCCGGCGGGGGCGTCGGCGGGGACGGCCCCGGAAGGCGGCAGGAGATCGCCCCGGGGGTCCGTGACGTCGATCCGCAGTACGGATGCCCTGGGCGTGACCGGCACAAGGGCGAGTCCCAGCCGGAAACCGCGTCCGGGCACGCGGCCGTGCAGGACGGCGTTCGCGGCGAGCTCCGCGACGACCAGCTCGGCGGCCCGTACGCAGTCGTTGTCCGGCGGCCACCCCCACGCGTCGAGCTGCTGCACGGCAAGCAGCCGCGCAAGGCGGGCGCCGCGCCGGGTGGCACTGAGCAGTTGCGTGAACCGCTGGGCGGAGACGGCTGTTCGAGCCGTGGCGATCTCGGAGTTCATGCGGCTCAGCGTGGTCTGGCCGCAGAGCCCCTGCCAGGGGACGAGGCGGTACGGGAGGCACCCGTACCAGCGTGGAGCACCGCGCGTACCACCGGTCGGGCACGGGTGAGCCGGTGACGCACGTGGGGGTGATCTTCACCTTTTGCTCACTGTGCGTGTGCGATCGCTCGTACTCTGGTGACGACAGCGGGCGGTACGGCGGGCCGGCGTACCGGTCGGGGCGAGGGTTGGTCGGGGCGGGTCGGACGGTGGACGCGATGGCAGCAGCGGATGCGCGGGCAGTGGTGGAGAGCCGGGACGCGGAGACGGGGGACGACCGGCTGCGGTCCGGTCCCGAGCCCGCCGACGAGGCGTACGGGGACGACGGGGACGGCGGCGGAGACCTGTTCCGGACGATCGGCCGCCAGGTGCGGCTGCTCCGGGAGCGGGCGGGATGGACGCAGCGGGAGCTGGGCGAACGCCTCGGGTACGGGGAGGACCTGATCTCCTCCCTGGAACGCGGCAGGCGGACACCGCAGCCGGAGTTCCTGCGGGCGGCGGACGGCGTTCTCGGTGCGGGCGGGTTGCTGCGGGCTGCGGAGGAGGACGTCGTACGGGCGAAAGCGCGGGCACGGGTGCGGCACCCGGCCTGGTTCCGGGACTATGCGCGGCTGGAGCGCCAGGCTGTCGAGCTTTGCTATTACAGCAACCACACGATTCCGGGCCTGCTGCAGACCGAGGAGCACGCGCGTGCCCTCTACATCATGCGGAAGCCGCTTCTGGACGAGGAGACGATTGAGCAGCGGGTGGCCGCACGCCTCGCTCGGCAGGAGATCCTGACCACTTGGCCGGTTCCGATGGTGAGTTGCGTGATCGAGGAAGCCGTCCTTCGACGGCCCATCGGCGACTGGGCCACACACGCAGGACAGTTGGAAGCACTGCTCCGGCTCGGTGCTCTGCGCAGCATGGAACTGCAGGTGATGCCGACGGACCGGCGGGAACACGCCGGCATGGGTGGCCCGTTCATTCTGCTGACCCCGAAAGGCAAAGCACAGGTTGCGTATCTGGAGGTCCAGAACTCCAGCCAGCTGATCACCGACGCTGAGGAAGTTCGTATTCTGGCTGCACGGTACGGCAGTATCCGGTCTCAGGCCCTCACACCACGTGAGTCCTTGGCCTTGATTGAAAGCTTGCAGGGAGAGCGATGAACACCGACGCACACAGCACGGAAGAACTCGCTTGGTCCAAGAGCAGCTACAGCAGCAACGAAGGCGGCGAGTGCGTGGAGGTCGCGGTGCGCGCCGGTGCCGTTCACGTCCGCGACTCCAAGGACCCGGCCAGTGCGCAGCTCACGGTGGCGGGACCCTCGTGGACCGACTTCGTGCGCTTCGCCACCCAGGCGTAGATTCCCCCTGTCAGCGGCGCCGTCTACTGTTCAACGCATGGCGCTGACGGACATAACCACCACCGAGATCCTGTGCGCGATCGAGGAGTTCGACCGCGTGGGGCAGGAGTCCTTCCTCCACGGCCGCTTCCGCCCGGCGCGCCGGTACCTGCTGGCGCACAACGGCAGGCAGTACGACTCGAAGGCGATCGTCGGAGTCGCGCACGGCGAACACCCCCGGCCCGACCGGTTCTCCGCCGCCCGGGTGTCACAGGTCGTCGATCACGGAGCGGCGCTGTGACGGCAGGAGGGGCGCACCGGGTCCCGGCCGACATGTTCCGCTTCACCACCGGTGACCGGGCTCCGCTGTACTCCGCGATCCTCCAGGCCTTCGGCGATGCGAACGAGCGGCTGGTGACGGCGCTCGGTCTGGACGACGTACGGGAGCGGCTGCGCGGCGTCGGCTGGTTCGACGCGCTGACCGACGACGACCTGACCCAGGCTCTGAAGCAGCTGCGGGAGTGGCAGTTGCTGGACGTGATCCAGAACCACGCGGAGAACTACCGCACCGCGCAGGAGTACGAGCGCCGCAATCTCCAGTACTCCCTGACCCGGCGCGGCGAGGCGGCGTTCGCCGGCGTGCAGCACGCTCTCACCGTCCTCGCGTCGACCGGTGCCCTCCAGACCGCCGTACTGGACGCGATCGCGGACCGGCTCGCGGAGCTGGACCGTCTGCTGGCCGACACCGGCTCCGGCGACCGGCGGATCTTCAGCACCCTCCAGGAGCTGGAAGGGCTCACTCGACGCGCTGCGCGGCAACACCAAGCAGTTCAACGGGGAGCAGCAGCGGCTGCTGCGCACCGACGGCGCCGAGCTGTCGACGTTCCACGAGGTCAAGGGCGCCACCGTGGCCTATCTCCAGGAGTTCCTCACCAACCTCGACCAGCGGTCCCTCGCCGTCGCGGCGGCCGTCGCCCGGATCGAGGACCGCGGCCCGGAAACGCTGTGGCGGCGGGCGCTGCGCGGCGCCGAGCTTCGCCGTCCGGCGCGCCGGCCCGGCCTCCGAGTGGCTCGCGCGCCGCCGCGCCGCTGGGAGGGGCTGCGTGCCTGGTTCCTGCCGGCCGACGGTTCGCCCGCCAGGTGGAGCAGCTGCACCATGTGGCGCGCCGCGCCATCGTCACCCTGCTCCAGGTGCTCGACAGGATCACCGAGTCGCGGCGCCGCTCCACCGGCGCCGTACAGGACTTCAGGGAGCTGGCGCGCTGGTTCGCCGCCGCGCCCGCCGACGACGACCTGCACCGGCTGTGGTCGACGGCGTTCGGGCTCGGGCCGTCCCGCCACGCCCATCTCGCGCACGCCGACCCCGAGTTGACGTCGGCCACCGAGAGCTGGCGCGACGCCCCGCCGGTGGAGGTGTCCGCGCTGCTGCGCACCAGTGGCCGTACGGAGCGTTTCACCCGCACCGGCCGGGTGCGCGACGTGGCGGAGCTCAAGGCGGCGAGAGCCGAGCGGGCACGGGCGGAGCGCGCCGAGCTGGAGGCCGCCTGGAGTCTGCTGCGCACCCGGGCCCCGGTGCGGCTCTCGCACTTCGGCGCGCTGGACCACGAGGTCTTCGAGCGGCTGATGGAGGTGCTCGGCCGCGCCCTGGCCGCCCGCCCGGACTCCACGGGGGTGCGCCGGGCCGTGACCGGCGACGGCCGGGTGGAGGTGGCCCTGCGGCCACCGGCCGCTCGGCGCGCCCCTGCCGTGCTGCGTACGCCGCGCGGCACGCTGACCGGCCCCGATTTCGTCATCGAAGTACACACGGCCGGGACGATTACGGCCGGGACCGTTCCGGCCGAATCCGCCCTGGAGGAGGCGACCGGATGAGCAACTTCGCCAATCAACTGGTCGTCGCCGAACGGGAGGAGCTGGCCCGCTGCATCCGGACACTGCTGGCCCGCCCGCTGCTCACCGAACGCTCCGACCCCGCGGCCTTCGACCTGGTGCGCCGGCGCCGGGATCCGCTGATCCACTGGTTCGACTACCACTGCGGCTGGACGCTGGTCGTCGAACCGCGGCTGGGGTACGCCCGGCTGCTGAAGGTCCGGGCGGACGCGGACGCGACGCGGCCCGCCCGGCGGACCCGCTCGGGACGCGCCCCCTTCGACCGGCGGCGGTACGTCCTGCTCTGCGTCACCGCCGCCGAGCTGCTCTCCGTGCCGGTCACCACCATCGGGCTGCTGGCCGACCGGGTGGTCCAGGCGGCGGCCGCGGACGAGGCACTGCCCGCCTTCGACACCGCGCAGCGTGCGCAGCGCGTGGCGTTCGTCGACGTACTGCGGCTGCTGGAGTCGTACGGCGCCCTGCAGACCGTCGACGGGACCACGGACAGCTTCGCCGACTCGGCCGAGGCGAAGGTGCTCTACCGGGTGGACGCCACCGTGCTGATGCGGCTGCTCGCCGCGCCGTGCGGCCCTTCCCGTCTCGCCGTCCCGGCCGCCGGGATACCCGGCGGGTTCGAGGCACTGCTGACCGGTCTGGTGCGGGAACGGCGGTACGGGCCCGCGGCCACCGAGGCCACGGACGTCCCGGACGCCACGGAGGCTTCGGGGACCTGGGAGGATCCGGAGGGCCCGGACGATCCGGAGACCGGCGCCCCGGAAGCCCACGCCTCGCCCGTGCAGCGCAATCTGTGGCTGCGGCACTCGGTGCTGCGTCGCCTGTTCGACAACCCCGTCCTGCACCGGGACGACCTGACCGAGGCCCAGCTCGGCTACCTCACCTCCCCCACCGGCCGCCAGATCCTGCGGCGCGCCGCGGAGCAGGCGGGGTTCGTGCTGGAGGAGCGCGCCGAAGGGTTCCTGCTGGTCGACCCGGACGCCATCGCCACCGACAGCAAGTTCCCCGACGACGCGAGCCACGCCAAGGTCGCCGCCCTGCTGCTCCTCGACACGCTCACCGGCTCGCCCGCCGGGTGCACGCCCGAGCAGCTGGCCGCCGAGGCGGAGAGCCTGCTGGGGCGTTTCCCCCGTTGGGGCAAGGCGTACCGCACGGAGGACGGGGCCGCGGCCCTGGCCTCGGACGCCGTACAGGTCCTGGCCGAATTCGGTCTGGTACGCAGCGAGGGCGGCCGCGTCGTCCCCCGGCCCGCCGCCGCCCGCTACCGGGTCACCGGTGCCACTCTCAAGGAAGAACCCCCCGTATGACGTCACCGCACTCCCCCGCCGCGCCTCCGCGGACTCCGCAGGCTCCGGAGCACGCGGCCACGCCCCCCGCTGGCAGCCGACCCGCGCGGGCGTGCTCAACGTCTGGCGCTACTACGACGAGGTCTTCACCTTCCACCGCGGCCGTCTGCTCCTGCGCGGCCCGAACGGCACGGGCAAGTCCAAGGCCCTGGAGGTGCTGCTGCCGTTCCTCTTCGACGCGAGCCTGCGCCCCCACCGGCTGTCCACCTTCGGCGGCTCCGAGCGCACCATGCACTGGAACCTGATGGGCGAGGGCGCCACCGGCCTCACCCGGGTGGGGTACGTCTGGCTGGAGTTCCGCACCGGACAGGAGCAGGGAGAGGGCCCGGACGGCGGCGGCGACGCCTGGTTCACCGTCGGGGCACGGCTCCAGGCCGGCGAGCGGACCACGTCGGTGACCGCCGACTTCTTCACCACCCGCCGCCGCATCGGCGCCCCCGGCGGCTTCGACCTGGTCAACGACGCGGGCCGGCCGCTGACCAGGGCCGCCCTCGCGCAGGCCCTGGCCGGGCACGGCGAGGTGCACGCCTCGGCCTCCGAGTACCGCGACACCGTACGGCAGACGCTCTTCCCGGGACTGAACGAGCAGCGCTACGACGCGCTCATCACCGCCCTGCTGCAGTTGCGTACGCCGAAGCTGTCCCAGCGCCTGGACCCCTCCCTCCTGTCCGAGCTGCTCTCCCGCGCCCTGCCCCCGCTCGACCAGGGCGAGATCTCCGAGCTGGCCGACGGCTTCGAGCGGCTCGACCGGCGGCGCGAGCACCTGTCCCGGCTGGAGGACGAGGTGCGGGCGGCGCAGGCCCTCGGCGCCAGGCAGCGGGCGTACGCCCAGCGGGTGCTCCGCTTGGCGCCCGCCGTGATCTCGGCGACGACCGAGATGGACAACCGCACCCGCGCGGCCCGGGAGAGCGAGGAGGCGCACCGGGCGGCCGTCGAGGAACAGGGGCGGGCCGAGGCGGAGCACGCCGAGGCCGAGGCCCTCGCCGAGGAGCTGGCCTCCAGGATCGAGGGCCTCACGGAGTCCGACGCCTACCGCCAGGGCCGCGACCTCGACCGGCTGCGGCAGCAGGCGGCGACGCCCGCCGGGACGCGCGGGAGCGGCGGGCCAAGGCGGGCGCGGCCCGTGAAACGGCCGGCCAGGACGCCCTGCGTCAGGCGCGGGCCCAGGAGGCGGCCGACGCCCAGGAGGAGAAGGTCCGCAGCGCCGAGAGCGACACCTGGCAGGTCGCCCGGAGCGCCGGAATGACGGCGTCCTGCACGAGTGGCCGCCCTGCTCGCGGCGGGGTCCGCGGACCGGGCCCGGCAGATCCTGCACGGCGCGGTACGGGGGCGGCGGAGCCAGGTTGAGGAGGTGCGCGGGGCGCTGTCCGCGCACCGGGCCGCGACCGGCGAACGCACGACGGCCGAGGAGCGGCTGGAGGAGTGCCGGGCCGACCTGGCCGCCGCCTCGGAGCGGCGCGCGCAGCGGACGGCGCAGTACGAGCAGGCGGCGCGGCCCAGGCCGAGCGGCTGCGCGTCTGGGCCCGGCAGTGCGCGGTGCTCGCCTTCGACGCGCACCGTGGAGGAGCTGGCCGCCCGAGCGACGGACGAACCCGAGGTGCTGGCGCTGACCGACGCGGCCGTCCGCGCGGTCGATCACGCCCTGACCGCCGCGGAGACCACCGCCGTCTCCCGGCGCGCGGCACTGCCTGCAGCGCGACGCGCTGGGCGCCGAGGCCGGGGCACTGGAGCAGACAGCCGAACTGCCGCCTCCTCCGCCGCCGTTCCGTACGGCCGACCGTTCCCGGCTGATGGGCGCCCCCCTGTGGAAGCTGGTGGCCTTCCGCGACGAGGTGCCGCCCGGCACGCGCGCGGCGGTCGAGGGCGCGCTGGAGGCGAGTGGTCTGCTGGACGCCTGGGTCGCCCCGTACGGCGGTGCGTTCGCCCTCGGCCACGACACCTTCGCCGAGGCCGACTGGTCGGTGCCCGCTCCGGGCCGGTCCCTGGCCGAGGTGCTGCGGCCGGAGCCGGGGGCGCCGGTCGCGGCGGAACGCATCGGCCAGTTGCTGTCCGGCATCGCGTACGACGACACCCTGCCGCAGGGGCACGGCGCCGCGGTCGGCGGGGACGGCGACCTGGCGGCTGGCGAGTGTGACGGGGAGCTGGGCCAAGGCGGAGGCCGCCCACATCGGCGCGTCCGCGCGCGCCCGCGCCCGCGAGCAGCGGCTGGCTCTCCTGACGGCGCAGATGGCCGGTCTGGACCACGAGATCGCCGAACTGGTGGACACCGCCCTCACCGCTCTCGCCGACCGCCGCGCCGCCCTGGAGGCCGACCGGCGCTCGCGCCCCGACCACCGGGCGGTCGTCGCGGCGGAGCGCGATCTCGACCGGGCGCAGGCCGACGCCGCCGCCCGGGACGACGCCGTGCGGTCCGCGTCGCGCGGCTGAGCCGGTGCGAGAGCGCGGCGCAGACCACCCGGGCCCTGCTCGACCGCACGGCGGCCGAGCACGGGCTGCCGGCCGATCCGTCGGCGCTGGACGCGGTGGCCGAAACGGTCCAGAGGCTGCGGGACACCGCCGACCAGTGGTTCTTCGCCCACCTCCAGCTGGCGTCGGAGCGGCGTACGCGGAGGAGGCGAAGGCCCGCGCCGAGCGATCCGGCGAGGCCGCCCGGGGGCTGGAGGCCGAGGCGGGCCGCGCGGAGTCGGGCGCCCGCGCGCTGGAGGCCCGGCTGGAGGAGATCGAGCGCACCCGTCGGCGCGGAGTACGAGGAGGTGCTCGCCCGCATCGAGGAGCTGCGCGCGTCGCACCGCACCGCCCTGTCCGGCCTGCGCGACCTGAACGCGCTGCTGCTGAAGGTCGCGGGCCGTATCGGCTCGCTGGACAGCGAGCGGGTCACGGCCGCCGCGCGGCGGGACGCGGCGGTGGCCGCGCGCGACGCGGCCCGCGGGACCGCTTCCGCCGCCATCTGCGGCTGGGTTTCGCCGTCGACGCGGGGGCGGAGGCGGCAGGGACCGTACGGGCCGACGAGGGGATCAAGTCCACCCTGGAAGCGGCCCGCACGATCGGGGCGCTGTGGCCGTCCGTGCCGTACGAGCCGAAGAACATCGCGGACGCGCTGGGCCGTCTCGCCGAGACCGTCCACATCAGCCGCCAGGCGCTGGGCGAGCGGGCCGATCTCTCGCTGGAGTCGGACGACGACGTCCAGGTGTTCTCGGCGGCGGTGGACGGCATGCGGATGGGCGCCGCCGGGCTGCTGGCCTCCCTGACGGCCGAGCGGGACCGCAGCCAGGAGGAGATCACCGCCGACGAGCGCGAGCTCTTCGACCGTACGCTCACGGGCAACACCCGGCGCCACCTGGCGGCCCGTATCCGCCAGGCCAACGAGCTGGTCGACGCGATGAACTCCCGCCTGGAGCGGGTGCGTACCGCCTCCCGGGTCGCGGTGCGCCTGGTGTGGCAGGTCGATCCGGCGCTGCCGCCCGGCACCAGGGCCGCCCGCGACATGCTGCTGAAGGATCCGGTGCGGATGTCGGACGGCGACCGCGAGGCGCTGCACCGCTTCTTCCGCGACCGCATCGAGGAGGCCAAGGCGTCCGACACGGCGAGGAACTGGGAGGAGCAGCTGACGCGGGTGCTGGACTACACCGCGTGGCACCGGTTCGTGGTGAAGCTGGACCGTGCGAACGGGCAGGGGTGGCAGCTGCTGACGAAGAAGCTGCACGGCGCGCTGTCGGGCGGGGAGAAGGCCATCGCCCTGCACCTGCCGCTGTTCGCCGCCGTGGCGGCGCACTACCAGGCGGTGCCGCGGGCGCCCCGGCTGATCCTGCTGGACGAGGTGTTCGTCGGCGTGGACGCGGCCAACCGGGGCCAGATCTTCGCGCTGCTGTGTTCGCTCGACCTCGACCTGATGCTCACCTCGGACCACGAGTGGTGCACCTACCGGGAACTCGACGGCATCGCCGTGCACCAGCTGATCACGGGCGGGGGCGAGGGCGGCTGGGCCGAGGGCGGGGGCGGCCCCGACGACGACGCCGTCACGACGGTCCGCTTCGTCTGGGACGGCACGGACCTGCGGTCCGACGAGACCGGCGGTGAGACACCCCGAGGCGGAACGCTCTCCGGCGAGATGTCCTGCGGCGGGGCATCCGCTGGACCGCCCCGAACTGGCGCCGCTGTGGCGGGCGTTCCACGACCGGCTGTCCACCGGGCAGCCGGTCGCACGGGTACGGACCGGACCGCTGGACGAGGCCGCGCAGATCGCCGTCGCCGGACCTCCTGGGCCTGGACCGCCTCCCCGGCCCGCGCCCCACCCTCTCCCTGACCCGGCTCGACCAGGCCCTCCGCGACAGCTGCGGCGAGGACACCCGCTCGGTGGTCACCGCGATCGTCGGCCCGGTCGGCGACCGGGCCGCGGCCCGCGCGGCCGACCGCGCCGACCGCACCGCCCTGTGGGAGTGGCTCGCCGCCCACCCGGTGGTCCTGGCGCAGCCCGCACTCGACGCCTGGGTCGCGCACGTACGCGGCGCGGCCTGACCGGCGGCTCGGTGTCCACCACCCGGAACACCCTCACCGACGCCCTGCGCACCCTGTCCGAACTCCCCGGGCGAGGCGAACCCCTGCCGGTCTTCGCCACCCGCGTCCTGAACGACTCCCACGCCCTCGACGACGGAACCCGCCTGTCCGGCCTCGTCCTGCGCGCCCTCGCCGCGCTGTACGACACGGCGGCCCCCGAGTCGGCCTCCGAACGGCGCGCCCTGTGGGCCCGTGCCGGAATCGCCGACGACGCCCTGTCCACCACGGTCCTCACCGCGGGCCTGCGCCCCACGGGCGACGGCCCGGTGGCCCGCGCCGTGACGACGTACTCCCGCGCCGGCCACGCCACGCACCTCACCCTGGCCCAGCTGCGCACACCCGGCGAGCTGCACTTCCCGCCCACGGCGGTCCACATCACCGAGAACCCGAGCATCCTGGCCCTCGCCCTCCGGCGCTTCGGCCCGGCCTGCCCGCCCCTGGTGTGCACCTCCGGCTGGCCGAACAGCGCCGTACTCCTCCTGCTGCGCCACCTCGCGGAGGCCGGAGCACCGCTGCGCCACCACGGCGACTTCGACGGCGAGGGCCTGCGCATCACCGCCCACGTCCTGGCGAAGACGCCGGCCACCCCCTGGCGCATGTCGGCCTCCGACTACCTGACCTGCCTGACCGCCCACACCCGCACCGGGCCCGCCCGCCCACCGGCAGGATCACCGAGGCCCCGTGGGACCCCGCCCTGTCCACGGCCCTGCTCGCCCACCGGACCGCCGTCCTGGAGGAACACGTGGCCGAAGACCTGCTGGCGGACCTGTCCCGGCACACGGACCGGGGCGAGCCGGCCGCCTGAGCCGTGCGCAGCACCTACTCTCCCGCCTCCCCCGCGTACGCCTTCCGCAGTGCGGCGATGTCGAGCCTGGACATCGAGAACATCGCCTCGGCGGTCCGCTTCGCCTTCTCCGGGTCCGGGTCGCCGAGCATGTCGACGAGCCCGTCGGGGATGACCTGCCAGGACACCCCGTACTTGTCCTTCAGCCAGCCGCAGGGGCCTTCCGAGCCCCCCTCGGAGAGCTTGCTCCAGTAGTAGTCCACCTCCTCCTGGTCACCGCAGTGGATCTGGAACGAGATCGCCTCGCTGAACGTGAACTCCGGCCCGCCGTTCAGCCCGACGAACCTCTGGCCGTTGACCTCGAACTCGACGACCATGGCGGACCCGGCGGGCCCCGGCCCGGCCTCGGTGTAGCGCCCGGTCCGTCCGAGCTTCGAGTCCTTGAAGACCGAGACGTAGTGCTCCGCGGCCTCCTCGGCCTTCCCGTCGAACCACAGACAGGTGGTGAATCCCTTGGCAACCATCGGTTCCTCCAGCACATGAGCGCGTGTACCCATAGAGACCGATCCCGCGCCCCGAACTCATCGGAGGTTCGTGAGCAGGCTCTTCCAAGGCTCCGCCCCCCCATGGCCGTAAGGAGCGCCGGCAGTGCCGGAACCCCCCTCCCGAGGCGATCACCGCACGTTAGGCTGGCCCCTCAGATCATTGCGGCCCGCCGGGCTTCCGCCTCAGGACACGCCCCCACCCGCACGATGCAATTCGTGCTGCCTGGGGGCAACTCTTGCTGTTCCGCGAGTCCGCCGCGACCGTCGCGGCCATGTGCCATGACTCCTCCCTCTTATGGTCTCGGCGCTGCACAGCCGGTACCGCAACACAGCCTCCTCCAGTACGAACGAGAACCGCCGGGAGCGGTTGCTCAGCACCGCGTTACGCCTTATGCGGGCCACGACCGCATCACCCACGTCGTCCGGGGTTCCCCGGAAGTCCGCGATGGATGACAAGAGGGCAGTGGCGTATCCGGGTGTCTGGCCGTTCTTCACGGAAGCCGGACTGACGGGCCGGGCCTGGGGCTGAAGCCGGGGGCTGCACCGGAGAGCGCCGCACCGGAGGAAGGGGTCAGCGGGGCCACCGGGCGAGTCGCAGACTGCTCTCGAAGCGGCGCGGGGCGCCGGTGAGCGGGTCGGTGAACTCCAGGGTCCGGGCCAGCAGCTGCAAGGGGCGTCTCCAGTCGTCCGGTGAGTCGGCGAGGACCTCGGGGTAGAGCGGGTCGTCCAGGATGGGCAGGCCCAGGCTGTTCATGTGCACGCGCAGCTGGTGGGTGCGGCCGGTGGCCGGCAGCAGGCGGTACCGGCCGAGACCGTCGCGCTCCTGGACCAGTTCGACGCGGCTCTCGCTGTTCGGTTCCCCCGGCTCCTCACGGGCCGCGAGCACCCCGCGCTCCTTGACGAGTCCTGCTGCGCACGGTGCGCGGCAGCTCCACGGACGGGTCGTACGGCGCGATCGCCTCGTACTCCTTGCGGACCCGGCGGTCGCCGAACATCGTCTGGTAGGCGCCCCGGTCCTGCGGCCGTACGACGAGGAGCAGCAGCCCCGCGGTGAGCCGTCCAGGCGGTGCGCCGGCTGGAGCAGGGGCAGCTCCAGATCGCGGCGCAGCCGGGCCTGGACCGTGTCGGTGACGTGGCTGCGCGCGGCATCGAGGCCAGGAAGTGCGGCTTGTCGACGACGACGAGGTGCTCGTCCCGGTGCACGACGCCGATCTCGAAGGGGACCGGCCGCTCGGCGGCGAAGGGGCGGTGGAACCAGAGGTGGCGCCCCGCGACGTACGGCTCGTCGGCGGTGACCGGCCCGTCCTCGCCGACGACCCGGCCCTCGCGGAACATGGCGTCGACCTGCTCGGGCCCGATGGCGCCGGCGTAGCGCTCGACGAAGTAACCGCGCGCGCTCGTCCACCGCCCACCCGGGTCGGCGGCAGCCTCAGCCGCACCGGGTCGACGCCGTCGCACTGGGGCAGGGGCGCCGGAGGCGGGGCTTTGTGTCTGCGTCTCACCGGGAGACTGTACAAAGGCGGATCGGCACCGAGCACCCACGGGTGACCCGCTGGTCACCAGCGTTGTCGATGCGCTGCATCGCTGCACTGCGCCACGCCACGCGTTGAGCCTTCGCAGGTTCCTCGGGGCGGTCGCCCTGCTCACGGCCGCGTACGCTCGGTCCGGTCCGCAGCTTCGGACCGGCGGGGCGCAGCGCCGTTCAGGGGCGGGGAATGCCGATCTCGTCGAAGCGGCGCATGAGCGCCGGTTTGCCCCGGTGGGCCTCTCGGAGCGCGGTGGTACGCCGGTCGTAGTCGGCCAGCTCCCCGGGGCTGCGCGCGGTGACGGCTCGGAGGTCGGCGAGGAGGGTGGTCGCCCGGTCGTATGCGGTGGGCTTCTTCTGCCCGATCAAGATGTCGATCTCACGCCAGACCTCGCCGGGATCCGCGGCGATCGTGTCCAGGTGCGCGGCGCGCTGTTCCTCGGCAGCCCGGCGTCGTGCCTGTTCGGCGGCCTCGCGGGCCTGCCGTTCCCGCTCGTGTCGCCCGGTGCGGTGCCGGTGGGCGGCGTCAAGGAGCTCGGCGGCGCTGCGGCGCGTACGGTCGGCTGCCGGGTCCGCAGGTGTGCGGGCGGCACGGAATCGGGCCAGCAGGCGCGGCCCGGCCAGGTGGCCTCCTCCCCGTACGACGTCGACCAGCAGTGCGTCCTTGTCCCGGGTGGGCAGCGCCGCGACGAATGCCTCCAGCGCCGCATCCTGTTCTGCCGGTGACGGCTGCTCCATGGGCGCGGAGGTGCGCATTGCGACGGCCAGCAGGTCCTCGTCCACCTGGAGGAAGTCCGTGAGCGCCCGTTGCGCTCCGGTCAGCTCGCCGAGCCCGGCCGGTACCTGCGGCTCCAGCTCGCGGATGTACTCCTCCTCGTCGTCTTCGGCCAGCTCCCACACCCGCAGGCCCGCCAGCCACGCCAGGTACAGCGGGCGCCGGTCCCCGGCGGCGAGCTCGGCCCGCAGTCCGACGAATTCCGACAGCGAGAATGACGACTCGAAATCCCACTCCTCGGCGTCCTCCGAGTTCAGCGAGAAGTCCAGCAGGGTGTACCCGCCCTTGGTCCGGACGTCAAGGACTCCTCCAGCGCGTACGGCTCGGCCTCCTTCTTCGCGAGGAGCGCGGAGGGCAGACGCAGCAGCAGACGGCGCGATCCCCAGTTCGCGAAGTACAGGTGCGCGTCGTAGAACTGCTCGACCATCTTGGTGGTGTCCCCGTGGAAGTCTCCGAAGTGGTACTCGTTGACGAACCTCGTCGCGGTGATCTCAGCCCGCGTGGACAGCGCCCGCACCTGGGCCTGCTCGTTCTTCGTCAGCGGCCGGTCGACGGCCAGGAACTCGTAGTACTGGTACTCGCTCACTTACCCGCCACCCCTGTCGCTGTGGAAGATCGTCCCGTCCGTCTGCCCGCCGCGCGTCGCGGCCTCCGTTGTGAGGGATGTTCCGACGAGGGCCGCGTCGTGATGCCCCCGTCGCGCGGCCGAGGCGCGCCGCGATCCGCGCAGAGGTCGAACTCACGCCGGGCACCCTCTCATACAACGAAAAATCCCCACGATCTCAGAAAGATCGTGGGGATTTCGGTGGTGTCCGAGGGGGGACTTGAACCCCCACGCCCGATAAAGGGCACTAGCACCTCAAGCTAGCGCGTCTGCCATTCCGCCACCCGGACCAGGTGGTCGGCCCCGGTTTCCCGCGGCGACATGGAAAACAATACCAGGGGTTCGGGGTGGCTTTCACCTGCGTATTCCGTGGTCAGTGGCTTGCGGCGGCCCGCTCGACTCGATCTCGGCGTCGTTCCGCCGCCGTGCGTACCGCGTGTTGCCGCCCGTGCACGCGTAGCGTTCGGGCGGTGACTTACGGATACGGATCCGGTGGGCGCGGGCACCGCCGGCCGCGGGCCCTGTCGCCGTTGCGTGAGCATCTGCGGGACACCTTCTGGTTCGCGCCGAGCCTGGGGCTGGTGTGCGCGTTCGCCCTGTGGTGGGTGGCCTCGGAGCTCGATGCGAAGCTCGTCGAGTACCTGCAGGACGAGAAGGCGTACGACGAGGTCGGCGATCTGATCGGGATCGTCGAGGACGCGAAGACCATCGTCACCACGATCAGCTCGGCGATGATGACCTTCATCGGTGTGGTCTTCAGCATCTCGCTGGTGGCGGTGCAGATGGCGAGCGGGGGGTTCACGCCCCGGGTGGTGCGGATCTTCGTGCGGAGCCGGATCACCAAGCTCACGCTCACGGTGTTCCTGGCGACGTTCCTGTTCTCACTGCTGGTGCTGACCCAGTACGACAGCACGTCCGATCCGCGGCTGGTGACCACCGTGCCGCTCGTACAGAGCATTCTGGTCATGCTCATGGTCGTACTGAGCCTGTTGCTGTTCATCGTGTACGTGTCGTCCACGCTGCGGCTGATGCAGGTCGGGCCCGTCGTCGACCGTATCGCCCGGGAGTCGTTCCGGGTGCTGGGCAAGCAGGCAACCGGAGGGCCCGGCCGGGAGGCGGACCGGGAAGCGGACGGGGAAGCGGGTCAAGAGCCGCTCGGAGCCGAGAGCGGGCGGATCGCGCATCGGGGGCGGGCGGGTGTGCTGCGTGACGTGAATGTCGCGCGACTGGTGCGGGCCGCCGGCCGGAAAGGTGTCGTCCTGCGGCTCATTCCCCGGATCGGGGATTTCGTCGTGCCCGGGACGCCCCTGCTGGCGGTGCACGGTGACGGGACGCCGTCGCGGCGGGCACTGCGGTACACCGTGTCCGTCGGGGTGGAACGCACCTCCCACCAGGACCTCGGGTTCGGGCTGCGGCAGCTGTCCGACATCGCGCTGCGGGCGCTCTCGTCCGCCGTCAACGATCCGACGACCGCCGTGCAGTGCCTGGACCGGATCGTGCAGTTCCTCGCCGCGGTGGTGGAACGGCCGCTCGGGACCGTGCACCACCGGGACGGCCGGGGTGCGGTGCGGCTGATTCAGGACGTACCGGGGTGGGCCGATCTGGTGGATATCGGGTTCGCCGAGATCAGGGGGTGCGCGGTCGGCAGCCCTCAGGTGACCCGGCGGCTGCTCGCCGGGATCGACGACCTTTTGCTGCTGGCGCCGGAGGGCAGGAGAGAGCCGCTGCTGCGGCACCGCACGCTCCTCGTCCAGGCCGTGGAGCGCACGGTGCCGGAGGCGGCCGAGCGGGCGTTCGCCCTGCTCCCCGATCACCAGGGGATCGGATAGCGGGTCACGGCATCAGGTGGTAGTCCGGGAAGTTGCCGGGGAGGCGTTCGTCCTGCGGGCCCTCGGTGACCGAGTGGACCAGGAGTTCTCCGCCCACGAAGGCGCCTCGCCACGACGCACCGAAGCCGCCGAAGAGTTCGTCCCGGTCGCCGCGTGAACGGGGCTTTCCGTGGCCGATCTTGAAGGAACGGATCTGGGGCGCCAGCCTTTCGTACGTCGCGGGGTCGTCGGTGGAAAGGGTCGCCACCAGGGCTCCGTTGGAGGCGTTCATCGCGGCGAGGAGTTCCGCCTCCGTGTCCACCAGGACGATCGTGTCCACCGGACCGAAGGGCTCCGCGTGGTGGAGGGGGGACGAGGGGGGCGGGTTCAGGAGGGTGACGGGCGGCAGGTAGGCGCTGGTGTCCTGGCCGGGGAGGAAGCGGGCGTCGGTGAGGGAACCCCGGTGGAGCGGGACCGCGCCCCGGTCTATGGCCTCGGCGACCTGGTCGGCCAGCTCCTTGGCCTTGGCCGCGTTGATCAAGGGGCCGAAGTCCAGTGCGGGGAGCGGGTCTTCGGGGTTCTCGACGGCGAGGGGGTGGCCGGTGCGGACGGAGCGTACGGCGGGGAGGTACGCCGCCAGGAACGCGTCGAACAGGGGCCGCTGGACGACGAAGCGCGGGTAGGCGGTGCAGCGCTGCTTGCCGTAGTCGAAGAGCTTGGGGATGAGGGAGGTCAGGGTGGGCCAGTCCGTGTAGTTCCAGATGCCCCAGGTGTTCAGGCCCTCCTGTTCGAGGACGTGGCGCTTGCCGAGGTCGGCCACGGCGGTGGCGATGCGGGCGCCCGTGTCGCGGCCCCCTACGAACGAGACGCAGCCGATCTCCGGCGAGTGGACGAGGGAGGCGGACAGCTCGCTGCCGCTGCCGCTGAGGAGGGTGACGGGGATGCCTTCGCGGGCTGCCAGGGCCGAGGCCAGGGTGAGGCAGGCGACGCCGCCGTCGGTCGGGGCCTTGGCGATGACCGCGTTGCCGGCCAGGGCCTGCACCAGCATGGCGTGGACCAGGACGGACATCGGGTAGTTCCAGCTGGCGATGTTCGAGACCGGGCCGGAGAGGGGGGTGCGGTGGGCGAGCATGGGCTCGATGCCGTCGACGTACCAGCGCACGCCTCGATCGCGCGGTCGACGTCGGCCTGGGCGAGGCGCCACGGTTTGCCGATCTCCCAGACGAGGAGGAGGGCGAGCAGTTCGCGGTGTTCGGTGAGGGGCGTCGAGGCGGCACCACGCGGGCGCGGCGCTCGGGCAGCGGGACGTGGCGCCAGGCGCGGTGCTGGTCGAGGGAGGCGCGTACCGCCCGGTCGGCGGTGGGGGCGTCCAGGCGCGGCGGGCCCGCGACGGGGCTGCCGTCGACGGGTGAGGTGGCGGCGAGCGCGCGGCCGTCGGGCTTCCAGGCCGACGCCCAGAGGTTGAGTACCCGGTCGTCCCGGAATGCCTCGGGGGCGACTGCGACGCAGCGCTGCCAGGCGTCGGGCCAGGCCGTGCCCGGCTTGAGGGCAAGGGTGGGGGCCATCTTGTCTCTCCGCTCGTGAAGGGGGCGGGGCTGAGGCTGAGTGGCGCGGGCGCCCCTGCACGGGGGCGGCCCCGGAAGGACGGCAGTGGCGTGGGCTGTGCGGTGAGGTGCGGTCAGGCCGGCTGTGCGTGGTGTCACGTGAGTCGGGCGAGGGCCTCCAGGGCGAGGCGGGCCGTCTCCGACGGCGTGTCGCCCACCCGTACGCCCGCCGCTTCGAGGGCCTGCTTCTTCGCCTGCGCCGTGCCCGACGAGCCCGAGACGATCGCGCCCGCGTGGCCCATCGTCCTGCCCTCGGGGGCGGTGAAGCCCGCGATGTAGCCGATGACGGGTTTGGTGATGCGGGAGGAGATGTACGCCGCCGCCCGTTCTTCCGCGTCGCCGCCTATCTCGCCGATCAGGATGATCAGTTCGGTGTCGGGGTCGTCCTCGAAGGCCGCGAGGCAGTCGATGTGGGTGGTGCCGATCACCGGGTCGCCGCCGATGCCGACGGCCGTGGTGAATCCGGTCTCGCGCAGTTCGTACATCAGCTGGTAGGTGAGCGTGCCCGACTTGGAGACGAGTCCGATGCGGCCCGGCTTGGTGGCGATGTCGGCCGGGATGATTCCGGCGTTGGACTGGCCGGGGCTGATCAGGCCGGGGCAGTTGGGGCCGATGACGCGGGTGGACCGTGTTTTCGCGTACGCGTGGAAGGCGACCGCGTCGTGGACCGGGATGCCCTCCGTGATGACGACTGCCAGGCCGATGCCGGCGTCCGCCGCCTCGACGACGGCCGCCTTGGCGAAGGGCGGGGGGACGAAGACGACCGTGACGTCGGCGCCCGTGGCGGCCGTCGCTTCGGACACCGTGCCGAAGACCGGGACCGTACGGTCGTCGAAGCCGGCGGCCTGTCCCGCCTTGCGCGGGTTGACGCCGCCCACGACATCGGTGCCGGCGGCGAGCATGCGGCGGGTGTGCTTCATGCCCTCGGCCCCGGTCATGCCCTGGACGAGGACCTTGCTCTCCTTGGTCAGGTAGATGGCCATGTCGGTCTCTCCTCGGGCTCAGGCAGCGGTGGTGGCGAGGTGGGCGGCTCGGCGGGCGGCGCTGTCCATCGTGGTGGCCTGGTGGACGAGGGGGTGGGGGTGGCTGTCGAGGATGGCGCGGCCCCGGGCGGCGGCGTTCCCGTCGAGGCGTACGACGAGGGGCCGGGTCAGCCGGACCCGCTCCAGGGCCCGCACGATGCCGTCGGCCACCGCGTCGCAGGCGGTGATGCCGCCGAAGACGTTGACGAAGACCGACTTGACCGCCGGGTCCGAGAGGATGACGGACAGTCCGTCGGCCATGGTCTCGGCCGATGCCCCTCCGCCGATGTCGAGGAAGTTCGCGGGGCGGGCGCCGCAGCCGGCGACGACGTCGAGGGTCGACATGACCAGGCCCGCGCCGTTGCCGATGATGCCGACCTCGCCGTCGAGCCTGACGTAGTTGAGGCCCTTGGCCGTCGCCGCGGCTTCGAGCGGGTCCGTGTGCGGGTCTGCGGCTTCCGACTCCCCGCGGGCCTGGCGGAAGCGGGCGTTGTCGTCGACGGTCACCTTGCCGTCCAGGGCGAGGATCCGGCCTTCGGTGGTCCGTACGAGCGGGTTGACCTCCACCAGGAGGGCGTCCTCCTGGGTCAGGACCTCCCAGAGCCGGAGGAGTACGGGGGCCACTTCCGGCGGGAGTTTCGCCGCCGCGGCGATTTCGGCGGCCTGTGCGGGGGTGACGCCCTCGGCCGGGTCGACGGGCACGCGGACCACCGCGTCGGGGCGGGTGGCCGCGACCTCCTCGATGTCCATGCCGCCCTCGGCCGACGCGATGGCGAGGAAGCGGCCGGCGGCGCGGTCGAGGACGTAGGAGACGTAGAACTCGGCCTCGACGGCGATCGGTCGGGCGAGCATGACCTTGCGGACCGGGTGGCCCTTGATGTCCATGCCGAGAATCTGACGCGTGGTCAGTTCGGCCGCCGCCGGGTCGGCGGCGATCTTCACCCCGCCCGCCTTGCCCCGGCCCCCGGTCTTCACCTGGGCCTTGACGACGACACGGCCGCCGAGGCGCTGCGCCGCGCGCCGGGCCGCGCGGGGCGTGTCCGCCACTTCGGCGTCCGGCACCCGCACGCCGTACCGCGCGAAGAGTTCCCTTGCCTGGTGTTCGTACAGGTCCATACCGGCTCCTCAGCCCTCGGTCGGTCCGGAAAGTGCCGCACGCCCCCTGGACACCACCCACCGGATGCGGGATAACAAGCTTCATACAGTATTCGTCGACTGTATGCAATGTACCGCGCCACCGCTCCAGCACGGCTTCACCACGGCTCCAGCACCCCTACGAAGGGAACGGACTTCGCCATGCCCGACGACAGCCAGGAACTCATCTCCGGTGGGCATTTGGTCGCCAAGGCGCTCAAGGCCGAGGGGGTCGACCGCATCTACACCCTCTGCGGCGGCCACATCATCGACATCTACGACGGCTGCGTCGACGAGGGCATCGACGTCGTCGACGTACGCCACGAGCAGGTCGCCGCCCACGCCGCCGACGGTTACGCGCGCATCACCGGAAAGCCGGGGTGCGCCGTCGTCACCGCCGGACCCGGTACGACCGACGCCGTCACGGGGGTGGCGAACGCCTTCCGCGCCGAGTCGCCCATGCTGCTGATCGGCGGCCAGGGCGCGCACACCCAGCACAAGATGGGGTCCCTCCAGGACCTGCCGCACGTCGACATGATGGCGCCGATCACCAAGTTCGCCGCGACCGTGCCGGACACGGCGCGCGCCGCCGACATGGTGTCCATGGCGTTCCGCGAGTGCTACCACGGCGCCCCCGGGCCGTCGTTCCTGGAGAGCCCGCGCGACGTGCTCGACGCCAAGGTGCCGGCCGACCGGGCGCGCGTGCCGCGGGCCGGGCAGTACCGGGCCTCCACGCGCGCGCCGGTGATCCCGAGGCCGTCGAGAAGCTGGCCGACCTGCTCGTGCACGCCGAGAAGCCGGCGATCCTGCTCGGCAGCCAGGTCTGGACGACGCGTGCGACGGACGCGGCGACCGAGCTCGTACGGACGCTGAACGTGCCCGCGTACATGAACGGCGCGGGACGCGGAACGCTGCCGCCCGGCGACCCGCACCACTTCCAGCTCTCGCGCCGCTACGCGTTCACCAACGCCGACCTCATCATCATCGTCGGCACCCCCTTCGACTTCCGGATGGGGTACGGGAAGCGGCTCTCGCCGACCGCGACGGTCGTGCAGATCGACCTGGATTACCGGACGGTCGGCAAGAACAGGGACGTCGACCTGGGGATCGTGGGCGACGCCGGACAGATCCTGAAGTCCGTCACCGAGGCGGCGTCCGGCCGGCTGGGCAGCGGATCCGTCCTGCGCAAGGCGTGGCTGGAGGAGCTGCGCGCAGCGGAGCAGACGGCCGTCGAGAAGCGGCTGCCGCAGCTGAGGTCGGACGCGTCCCCCATCCACCCGTACCGGCTGGTGAGCGAGATCAACGACTTCCTGACGGAGGACTCCGTCTACATCGGGCAGCCCGGTGCGGCGCAGCGTCCGAGGCCGGGGGCCGGCGCTGCGGCCGACGTCGAGCACGGGCACGTCGAGGCGGCTCTGCAGCGGCGCGAGTCCGGCGCCCTCCACCCGGTCGAGGAACCACCGGTAGGCGGTGCAGCAGCGCAGATAGACGTGCTGGCCGTGTCGACGGTGGAGGTCGCCGCGGCGGAACGAGAACGCGAGGCCGCCCAGGCGCGGGCGCCCTTCGAGCAGCGTCACCCGCATCCCGGCGTCGGCCAGCCGGAGCGCGGCCGTGACGCCGGCCAGTCCTCCTCCGACGACGACCGCGTGCGCGGACGGCCCCGCGGGCGCGGGGGACACGGAGCCCGTCGTGCCGCGTGTCATGCGCTCTCCCCCCGGGCCTCGCCAACGGTGTACGGACTGCGGGCCGCTGCAGTCAGGGACGCGCCGGCCCGCAGGGGGGTTGCGCCTTCCTTGTGCGTGTCCGTCCCGCCGGCCGCGACGGGCCGCATCAGACACGCCTCCTGGTGTGGAGCCGGGAGACGGTACGGGCGTCGAACCCCGAGAGACCGCGCACGGCGACGTACGCCTTCTCGTGTCCGGGCAGCGAGACCCGGCCGCGCAGCACGGCACCGGGGTCGCGCTCGATGCGGTCGAGGAGCCGCCGGTAGATGCCGGCCATGGCGGCGACGCAGGCGCCGGAACGCCGGTCGAGCAGGGGAAGCAGCCGGTAGCCCTCGGCGAACAGGGCGCGGGCGCGGCGCACTTCGTAGTGGACGAGGCCCGTGAAGTCGGACCCGTCGGGCGGGGTCGCGCCGTGGAAACCGGCCGAGCAGCCGAACTTGGCGAGGTCGTCGGCGGGCAGGTACGTGCGGCCGTTCCCGGCGTCCTCGCGGACGTCGCGGAGGATGTTCGTGAGCTGGAGGGCGAGGCCGAGCGTATCGGCGTACTCGGAGGCGCGTTCCGTGGAGAGCGTGCCGGCCTGGGTGCCGAACACCCCCAGGGAGAGCCGTCCGATGGCGCCCGCGACGCACCGGCAGTAGGCCTTGAGGTCGTCCCAGGTCTCGTAGGTCTCACCGCGCACGTCCATGAGGACGCCGTCGATGAGTTCGTCGAGGCCTTCGAGCGGGATCGGGAAGCGGCGCGCCGTGTCCGCGAGCGCCACGGCGACCGGGTCGGTGTCGTCGTCGTCGACGTGGCCGCCCGCCCGGACGCGGTCGAGCAGCGCGCGGGTCTCTTCGAGCCGCACCTGCTTGACCTCGGGCGCGAGCACTCCGTCACCGATGTCGTCCACGCGCCGCGAGAACGCGTACAGCGCGGACATGGCGTTGCGCTTGTCGGTCGGCAGCAGCCTGATGCCGTACGCGAAATTGCGCGCCTGCGCTCCGGTCACTGCCTCGCAGTAGCTGTACGCGGCGAGTACCGGTGCGGACATCTGTGTGAGTCCCTCCACGGGCCGGCTCACCCCTCTCTTCGGTCTCGTCGCAAGACAGCTCCCACTGCGCGCAGCAGACTCAGCTTGGTGGGTTTGGGCGGTCCGGGAAGTACGTCGTAGCCGGCGGCCGCGACCGCCGTGAGGGCGGCGCGTCCACCGCCGACGAAACCGGCGAGCAGCAGCTTGAGCCTGCCGTGGACGCTGCCCACGAGCGGCGTGCCTTCGTCGAGCAGGCACCCGGCGCGCTCCGCTTCGTACGCGACCAGCGCGCGCACCGAGGCGTTCGCGGACGGCGCCGCCAGGTCGGCCTCCCCGACGTGGAAACGCGCCATGTCGTCGGCGGGCAGGTAGATCCGGTCGCGGCCGAGGTCCTCGCCGACGTCCTGGAGGTGTTCGACGATCTGCAGGGCGGTGCAGACCGCGTCCGAGCGGCGGATCCGCTCGGGGCTGGCGGTGCCGGTGATCTCCAGGACCAGCCGGCCGACGGGGTTGGCGGACAGCTCGCAGTACGCGAGGAGGTCGTCGTACGTCTTGTAGCGCCGTACGAGCTGGTCCTGCCGGTTGGCCTCGACGAGCCCGAGGAAGGGCTCGGGGGTGAGCGAGCGGCGGCGCACGGTGGGGGCCAGCGCCCGCAGGATCGGGTGGCGCGGGCCGTCCCCCGAGGCGTCGAAGACGCGGCGCAGGTCGGCCTCGAAGGCGTCGAGCACGGCGAGCGGTCGTCGGCCAGGGCCGGGTCGAGGCCGAGGAGGCGGGCGTCGGCGCCACCGGGGGCGAGGTTCGCGTCGCCGATGTCGTCGACGAGACGGGCATAGCCGTAGACGGCCATCAGGTCGTCCCGCCAGGCGCGCGGCAGAAAGAAGGGGGCCACCGGGAAATTCTCGTCGGCGGCCTTGTCGAGGGTGGTGCGCGTGTGGGCGTCGGGGCGCACGTGCCGGGTGCCGGTCATCGCGGACGGCCCGGTGCGGGGACGGCGGAAGCATCTCGGAGCCGGAGAGTTCCCGTAGCCATTGCCGTCACATCTCCCGTTCTACACTGCTGACCCAATACATCCCATTTCGGACACGCCGCCGGTCCGCCGGAGCGATGGACCGTCCACGGGCGAAATCCCGAGGCAGTATCGCCCCACTTGCCGCGAATCAGCACCGGTACAGCTTACGTTGTACAACGCCCGGCCCCGCGCCGGGGTGTGGCACGCATTGCAATAACGCAGCAATTCACCCCAACTTCCCCGAAAGTTGCAGAAGTTGACGATTCTGGCGTGTTCGCGGAGTACCGCCACGCCGGGGCGCGTCGCCCCCCAGTACGCCCGCGCACCCGGAGCCTCCGCCGGATTCGGCCGGCGGGAGCTCCGGTGCGCGGGGAACAGGCAGGCAGGCGGCCTAGCGGCCGGTCTCCTTCTCGTACGCCTTGAGGACCTCGTCCGTGGGGCCGTCCATCAGCAGCTCGCCCTTCTCCAGCCACAGGACGCGGTCGCAGGTGTCCCTGATCGACTTGTTGCTGTGGCTGACCAGGAAGACCGTGCCGGCCTCCTTGCGCAGCTCACGGATGCGCTGCTCCGAGCGGATCTGGAACTTCCGGTCGCCGGTGGCGAGCGCCTCGTCGATCATGAGTACGTCGTGGTCCTTGGCGGCGGCGATGGAGAAGCGCAGGCGGGCCGCCATGCCGGAGGAGTACGTACGCATCGGCAGCGTGATGAAGTCGCCCTTCTCGTTGATGCCCGAGAAGTCGACGATCTGCTGGTAGCGCTCGCGGATCTCCTCGCGCGTCATGCCCATCGCCAGGCCGCCGAGGATGACGTTCCGCTCGCCGGTCAGGTCGTTCATCAGCGCGGCGTTCACGCCGAGGAGCGAGGGCTGGCCGTCCGTGTAGACCTTGCCCTGCTCGGTCGGCAGGAGGCCGGCGATGGCACGGAGCAGGGTCGACTTGCCCGAGCCGTTCGTACCGATCAGGCCGATCGCCTCGCCCCGGTAGGACGTGAAGGAGACACCCTTCACGGCGTGCACCTTCCGCACGCCGGGCGAGTCGCCCTTGCCGCGCTTCATGATGCGGCTCAGTGCGGCGGTGGCACTGCCGCGCCCGCCCGCGCCGGCGTTGACGCGGTACACGATGTGCACGTCGTCGGCGATGACGGTGGGGACGCGCCCCTGGTTCTTGTCCTCAGCCACGGCCGTACCGCTCCTCAGCCTTCCAGAAGTACACGAAGCCCGCGCCGCCGATCAGGAGCGCCCAGCCGAGGGCGACCGCCCAGACGTGCGGGGGCAGGTTCCAGGAGCCGTAGTCCTCGATCAGCGCGAAGCGGACGAGGTCCATGTAGACGGCGGCCGGGTTCCACTGGAGCACGTCCGTGACCCAGGCGGGCAGGTCCTTGTCCTTCAGCATCGCCGGGATGGAGAACATCACGCCGGACGCGTACATCCACGTACGCATCACGAAGGGCATCAGCTGGGCGAGGTCGGGGGTCTTGCTGCCGAGCCGGGCCATGATCAGCGCCAGGCCGATGTTGAAGACGAACTGGAGGACCAGCGCGGGAACGACCAGGAGCCAGGAGAGCGCGGGGAGGCTGCCGAAGGCCATCGCGATGATCACCAGCACGATCATCGAGAACATCAGCTGCTGGAGCTGCTGGAGCGCGAAGGAGATCGGCAGCGAGGCGCGCGGGAAGTGCAGCGCTCTCACCAGGCCCAGGTTGCCGGAGATGGACCGGACGCCGGCCATCACCGAGCTCTGGGTGAAGGTGAAGACGAACACACCCGTGACCAGGAACGGTACGTAGACCTTCCGCGGCATCCCCCGGTCGGCCTCCAGGATCAGGCCGAAGATGAGGAAGTACACGAGCGCGTTCAGCAGCGGAGTCGCCACCTGCCACAGCTGGCCGAGCTTGGCCTGGCTGTACTGGGCGGTCAGCTTCGCCTGCGAGAACGCGAGGATGAAGTGGCGCCGGCCCCACAGCTGCCGGACGTACTCGATCAGCCCCGGCCGGGCACCGCTCACCGACAGGCCGTACTTGGCGGCGAGCTCCGCCGGGGTAAGTCCGTCGTCGGGAGATGGCGGGGCGCTCGTCGCGACCGCACCGTCATGGGTTGTGTCACTCACAAGTTGAAACTTTCGTGTTCAAGATGCGCAGGCAGTAAGGCGCAGGATCGGGCTCAGGTCCCGCGTGCACCCGATGCTTTCAGACCCGAGCTTGTCAGATGACAGGAGGTCGGCCCAGCCGGGTCAGGCGCCAGACGGTACGCCATCTCATGGGACGGCGCGGACCGGCGGAGGTCGTCCACCCCTCCTTGAAGCCGCCGAACCATGCCTTGAGCGCGGGTACGGAGGGGCGCCGCGCCAGCGTGAGCAGCAGCCACACGCCGAGGTAGACGGGCACCAGGGGGGCCGGCAGGTTGCGGCGTGCCAGCCACACCCGGTTCCTGGCCACCATGCGGTGGTAGACGGCGTGCCGGGAAGGAGCGGTCGTCGGGTGGTACAGGACCATGTCCGAGCGGTAGTCGATCATCCAGCCGGCGTCGAGCGCCCGCCAGGCCAGATCGGTCTCCTCGTGGGCGTAGAAGAACTCGTCGGGCAACCCGCCGACCTCGGCGAAGACCTTGGTGCGTACGGCGTTGGCGCCGCCGAGGAAGGTCGTCACGCGCGAGGAGCGCATCGGGTCGGCGGCGCGCAGCCGCGGGACGTGGCGGCGCTGGGTCTCGCCCGTGTCGGGGTCCGCGATCCGGAAGCTGATGATGCCGAGCTTCGGATCGGCGGCGAAGGCCCGGCGGCACAGCTCGGCCGTGTCGTGGCGGGCCAGCAGACCGTCGTCGTCGAGGAAGAGCAGGATGTCCACCTCTGCGCCGCCGGGGCCGAACGCCTCGATGCCGGCGTTGCGGCCTCCCGGGATGCCGAGGTTCTCGGGCAGCTCGACGGTCCGTACGCCCTCGGGGACGCCGGTGACCGGTGAGCCGTTGCCGACGACCACCACCTCGACCCGGTCGCCGTCCTGCTTGGCGACCGAGTCGAGGAGGGCGCGCAGCTCCTCCGGGCGGTTGCCCATCGTGATGATGACGGCACCCACCTTCATGCCCGTGCCCGTGCCCGCGGCCGTCACTTCAGCCTGCTCGAAGCGAGGATGGACACGAGGTGCAGGAAGGTCTGCACGATCGCGATCCCGGCCAGTACGGCGATCCCCAGGCGGCTGAAGAACAGGTCGCCCCGGACCACGTCGAGGACCGCGACGACCAGGATGAACAGGCTCGCCTCGATGCCGCCGACGAGGCGGTGGAACTTCAGCGCGGCGGCCAGCCTGCGGGCCAGTGCCAGACCGGAGGAGCGCGGCACGGAGGCCTCGTCCTTCACCGCGGGCAGACCGCTGCGCTGGCGCGCCACGTCGACCAGGTCGGTCTCCGCCTTGATCAGGATCGCCCCGAGCGCGGCGAGCGTGCCGAGGAACGCCCACAGCCACTCGGGCCGCCCGGCGCCGAACAGGTCCGCGCCGCGCAGCCCGAAGCCCACCAGCAGGGCCGCTTCGCACAGGTAGTGCCCGATGCGGTCCAGGTAGACACCGGTGATCGAGGTCTGCCCCCGCCAGCGGGCGACCTCGCCGTCGACGCAGTCGAGCAGCAGGTAGATCTGGAACAGGACCACCGCGAGGATCGCACCGGTCAGCCCGGGGATCAGCAGGGCCGCGCCGCCCAGGACGCCCACGACGACCATGAGATACGTGAGCTGGTTGGGCGTGATCCTGGTGTTCACCAGGTACGGGTCGATGTGCAGCGAGATCTCCCGCATGTACATGCGCCCGGCCCAGTGCTCACCGCTGCGCCGGTCCTTCACTCCGTCGGGGTGAACGACCGGACGGAGTTCAGCTACTGATGGTCTTGACATAGTCGGCGTAAGCGTCCCTGATCTGGTCTGCGGACAGGTCGAGGTGCTCCAGGATCGTGAAGCGTCCCGGTCGGGTCTGTGGTGCGTACGTGACGGCCTCGACGAACTCGTCCACGCTGAAGCCGATCTCGCCGGGGAGCACCGGCAGGCCGTGCCTGCGCAGTACGTCGGCGAAGAGGCCGGCTTCCTCGGTCGCCCCGCGCAGGTGCATCGCGAAGGCGGCGCCGAGGCCGACCTGCTCGCCGTGCAGCGCGGAGCGCTTGGGGTAGAGCAGGTCGAAGGCGTGGCTGATCTCGTGGCAGGCACCGGACGAGGGGCGGGTGTCTCCGCTGATCGACATGGCGATGCCGGACAGGACGAGGGCCTCGGAGAGGACCGTGAGGAACTCGTCGGTGCCGACGCCGCCGGGGTGGCGCAGTACGGACTCTCCCGCCGTGCGGGCCATCGCGGCGGCGAGGCCGTCGACCTGCTCGCCGTTGACGCGGTGGGACAGCTCCCAGTCCGCGATCGCCGAGATGTTGGAGATCACGTCACCGATGCCGGACCGGACGAAGCGCACCGGGGCGTCACGGATCACATCGAGGTCGATGACCATGGCGATGGGAGTCGGGACACCGTAGGAGCCGCGGCCGTTGTCGTTGTCCAGGATGGACACCGGCGAGCAGATGCCGTCGTGCGAGAGGTTCGTCGCCACGGCGACCATCGGCAGGCCGACCCGCGCCGCCGCGTACTTCGCGACGTCGATGATCTTGCCGCCGCCGAGGCCGACGACGGCGTCGTACCGCTTGCCCTTGATGCCGTCGGCCAGCCGGACCGCCGAATCTATGGTCCCGTCGGCGACCGCGTACCAGTCGGCGCCCGGGAGGACCGGCGCGAGCTTGTCGCGCAGGGCCAGTCCCGAACCGCCACTGGTCGCTATCGCGAGCTTGCCGGAGGCGGAGATCCGCTGGTCGGCCAGGAGGCCGGCCAGATCGCCCATGGCGCCGCAGCTGATGTCGACGACGACCGGGGACGGGATGAGACGTGTCAGTACTGGCACGCGATCTCACGGCCCTTCGCGAGGTCGTCGTGGTTGTCGATCTCGACCCACGTCACTTCCCCGATGGGAGCCACGTCGACGGTGAAGCCACGGTTGACGAGCTCCTGGTAGCCGTCCTCGTAGTACAGGTCGGGGTCGCGCTCGAAGGTCGCCTTCAGCGCGTCGGCGAGCTCCTCGGCGGCCTCGGGCTCGATGAGCGTGACACCGATGTACTCACCGGTGGCCGTCGACGGGTCCATCAGCTTGGTGATCCGCTGGACGCCCTTGCCGTCCTGCGTGATGACCTTCATCTCCTCGTCGGCGAGGTTCTTCACCGTGTCGAGGGCGAGGATTATCTTCTGGCCCTTGCCGCGGGCGTCGAGCAGGGTCTTCTCGACGGAGACCGGGTGGACGGTGTCGCCGTTGGCGAGGATCACACCCTGCTTGAGGACCTCACGCGCACACCACAGGGAGTAGGCGTTGTTCCACTCCTCGGCCTTGTCGTTGTCGACGAGCGTGATCTTGAGCCCGTACTTCGCCTCGAGGGCGTCCTTGCGCGCGTAGACGGCCTCCTTGCGGTAGCCGACGACGATCGCGACCTCGGTCAGGCCGATCTCGGCGAAGTTGCCGAGCGTCAGGTCCAGGATGGTGGTCTCGCCGTCCACGGGCACGAGGGCCTTGGGGAGGGTGTCTGTGTAGGGACGCAGACGCCGTCCGGCGCCGGCTGCCAGTACGAGGCCGATCATGCGGGTTCTCCTTCGTCATGTACTGCGGGTGCTCCGGAGGACACCCAGAAGCGGATGGACTCCACGAGCACCACGAGCGCCACGGCCACAGCGAAGGCCGTGAGCGCCAAGGTGAGGTCTGTGTGCTGCGTCGACGCCGACAGGATGGTGGTGACTGCCGCCACCACCAGCGTCCGGCCTTCGTGCCCGCCGATCGTCCGCACCAGCCACTGGGGCGGCGCGCCTGTGCCGCCGCGGATGCGGTACACCGTGTCGTAGTGATGGTAGGCGACCGCTCCGACCAGCCCGAAGGCGGCGGGGAGGGCACGCTCGCGTCGGAGCGGGCGGCGAGGATCAGGATCGTGCCGTACTCGGCGGCCCGGAAGAAGGGGGGCACGAGCCAGTCGAGGGAGCCCTTGAGGGGGCGGCCGACCGCGAGGCCCGAGGTCACGGCGTACAGCAGGGCCGCGGCCACGGGCCACGGGCCGCCGTAGGGCGCGAAGGCCGCGGTGGCGAGGACGGCCGCGCCGCCGAGCTGGGCTGGTCGCCGGCGGTACGAACTGCGGGAGGCGGCGTACGGCGTTCTCGGACACCGCGGCCACGGCCCGGGCCAGCGGTCCGCTGTCGGCGAGGTCGGCGAGGGCCTGGGCCGCCCGGTCGGTGCGCCGCGCCCCTGCGGGTCAGCGAGCGCAGGACACGCCCCGCGGTGGTGTAGAGGGCGGCGAGCGCGCAGCCGACGAGCAGGGCGTAGAAGACGATCCGCGGGGTGGTGACGGCGGTCAGGACCGCGATCATGGCCCACCGCTCGCCGATCGGCAGGACGATCATCCGCCGCGCCCAGACCGTCCAGCCGACGCTGTCGAGCTTGTCGGAGAGGGCGGCGGTGGGGCTCGTGTTGGACTCGGCGTCGTGGTTCGCCTCGTTGAAGGAGAAGTCCACGACATGGCGGCAGGTCTGGAGGACCATCGCGCCGAGCGCCAGCGCCCATACGTCGTCACCGCCCCGGGCGGCGCCGAGGGCGAGGCCCGCGTAGTAGGCGTACTCCTTGGCGCGGTCGAAGGTGGCGTCCAGCCAGGCGCCCATCGTCGAGTACTGCAGCGAGTAGCGGGCCAGCTGCCCGTCGGTGCAGTCCAGGACGAAGGAGAGGAGCAGCAGCGCGCCGGCCGCGATGTAGCCGCCGCGGGTGCCGGTCGCCGCGCAGCCGGCCGCCACCAGCGCGGTGATCAGCGAGGCGGTGGTGACCTGGTTCGGGGTGAAGCCGCGGCGGGCGCACCAGCGCGCGATGTAGCGCGAGTACGGGCTGATGAAGAAGGTGGTGAAGAAACCGTCGCGGGACTTCACGGCCGTACGCAGCCGCACGGCCTCCTCGTCGACGGAGGCCACGGCGGAACGGGCCCGCGCTCGCTCGGCCTCGTCCGTGGCCACGACGGCGACCAGCGAGCCGTACTCGGGCCGCTGCACAGCGGTGCAGCCCGCCGTCGAGCGCGGCGGCGACGGTTTCGGGACCGGCCGGTGCGGTGCGCACGGCGTCGGCGAGCACGGCGCGGGCCTCGGGCTGCGCGGTGAGCGCGCCGGGGGCCGCCGCGACCGGGAAGCGCGGGTCCGTCAGCGCGAGCCGCAGGGAGTGGACGTGACCGACGAAACGCGGGTCGACGAGTGCGACCCGCTCACCGGCGGGCGTCGCGTCGAGGATCCGGGCGATCTCGGCGGTGTCGGCGGCACCGGCGGACCGTACGTCGAATCCCAGCGACCGCAGATCGCCCTCGAGCGACGATCCGGGTACCGGCGGACCGGTGAGGATGGCGGTCGACAGACGAACTCACTCCTTGGAGCTGACATGGCTGGCAGGGCCGGCCCGGCGGGCCTCGCGTGACATGCGTCATTCCGGCCCGGCACGGGCAGGTAGGCATGTCGGCAGAGGCTATCGGATGTACGGAAGCAGGAGTTCACGGCCCGTTCACGCGCCGATAAGACCGGTCCGGAACGCGGGCAACCCGCCGCGATCATCTTGGTCGATCAATGCCCCGCCCCACAAACCGCCCCCGCGGGCACCCCCTAGGCTGGCGGCATGACGTGGCTGATCACAGGTGGGACGGGTTACATCGGCGCGCATGTGGCGCGGACCATGGCGGCGGCGGGTGAGCGGGTGGTCGTGCTGGACGACGTCTCGTCCGGCGTCCCCCGCCGGCTGCCCCCGGAGATCGCGCTCGTACGCGGCTCCGTTCTCGACCGGGAACTGCTCGACCGCACGCTCGCCGACCACGGCGTCACAGGTGTGGTGCATCTCGCGGCGAAGAAGCAGGTCGGGGAGTCGGTCGAGAAGCCGCTGCTCTACTACCGGGAGAACGTGTACGGGCTGACGGTGCTCCTCGAGGCCGTCGCCGCGGCGGGGGTGCGGCGGTTCCTCTTCTCCTCCTCGGCCGCCGTGTACGGGGTGCCCGAGGCGGAGCTCATCTCCGAGGACACCCCCTGCGCGCCGATCAACCCGTACGGCGAGACCAAGCTGGCCGGCGAGTGGCTCGTGCGGGCGGCGGGCCGGGCGCACGGCATCTCGACCGCGTGCCTGCGCTACTTCAATGTGGCGGGTGCGGCGGAGCCCGGGCTGGCCGACACCGGAGTGTTCAACATCATCCCGATGTTCTTCGACCGGATCACGCGCGGCGAGGCCCCGCGGATCTTCGGGGACGACTATCCGACGCCCGACGGCACCTGCATCCGTGACTACATCCATGTCGCCGATCTCGCCGAAGCCCACCTGTCGGTCGCGCGGCGCTGGCCGCCCGGGACGAGGCCACGGACCTGACCTTCAACATCGGCCGCGGCGAGGGGGTCTCCGTGCGTGAGCTCGCCGACCTGGTGGCCGAGATCACCGGCTGGTGCGCTCGCCCCGGTGACCGAACCGCGTCGTCCGGGCGACGCCGCGAAGGCCGTCGCCTCGTCCGAGCTGATTGCCGAGGAGCTGGGCTGGACGGCCGGGCGAGGGGTGCGCGAGATGGTCGTCTCGGCGTGGGAGGGCTGGTTGCTCCAGCACCCGGAGGCTGCTCGGAGTTGATCTTGCCAACGCTCTGACCTGCGGTCATTTCCGCAGGTCAGAGCAGATGACAACGGTGTTCAGTCCCGTGTTGCGGATACCCCCCGCCCGTAGTTCACTGTCACCTCGGCCAGATCATTCGCACCACCGGGGAGGCGTCCTTCATGGGGGCTGGGCACGATCACGGGCACACGCACGGCGGGCCGCCGCCCACCGGCACGGCGGCCGCCGCGTACAAGGGGCGGCTGCGTATCGCGCTCGGCATCACCCTGACCGTCATGACGGTCGAGATCGTCGGCGGGCTGCTCGCCAATTCGCTGGCGCTGATCGCGGACGCGGCCCACATGGCGACGGACGCCCTCGGGCTCGCCATGGCGCTCCTGGCGATCCACTTCGCCAACCGCCCGGCCACGGCGAAAGCCACCTACGGCTACGCCAGGGCCGAGATCCTCGCCGCGCTCGCCAACTGCCTGCTGCTGCTCGGCGTCGGCGGGTTCCTGCTCTTCGAGGCCGTCGACCGCTTCATCACCCCGGCCGAGACCCGGAGCGGTACGGCGATCGTCTTCGCCCTCGTCGGCCTCGTCGCCAACATGATCTCGCTGTCCCTGCTGATGAAGGGGCAGAAGGACAGCGTCAACGTGCGGGGCGCCTTCCTGGAGGTCCTCGCGGACACCCTGGGCTCGGTCGCCGTGCTGATCTCGGCGGGCATCATCATGGCGACCGGCTGGCAGGCCGCCGACCCCATCGCGTCCCTGGTGATCGGCCTGATGATCGTGCCGCGCACCTGGAAGCTGCTGCGGGAGACGCTGAGCGTGCTCCTGGAGACCGCCCCCAAGGGCGTGGACATGGCGGAGGTGCGGGAGCACATACTCGATCTGCCCGGCGTCGACGACGTACACGATCTGCACGCCTGGACGATCACCTCGGGAATGCCGGTGCTGTCCGCGCACGTCGTGGTCAGCCAGGACGCCCTCGACTCGGTCGGGCACGAGAAGATGCTGCACGTCCTCCAGGACTGCCTCGGCGACCACTTCGACGTCGAACACTGCACGTTCCAGCTGGAGCCCGGCGGTCACGCGGCGCACGAAGCGAAGCTCTGTCACTGAGCGACCGGAGCTGTTAAGGTCTCCGCGAGACATTCACGTCTCGGGGACACGATGAGGGGAGCTGAGGTTGATGACCGTCACGGTCGATGCTGCTGCGAGCAGCGTCCGTTTCCTCCTCGACTCCCGGGCTCTCGGCTGACCCCTTTTTCGCGTCCTCGCGTTTCTCGCGTTCTTCGCACGCGTCGGCCGGAGCCCTCACATCAAAGGGTTTCCCACGTTGACCGACAACGCCGTGTTCGAAGCTTTCATGTCCCTGCACCGCGGGCTTCCCCGCCAGGGCCCCGGCTCCGACGCCACCACCCGCCACCTGTTCTCCCTCGCCAAACCGCTGCCGCGCCGTCCGCGCGTGCTCGACCTGGGCTGCGGTCCCGGCCGGGCCTCGCTGCTGCTGGCGGCGGAGTACGACGCCGAGGTGACGGCCGTCGATCTGTACGGGCCGTTCCTCGCCGAGCTGCGGAGCGCCGCCGAAGCGCGCGGGCTGGGCGACTCGGTCCGTACCGTCGAGGCCGACATGGGCCGGCTCTCCTTCCCCGACGGGTCGTTCGACCTCGTCTGGGCGGAGAGCTCCGCCTACAGCATCGGCTTCGACATCGCGCTGCGTGACTGGCGGCGCCTGATCGCACCCGGCGGCGCCCTCGTGGTCACCGAGTGCGAGTGGTCGGCGCGGGAGCCGTCGGCCGGGGCGCGCGCGTTCTGGGACCAGCACTACGCGCTGCGCGGGCGGTCCGAGAACACGGCCGCGGCCGCGGCCGCCGGCTACGACGTCCTCGGGGTGTACGGCCAGCCCGAGAGCGACTGGGACGAGTACTACGTCCGCTCGGCGCGCGCGCGACGCGGCGGATCCCGCCGCGCCCGGCATGGACCAGGCTCTCGCCGCGACCCGCGAGGAGATCGCCGTGCGGCACGGAGCACGGCACGGAGCACGGCTACACCGGCTACGTACTGCGGCCGGCCGCCGGCCTGAGCTGACGCGCCGCCCGCTCCTGCCGCCCCCGGGCGGCGGGAGCGGACATGCGGCCGGTCCCGTGAAGTACGGACAAGCCGCTTTTGTACGGCAGACTTGTGAGCCGGGAACCGAAGCGAAGGATGGTCATGCCGAGCACACCAGTCACCGCGGCGAGCAGCTCGTCGAACGGCACAGCGGAAGAAATCCTGCTCGAGCTGGTCGACGAGGACGGCAATACCATCGGCACCGCGGAGAAGCTCTCCGCGCATCAGGCTCCCGGCCGGCTGCACCGCGCCTTCTCGGTGTTCCTCTTCGACGAGTCGGGACGGCTGCTGCTCCAGCGCCGTGCGCTCGGCAAGTACCACTCCCCCGGCGTCTGGTCCAACACCTGCTGCGGGCACCCCTACCCCGGGGAGTCGCCGTTCGCCGCGGCCGCCCGGCGTACGCACGAAGAGCTGGGGATCTCCCCGTCGCTGCTCGCCGAGGCCGGAACCGTCCGCTACAACCACCCGGACCCCGACTCCGGCCTGGTCGAGCAGGAGTACAACCACCTCTTCGTCGGAATGGTGCAGTCCGCGCTGCGGCCCGACCCGGAGGAGGTCGGCGAGACGTCCTTCGTCACTTCGGACGAGCTGGCCGAGCAGCACGCGAAGGCGCCGTTCTCGGCCTGGTTCCTGACGGTGCTGGACGACGGCCCGCCCGGCGATCAGAGAGCTGACGGGCCCGGCCGCGGGCTGGTGACGGGCGGCCCCGCCAGCGGCAGGGCGACCCAGACGACCTTTCCGCCGCTCGCGGTGTGCTCGACGTCGCACACTCCGCCGGCCTCCGCGGTGATCTCCCGCACCAGCAGCAGGCCGCGCCCGCCGGTCTGCGCGTAGTTCCGCTCCAGGGCCTTGGGCCGGTAGGGGTGGTTGTCCTCCACGGAGACCCTGATCCACTCCTTGCCGATCGTCACTTCGACGGCCAGCTCGGGAGAGAGCAGTGCCGCGTGCCGTACGACGTTGGTGACCAGCTCGGAGACGATGAGCAGGAGTCCCTGCGCCAGATCGTCGTGGACCGGTACCCCCTGCCGTTCGAGCAGATCACGGACGGCGTGCCGGGCCTGCGGTACGGAGGCGTCCGAGGCTGGGGCGGTGAAGCGCCAGACTCCTTCGTACTCTGCCGGGGCGTCCTCTCTCGTCACCACGTTCCGAGTGTTGAGAACGAGTGGGTCCGGGCCGCCCACTGAACAGAAGTGAGCCATAATCGACGCCTTCTGACCACTTTGCCTATGACAGCGTCAGTTGTGCGACTGTTCCTGGTCTTCCGGCGGCGGCGCGACCAGGTCGACCATCTGGCGGCCGCCCATGCCGATCGCGATCAGGCCGAGTCCGTCGAAGAGCAGCGCGAGCGAGAAGAAACAGCCCAGGACATACAGGCTGCCGTGCGGCCAGTCGAAGAGGACAAGAAGGCCGAGCAGCACGCCGAAGGCGCCCTGCACGAGCGTCCAGCCGAACTGCGGGCCGCGCACCACCACACTGCCGACCAGGCGGAAGGCTCCGCCGGTCAGGAAGAGCAGCGCGGCGAACATCGTCAGTGCCTCCGCGGTGCCGACGGGGTTGCGGATGACGACGATTCCGGCCGCCAGGTTCAGCGCGGCGACCACCACACCGAGCCAGAAGAAGTTCGAGCCGCGCGACTGGACCGCCTGGAGCAGACCGACGAGGCCGCCGACCAGCAGCAGCCAGCCGAAGAGGATCATCGAGGTGAGGGTGGCGACGCCGGTGTGGACCAGACCGACGACTCCTCCCAGCACGAGAACCGCGCCGAGGAAGGCCAGCCGGCCGAAACCGCGACGGAGCTTCCTGCCCTCGGGTGTGCTTGCGGGACCGGCCATGAACGACTCCTCACGCGGTAGCGCCCGCTTCTCGGCCCCTTCGTGATCATAGGTTCGTACGGTCCGGATAGCATCCGGCGCATGGAGCCGCAGCTTGAGCACGCCGTCGCGGACGGGGTCGCGACGTCGTCATCAGCAACCCCGCCAAGCGCAACGCCATGACCGCCGGGATGTGGCGCGCGCTGCCGGGCTGCTGGAGCTGCTGGCCGCGGACCGGGACGTACGGGCGCTGGTGCTGACCGGGGCGGGGGACACCTTCTGCGCGGGGGCGGACATCTCGTCGCTGCGGGAACCGGGCGAGGAGCCGCAGGGGCTCGCCGTGCGGGCCGAGGAGGCGCTGGCCGCGTTCCCGAAGCCCACGCTCGCCGCCGTGCGCGGGTACTGCGTCGGCGGCGGCAGCCAGCTGGCCGCCGCCTGTGATCTGCGGTTCGCGGAGGAGAGCGCGTCCTTCGGAGTCACGCCCGCGAAGCTCGGGGTCGTCTATCCCTCGTCGTCGACCCGGCGGCTGGTCTCCCTGGTGGGGCCTGCGACGGCCAAGTACCTTTTGTTCTCGGGCGAGTTGATCGACACGCAGCGGGCGCTCGGCACCGGTCTCGTGGACGAGGTGCTGCCGCGCGGCGAACTGGACAAGCGGGTGGCCGGGTTCACCCGGGTGCTGGTGTCGCGCTCGCAGCTGACGCAGGCCGCGGCGAAGGAGTTCGCCGACGGCCGGGAGGACCGGGACGCGCACTGGGCCGCGCAGGCGCGCGGCAGCGGCGACACCGCCGAGGGGGTCGCCGCCTTCCTGGAGCGCCGTACGCCCCGTTTCACGTGGACGCCGGGACCTATTGGAGGATGAACCGGCTCTTGCCGCGGAACTCCTCGACGAGCGCGGCCGGCGCCTTCTGCGGCGCCCCGGCGTCGTACGGCGGCTGGGGGTCGTACTCCGTCAGCAGCTGCACGGCCTGCGCGTGGTCGTCGCCCGCGATCCGGCCGACCAGGGTGAGGCCCATGTCGATGCCGGACGAGACGCCCGCGGCGGTGACGTACTTGCCGTCGGTGACCACGCGCTCGCCCGTGGGATCCGCGCCGAAGGTCTTCAGCGTGTCCAGAGCCAGCCAGTGCGAGGTGGCGCGGCGGCCGTCGAGGAGCCCGGCCGCGGCGAGGAGCAGCGAGCCGGTGCAGACGGAGGTCGTCCAGGTCGTGGCGGCGTCGACGGTACGCAGCCAGGCCAGGAGCGCCTCGTTCTCCATCTGGGCGGCCTGACCGGGGCCGCCCGGCACGAGCACGATGTCGGGGTTCACGACGTCGGCGAAGGTCTTGCCGGCGACGAGGGTCAGCTCGCCCCGGTCGTTGACCACGGGCCCGGTGCGCTCGGCGACGAAGACCGTCTCGGCGTCCGGCAGGCGGCAGAGCATCTCGTACGGGCCGACCGCGTCGAGTGCGGTGAAGCGGTCGAAGAGGGCGATGGCGATCTGCGTCATGGTGTCCGTGTCCCTTTCGTGGGCGGTACTGCGACGGTGGTGGTGCTCAGGAGCGGTCCGCGGGAGCCCGGCGTTCGTCCTGCGGCGCATTGAGGGGCCGGAAACGGCGGCGGTACTCGGCGGGGGCCGCGCCGAGGCTCTTCACGAAGGCGCGGCGCATCGCCTCGGGGGTGCCGTAGCCGCAGGTCCGGGAGATCTCCTCGACGCCGTCCGCCGAGTCCTCCAGGAGCCGCCGCGCGTGTTCGAGGCGTACGCGTTCGACGTACCTGCCGGGGGTCGTGCCCGTCTCGGACCGGAAGGCGCGGGCGAAGTGGCGCGGCGACAGGCGGGCACGGCCGGCCAGCGCCTCGACCGACAGGTCGGCCCCCGGGTGTTCCGTGATCCACTGCTGGACCTCCCGGAGGGGTTCGCGCCGCGCGGTCTGGGCGGCGAGCTGGGCGCTGAACTGCGCCTGGTTCCCCGGGCGGCGGAGGAAGACGACGAGGTGGCGGGCGACGGTGAGCGCCGTGTCCCTGCCCAGGTCCTCCTCGACGAGGGCGAGCGCCAGGTCGATGCCCGCCGTGACGCCGGCCGAGGTCGCCACGTTCCCGTCTCGTATGTAGATGGGGTCCGGGTCGACCTCGACGGCCGGGTGGGTGCGGGCCATGTGGTCGCTGAGCGCCCAGTGCGTGGTGGCCGGCGGCGTCGAGCAGTCCGGCCCCGGCGAGCAGGGAGCGCCCCCCGTGCAGACGGAGACCACGCGCTCGGCGCGCGGGGGCGTTCTCGAGCAGCCAGTCGTCAGGCGCGGGTCGGGGGGTGCGGGTGCCCCGGCCGCCGGGGACGAGGAGGGTGTGGGGGCGCGGGCTCACCGGGCGAGGGCGGCGTCGGGGAGGAGCGTGAGGCCCGCTGGAGGTGCGGACGGGAGCGCCGTCGAGCGAAGCGCTGCGGATGCGGTACGCCCCGGGGTCGCCCGCCTGTGCGGCCGCGCCGGCGAAGACCTCCACGGGGCCGGTCACATCGAGGCTCTGGACCTCGTCGAACAGGACGACGAGTACGGATCGCTGCGTCATGCGCCCATCCTTCGGGCCCCTGCGGCTGTCCGCAATGACGAGAACCCCACCTTTGCTGCCACGGGGCCCCGGCGCTTCCAGACGTACTGACCAGTCGGTAGCGTACGGTCATGACCTCTCTTCCCGCGCGCGCCGGCCGCCGCTGCCACAACGCCCTCAATCCGCTGCACTCGACCGTCTACTTCTCCCCCGACTTCACGAAGGAGCTGGCGGGGGTGGGCATCGAGGACAGCAGCGCCGCCTACTTCGCGGGCCGGGGCGCCGCCATGGGCGCGGTCGGGGCCGGTGTGATCACCGCCGCGTTCTACAACTTCAACCACGACCTCGTCGCCCGTCACGTGCCCGAGGTGTGGCGCACGGCGCCGCCCGAGGCCGTGCTCGCCGCGCGGCTGCGCGCCGTGGACTCCACGCTGCGCCGGCTGCTCGGCGCTCAGGCCGTCGCCTCCGACGAGATGGCGGAGGCCGCCGGGCTCGCGCTGCGCGCCGCCGAGGCGTGCACCCGGCACGCCCGTCCGCTGTACGCCGCCCACGCCGATCTGCCCGTGCCCGAGCAGCCCCACCTCGCGTACTGGCACGTCTCGACGCTGCTGCGCGAGCACCGCGCGACGGTCACCTGGCCGCGCTGCTCGCCGCGGGGCTCGACCCGGTGGAGGCGCTGGTCAGCCACACGGCGACCGGCAAGGGCATGTCGCCGCGCTGGATTCTGGCGACCCGCGGCTGGAACCGTACGGACTGGGAAGCGGCCGCGGAACGGCTGCGGGAGCGCGGACTCCTGGACGGCGAGGGCGAGTTGACCGAGGCGGGCACGGCGTTGCGCGCCGATCTGGAGGACACCACGGACCGGTTCGACGCGGCGCCGTACGAACACCTGGGCGCCGAGGGCACCGAGCGGCTCACCGAGCTCGGCCGCGGCTTCCTGGGAGCGGCGCTGGGAGCGGGCGCGTTCCCCGCCGATCTCACCGGCGCGTGACACTGCCCGTCGCGCAGGGCGTTTGCGCCGCGTGATGACGGACACCCGAACTGTGTCGGACACCGAGATGTGTGTCGGACTCCGATACAGCAGGAGGTACAACGTGTTGCGTGCGATTGCAGATGGACTCCGGATGATCGGCTCGGCCGTCGCGACAGTGGTGACCCTGCCCTTCCGACTGGTAGCCAAGCTCTTCGGAGGCGCGTCGAGCACCGCGTCCCGCGGCGGTGGCCGCGCGCGCCGCGCCTGACCGTCCGGCCGGGCGCGCGCGACACGGGACCCGACGACCCTGCACAATGCAGGCTCAAGCACAGCCCGCAGGAGAAGGCGAGTCGGGAACATCGTGACGACGTCCATCGAAGGCAGGATCGCCGAGGAGCTCGGCGTAAAAGAGCGGCAGGTCCGGGCCGCCGTCGAATTGCTCGACGGCGGCTCGACCGTGCCGTTCATCGCTCGCTACCGCAAGGAAGCGACCGAGATGCTCGACGACGCGCAGCTGCGCACGCTGGAGGAGCGGCTGCGGTATCTGCGGGAGCTGGAGGAGCGGCGGACCGCGGTCCTGGAGTCCGTACGCGAACAGGGCAAGCTGGATGCTGCCCTTGAAGCGCGGATCCGGGCCGCCGACACCAAGGCCCGGCTGGAAGACATCTACCTGCCGTTCAAGCCCAAGCGCCGGACGAAGGCGCAGATCGCGCGCGAGGCGGGGCTCGAACCGCTGGCCCAGGGGCTGCTGGCCGACCCTTCGGTGGAGCCGCTCGCGGCCGCGGCCGCGTTCGTGGACGCGGAGAAGGGCGTGGCCGACGCGCAGGCCGCCCTGGACGGTGCGCGGTCGATCCTCACCGAGAACTTCTCGGAGGACGCCGACCTGATCGGTGAGGTGCGGGAGCGCATGTGGTCGCGCGGGCGGCTGGTCGCGAAGGTGCGGGAGGGCAAGGAGGAGGCCGGCGCCAAGTTCGCCGACTACTTCGACTTCTCCGAGCCCTTCACCGCGCTGCCCTCGCACCGGGTGCTCGCCACGACTGCGGGGCGAGAAGGAAGACGTACTGGACCTGGTGCTGGAGCCCGAGGAGCCCTCGGAGGCGGCCGCGGCCGGGCCTTCCGCGTACGAGAACATGATCGCCCGGCGCTTCGGCATCTCCGACCGGGGCCGCCCCGGCGACAAACGGCTCGGCGACACCGTGCGACTGGGCGTGGCGGACCCGGATCCTGGTGCACCTGGGGATCGATCTGCGGCTGCGGCTGCGGACCGCCGCGGAGGACGAGGCGGTGCGCGTCTTCGCGGCGAACCTGCGCGACCTGCTGCTGGCGGCGCCGGCCGGGACGCGGGCGACCCTCGGGCTCGACCCCGGTTTCCGTACGGGCGTGAAGGTCGCCGACGTGGACGCGACCGGCAAGGTCGTCGCGACCGATGTGATCTACCCGCACGTACCCCGGAACAAGTGGGACGAGTCGCTGGCGACGCTGGCGCGGCTCGCCAAGGAGCACGACGTCGAGCTCGTCGCCATCGGCAACGGCACGGCGTCCCGGGAGACCGACAAGCTCGCCGGTGAGCTGTGCGACAGGCACCCCGAGCTGAAGCTGACGAAGGTGATGGTGTCGGAGGCGGGTGCGTCGGTGTACTCGGCGTCCGCCTTCGCCTCGCAGGAGCTTCCGGATCTGGATGTGTCGCTGCGCGGCGCCGTGTCGATCGCGCGGCGGCTCCAGGATCCGCTCGCGGAGCTCGTGAAGATCGACCCGAAGTCGATCGGGGTCGGGCAGTACCAGCACGACCTGGCGGAAGTGAAGCTGTCGCGCTCGCTCGACGCGGTGGTCGAGGACTGTGTCAACGGTGTGGGCGTCGACGTCAACACCGCTTCCGCGCCGCTCCTTTCGCGGGTCTCCGGCATCAGCTCCGGGCTCGCGGAGAACATCGTGGCGCACCGGGACGCGAACGGTCCGTTCCGGTCCCGGAAGGGGCTCAAGGACGTGGCGCGGCTCGGCCCGAAGGCGTACGAGCAGTGTGCGGGCTTCCTGCGCATCCAAGGCGGCGACGATCCGCTGGACGCGTCGAGCGTGCATCCCGAGGCGTACCCGGTGGTGCGGGCGATGGTGAAGGAGACGGGCGGCGGTGTCGGGACGCTCATCGGGAACACGGCGGTGCTGCGGTCGCTGCGGCCCGCCGACTACGTGAACGACACGTTCGGTCTGCCGACCGTGTCGGACATCCTGAAGGAGCTGGAGAAGCCGGGGCGCGACCCGCGGCCCGCGTTCAGGACGGCGACCTTCAAGGAAGGCGTCGAGAAACTCGGCGACCTGGAGCCCGGGATGGTCCTGGAGGGTGTGGTGACGAACGTCGCCGCGTTCGGCGCCTTCGTGGACGTGGGCGTTCACCAGGACGGGCTCGTGCACGTGTCGGCGCTGTCGAAGACCTTCGTCAAGGACCCGCGGGACGTGGTGAAGCCCGGCGACGTGGTGAAGGTGAAGGTGCTGGAGGTCGACATCGCGCGCAAGCGGATCGCGCTGACGCTCCGCTCGACGACGACGCGGCGCGCCGCGGGCCGGCGGCGGCCGGGGCGAGGGCGGCGGGCGCCGTGACCGGGAGCGCGGAGCCGGTGGCAAGCCTCCGCAGCAGCGACAGGGCCGTCCGCAGCGGGGGCGGCGGCAAGGGCCAGGTCCCGCCGCCGGCGAACAGCGCGATGGCGACGCGCTGGCGCGAGCGGGGCTGACGGACCCCGGGAGCAAGGGGCGGAGCTAGGACGCGGCCGGCGGTACCCGGCGCGGCGGGTGCCGTCGGAGCCTGCGGGGCCCACCGCCGGGCCCGCCGCGCCGGGTCCACCGCGGCCCGGCCCGGGTCCGCGCGCGCGGGCTAAGGCGTGATGTTCTGGTTCAGGTGGAACAGGTTCTCCGGGTCGTACGCCTTCTTGACCTCCACGAGGCGGTCGTAGTTGCCCCGGTAGTTGGCCCTGATCCGGTCCTGGTCGTCCCCGGCCATGAAGTTGATGTATCCGCCCTCCTCCGAGTGCGGCGCGGTCGCCCGGTAGTAGTCGCGCACCCAGGCGGTGTTGGCCTCGTTGTCGGCGGGGTCGGGCCACATCCCGGCGATGACGGTGGCGAACGAGGCGTCCCGGTAGGCGAAGGCCGTTTCGTGCGGTGCCACCCGGTGGCAGGCGCCGTTGACGGGATAGATGTGGACCGTCGAGTTCACGGCGGGCACCCGCGGCCCGTACTCCAGGTGCGCTTCGATCGCGGCGTCGCTGAGCTCGGTCACGAAGTTGGCCTTCCAGTAGTGCTGGAGGCCGGGCGGCACCAGCGCGTCGAAGGCGCTGTTGAGTGCCGGGTACGGCATGGGGCCGACGTGCTCGGCGACCACCGGCGCCAGGTCGTGGAACGGCTGGAGGGCGCGCTGTCCCTCGTCGAGCGGCCCCGCCCAGCACGTCACGAGCAGCATGAAGGTGTCGCCGTGCCGGTTCTCCGGGATGAACGGGAGCGGCGGGGCGATCTGGAAGGCCGGGAACACCCCGAGTTCCTCGGGCGCTTCGGCGATGAGCTCGCGGAAGCCTCTCAGGACGGTGGCGGCGTCTTCCAGTTCGTAGAGGATCGGCCCGCCGTAGATGTCCCCGACGGGAGCGAGCCGGAACTCGAAGGAGGTCACCGCGCCGAAGTTGCCGCCGCCACCGCGCAGGGCCCAGAAGAGGTCGTCGTGCTCCTTCTCGCTCACGACGAGCAGCCGGCCGTCCGCGGTCACCACATCGGCCGAGACCAGGTTGTCGCAGCTCAGGCCGAGCCCGCGGGCCAGGTGTCCGATACCGCCGCCGAGGGTGAGCCCTCCGACGCCGGTGGTGGAGATGATCCCGCCGGTCGTGGCCAGACCGAAAGCGTGTGCCGCCGCGTTGAAGTCGCCCCAGGTGGCTCCGCCCTCCGCGCGCGCCGTCCGCCGCACGGGGTCGACGCGGTCGCCGCGCACCCGGGACAGGTCGGCCACCACCCCGCCGTCGCAGGTGCCGAAGCCGGGCACGCTGTGCCCGCCGCCCCGCACCGCCAGGTCGAGCTCGTTCTCCCGTGCGAAGCCGACCGCGGCCATGACGTCGCCCGCGTTGGCGCAGTGCACGACGGCGGCCGGCCGTTTGTCGATCATGGCGTTGTTGACCTTGCGTACCTCGTCGTACCCCTCGTCCTCAGGAGTGACGACCGTCCCACGTACACGTTCGCGCAACTGGTCGGTCGCGTACTTGCCCATGACCATCGCTCCTCGTGCCCTCGCTCCTGCAAGCTCCGCTCGGAAGGCGCGGCGCTTTGAGCAGCGGCGTGGAGGCGCGACGGCGCGACGAGATACGGCGGCCTCCCCGGGGAGCTCTCCCGCTCGCCTGCCGCAGGACCGGCCTGTTTCCACGCTACGCCGATGAGGTGAAGCCTCAACCCGGGAGCCCGTGCGGACCGTCCCCGTACGGGAAGCGGCGTCAGAGCTCGGTGACCTTGCCGTCCGCGACCTCGACACGCCGTGTCGTGCTGACCGCGTCCAGCATGCGGCGGTCGTGGGTGACCAGCAGCAGCGTGCCCTCGTACGAGGCGAGAGCGGACTCCAGCTGCTCGATCGCGGTCAGGTCGAGGTGGTTCGTCGGCTCGTCGAGGACGAGGAGGTTCACGCCCCGGCCCTGGAGCAGGGCGAGTGCGGCGCGGGTGCGTTCTCCCGGGGAGAGCGTGGTGGCGGGGCGCAGGACGTGGTCGGCGCGCAGGCCGAACTTGGCCAGGAGAGTGCGCACCTCCGCCGGCTCCGTGTCGGGGACGGCCGCGCAGAAGGCTTCGAGCAGGGACTCGGAGCCGTAGAACAGGCCGCGGGCCTGGTCGACCTCGCCGACGACGACACCCGGGCCGAGCGCCGCGTACCCCTCGTCCAGCGGGAGGCGGCCGAGGAGGGCGGCGAGCAGTGTGGACTTGCCGGCGCCGTTGGCTCCGGTGATCGCGACGCGGTCGGCCCAGTCGATCTGGAGCGACGCCGGGCCGAAGGAGAAGTCGCCGCGCCGGGCCGTCGCGTCGCGCAGGGTCGCGACGACCGCGCCGGAGCGCGGGGCGCCGCGATCTCCATGCGCAGTTCCCACTCCTTGCGGGGTTCCACGACGACGTCGAGCGCTCGATCATGCGCTGCGTCTGGCGCGCCTTGGCGGCCTGTTTCTCGCTCGCCTCGCTGCGGAGGTTGCGGCCGAGCTTGTCGCTGTCGGTGGCCTTGCGGCGGGCGTTCCTGACGCCCTTGTCCATCCAGCCGCGCTGCATCTGGGCGCGGCCTTCGAGGGCGGCCTTCTTGTCGGCGTACTCGTCGAAGTCCTCGCGGGCGTGGCGGCGCGCCCTCTCGCGCTCCTCCAGGTAGGCCGCGTAGCCGCCGCCGTAGAGCGTGATCTGCTGCTGGGCGAGGTCCAGCTCCAGGACCTTGGTGACCGTGCGGGTGAGGAACTCGCGGTCGTGGCTGATGACGACCGTGCCGGCGCGCAGGCCGGAGACGAAGCGTTCGAGGCGCTCCAGGCCGTCCAGGTCCAGGTCGTTCGTGGGCTCGTCGAGGAGGAAGACGTCGTACCGGGAGAGGAGGAGGGAGGCGAGGCCCGCGCGGGCGGCCTGGCCGCCGGAGAGGGCCGTCATGGGGTGGTCGAGGCCGACCGCCAGGCCCAGGGTCGCCGCCACCTCCTCCGCGCGCTCGTCCAGGTCGGCGCCGCCGAGGTCGAGCCAGCGCTCCAGGCTGTCCGAGTACGCGTCGTCCGCGCCCGGGGTCTCGTCGACGAGCGCCTGGGTGGCCTCGTCGAGGGCGCGCTGGGCGGCGGCCACTCCGGTGCGCCGGGCCAGGAAGTCCCGTACCGTCTCGCCCTCGCGGCGCTCGGGCTCCTGCGGGAGGTGTCCGACGGTGGCGGTGGGCGGCGAGAGCCGCAGCTCGCCCTGTTCCGGGGTGTCGAGCCCGGCGAGCAGACGCAGCAGCGTGGACTTGCCCGCGCCGTTGACGCCGACGAGACCGATCACGTCGCGGCGCGACGACGAGGTCGAGCCGGAGAAGAGCGAGTGGTCGCCGTGGCCCGCGGCGAGATCTTTGGCGACGAGAGTTGCAGTCATCAGGTCTCAGATCCTACCGAGCGTCCGGAGCGGGCCGACGGGCGCCGGTGGGAGGGCGGGTGCGGGTGCGGGTGCGGGTGCGGGTGCTGCTGTCAGCGGATCACCGGGGCTGCCAGTACGCCTCCCGTCGTGCGCGCCACGATGAACGACCGGCCCTTCGCCGCCCGCCCCTCCAGCGGGATCCGGTGCTCCCCCGGCTCCAGCACGCCGTCGAAGACCTCGTGGGTGTGCGTCCGGTGCAGCCGGTCCAGGCGGTACGCGATCAGCTGTACCCGGCAGGTGGACGTCACCTCGACCCCCGCCTCGCCCTCCACCGCCACCAGCCGCGTGAGGCGGCGCTGCTCCGGTGGGCTGCGGTCCAGGGCGGCCTCTGTCTGGGCGACCAGCAGGGGGATGATCGGGGCCAGGCCGTCCACGTGGGCGACGTCCGCTCCGGCCCGGTCGAACGCCGCCCGGACGGCGGCGCGTTCGCTCTCGCCGACGGCCCTGCCGAAGGCCACCGCTCCGTACGCCCGCAGCTCCTCGGGCGGGATGTCGGCCGCGTCGCGGGTGATGTCCGCACCGATGTTGATCGTGCGCAGGGCCGCGGCGATCTTCGCCAGTACGTCGACGCGCGCGCCGATCAGCAGGACGCGGCGGCGGGGCGGCGGCTCCTGGCCGCCGTCGGCCAGCAAACGTTCCAGTGCGGTGCGGTACTCCTGGCCGCGGAAGCGGAACGGGCCTATCCCGTGGTAGCCGTTCAGGTCCAGGTCCGCGGTTCCGGTCGTCTGCCAGGCGAAGTCCCGCCAGACGAAGTCGTCCCCCGCCCGCTCGATGACGGCGGTGACCGCGCCGCACTCCAGGCTTTCGCATTCGGGGCAGCCGTAGATGACGTACCGGCCGTCCTCCAGGGGCGCGTCCTCTTCGAGGAGCAGGCCGCGTACCTGGGCGGTGAAGACGGCGGGCGGTACGTCGGAGGCGAGCGGCGAGACGGCGTCGAGGTCGGAGAGCTGGTGGAGGAGCGGGCGGCCGTCGACGACGAAGTCCGTGAAGTCGCGGTGCACTTGGTGGTCACCGTTGACGAGAACACCACCCGCACGTATTGCCGGAGCCAGCCCGAAGGACGCGTAGTCGGCAGACATGCCCTGAGTATTCCCAGCCGCGACGCGATGTGAGCACGCGTCGCGCATTCCGTCGGCGGGGTGCTGTGCTGCCCGCCCGTGTGGGGTCGGTGACGTCCCGGGGCGTCTCCTCGGGTGCCGAACGTTCGGGTACGGGGATCTCCTTCGGGGTGGCTGCGTTCGGCACCCCGGGGGGAGCGCCCCGGCACGCCCCCTCCCGCCACCGCGGCATGCGACGCGGGGGCGGGTGCGTCCTGCCCCGCGCCGTCGCGGTCAGGGGTGGTTGTTGCGGTCGTCCCGTTCGTCCGTACCGGTCTGGGGGTCGTTGCCGGCCTCGGGTCCCGGGCCGATGCGGATCTCGAATTCGCCGGCGTACTTCTCGTGGCCCGCGATCACGGCGCTCTCCACCGCCTCCTCGGCGATCTCACCGCGGACGATCAGCGGGTCCTGGCGCAGGTCGCGCATGAGGGACAGGCACATGCCCACCATGACCAGCACGAAGGGGGCCGCGACGAGGATGGTGAGGTTCTGGAGCCCGGCGAGCGCGTTGCCCTTGCCGTGGCCGACCAGCAGCATCACGGCCGCCACGGCTCCGGTCACCACGCCCCAGAAGATGACGACGAGCCGGGCCGGTTCGAAGGTGCCCCGCTGGGAGAGCGTGCCCATCACGATCGAGGCGGCGTCGGCCCCGGAGATGAAGAAGATGCCGACCAGGATCATCACCAGCAGGCTCATCACGCCGGCGATCGGGAACTCCTGGAGTACGGCGAAGAGCTGGCCCTCGGGCGTCGGCTCGTTCCCGAGCCGTCCGCGCTCCTGGAGCTTCATCGCCGTACCGCCGAAGATGGCGAACCAGACCAGGCTGACGGTGCTGGGGACGAGGATGACGCCGCCCACGAACTGACGGATCGTACGTCCGCGGCTGATGCGGGCGATGAACATGCCGACGAACGGCGTCCAGGAGATCCACCAGGCCCAGTAGAAGACCGTCCAGCTGCTCAGCCAGTCGGCGACATCGCCGCCGCCGGTCGCCGCCTCGGTACGGCCGGCCAGCTGCGGCAGCTCGTCGGCGTAGGAGGCGAGCGAGGTGGGCAGCAGGTCGAGGACGATGATGGTCGGGCCTGCGACGAAGACGAAGACCGCGAGGACCACGGCGAGGACCATGTTGGTGTTGGACAGCCACTGGATGCCCTTCTCGACACCGGAGACGGCCGAGAAGACGAAGGCGACGGTGAGGGCTCCGATGATGGAGATCAGGAGTCCGGTGCCGGCCCTCTCCATCCAGCCCAGTTCGTGGAATCCGCTGCCGATCTGGAGGGCGCCCAGGCCGAGGGAGGTCGCGGAGCCGAAGAGGGTGGCGAAGATGGCGAGGATGTCGATCACCCGGCCGGGGGTGCCGTCGGCGCGCTTCTTGCCGATCAGCGGCTCGAAGACGGCGCTGATGGTCTGTCGCCTGCGGCGCCGGAAGGTGCTGTACGCGATGGCGAGCCCGACCACCGCGTAGATCGCCCAGGGGTGGAGGGTCCAGTGGAAGAGCGTGGTGGCCAGGGCCGTCTGCATGGCGTCCGCCGAGTCGGCGGGGTCGGTGCCGGGCGGCGGGGTGGTGTAGTGCGCGAGCGGCTCGCTGACGCCGTAGAACATCAGGCCGATGCCCATGCCCGCGCTGAACATCATCGCGACCCAGGAGACCGTACTGAATTCGGGCCCTTCGTGCTCCTGGCCGAGCGGGATCCTGCCGTAGCGGCTGACGGCGAGCCAGAGAGCGAAGACGACGAATCCGGAGGCGGCCAGGACGAAGGCCCAGCCGCCGTTGTGGATCAGGCCGCCCAGCATCTTGTCGGAGACGGTCTCCAGCGTCTTGGTGAAGACAGAGCCCCAGACCACGAAGGCGAGGGTGAGAACGGCCGTCACGCCGAACACCACCCGGTCGGTCCGGGGCGTCTCGTCCTCGTGCGGGTGGCGGCCCGGGAGAGCCGCCCTGACCGGCAGCCGCAGCCGTTGAGCCGGTTTCTGTTCGTGCGACACAAGCGGCACCTTTCAGGGATTCACGGAGCCTGTTTTCGCTCTCCCGTACCCCCTACCACATGTGTCGCACGTCACAGCCGTCTAACAGGTGGTGTCGGGCCGCCCGGCGGTGAGGTGGTAGGCCGCACGCTCGTCGAGCAGGAGGACGGCCAGGTCTCTCCGGGACTGGCGGAGGGGTACGTACGCCCCCTCCGCGTCCGACCGGGACACGACCCCGTGCAGGGACAGCTCGTCCCTCACGTCCGCGTACTGCGCCGCGGAGAGGTGGTAGCCGCAGGGCGGGTCCTGGATGGTCTCGGCGGGCTCGGCCGGATCGTTGTCGGCGCCGCCCAGATGAACGGGGCCCCGGTCCGCGAAGCCCGCGAGACGTGCCTGGGCCGTGGCTGCCCCGATGCGGCCGCGCCGCTCGTGCGCATAGGCGAACGCGCTGTCGAGGGCCGCCAGTTGGGTGTCGACGCGGCGCTTGTTGTTGCGGGCGGGGTCCTTCTTCTCCGCTTCGGTGAGGGGGTCGACGCGGGTCTCCACCAGGAGCCCCACGGAGTGCTTGATGCCCGCCGTGTTCCGCAGGATGCGCTCCTGGCCGTCGCCCGCCACCTGCTTGACGGGCTCGCCCGTCACCGGGTCGGTCCAGATGCCGTAGACGCCGCTGCTGAATCCGGCGTCCTCGGTACCGGGACGCACGTACGACTCGGAGAGGGTGCGCGCCTCGGCGTGCACCCGGCCGGCCGTGTTGAGGTTGCGGGGCCAGAGGGCGAGCAGGTCCTTCTCGTAGTACGGCGGGGTGGCGCCGTACTCGTGCAGGTCATAGACGATGTCGGGGCGGTGGTCGCGGATGACGGCGGCCATCGCCCGGCCCTCGGCGGTCCTGAGGGCGATGTGGTCGCGGTTGATGTCGACGCGGTCGGAGTTGCCCCGGGTGTCGGCGGCGCGGCCGTCGGGGTTGGCGGTGGGGATGACGAGGACCGTGGTGCGGGCGAGGAAGTCGAGGGTCTTCCTGTCCTTGGCGTACGCGAGGTCGCGGACGGTGGTCAGGCAGGCTTCCCGCCCTGACGGTTCGTCGCCGTGCTGGGAGCAGATCAGCAGCACGGTGTTCCCGGTGCGCTGCCGCTCCGCGATGCGTACGAGCTGGAGCGGGCGGCCCTGCTTCGTGGTGCCGATGCCGGACATCGTGACGCGCTCGCTGCCCCGGTCGACGGCGGCCAGCAGGGCCTGCTCCTCGGGCTGGGTGGTCCAGCGCGCGCCGTCGGACACCTCGAAGCCGGTACGGGGCGGAGCCGACGCCGCCCGGGCGGGCGCCGTGAGGACGACGGGAGCGGCCAGGGTCGCCGCTGCGGCACCGAGTGCGAGTGCGCGGACATGTGTGTGCATCAGCGGGTGCCTCCCGGGACCGGACGGATGGAGCGCGGTTCGGCCACGCCGTCGAGGCGGGCGCCCGGCGGGGCGGACCAGCGGGAGCCCGCGGTGGCGGTGGCGAACGCCTTGGCGCCGCCGACCACGGGCAGCTCGGCGTTCGTGCCGGGACAGGTCGATACCGAGGGTGGGGGTGGTGGAGGGCGGGTCGATGAGGCCCGCGTCGGTGCCGCGACGATCAGCGCGAGGACGGTGTCCGCGGGGACGACGTGGTCGCTCGCGTGGAGGTCGAGGGTGATCGTGTACCGCTTGCCCGGCGTGAGCGGGCGGCCGCGGTCGGCGTCGGCGTACGTGCCGAGGTCGGCCCAGCCCCGGCTGAAGACGGTGTAGTCGACGTTCGCGGTACGGGCCTTGGTCTCCTTGAAGCAGGAGCTGTCACCGGTGGTGCTCGGGCCCCAGCAGGTGCGGTCGGTGAGGGTGGTGATGCCTTCGCCGGACGCGGTGTAGTCGCGGATCGTGTCGGGGCCGAGGTCCACGAGGACTGCGGAGAGGTGCGCGGTGGAGGTGGAAGGCGTCGCGGTGACGGTCACCCGGGAGGAGCCGGACAGGCGCAGGTCGCGGGTGAGCGGCTTGGTGGTGAAGCCTGCCTTGGCGGGGGTGGACGTGTCGATCTGCGCGGCCCAGTCGGTCTCGCTGAGCCCGGGGTCGTCCGTGAAGGTCTCGGTGGCGCCGCGGGCGGCGGGCTTCAGGGAGAGCGTGCCGACGCCGGGTGCGGAGCCCTTGCCGGGGCGCAGGGTGGTGGTGCCGGCGGAGCGGGGCGGCCAGACCTTGTCCGTGGACCACTGGTCGGGGGCGCGCTCGATGTCGGCCATCGGCTCGCGGTCGATGCCGTTGTCGTAGCCGAGGAGCTCGTGGTCGAACCAGCGGTGCAGGGTCTTGACCCAGTCACCGCGGCGGAAGTCGAACGGGTCGACGTGACCGGTCTGCGAGAGCCAGATCTTGCGGTCCACACCGGCGTCGGCGAGGGCGTCCCACCACTGGCCGAAGTGCTTGGCGCGGACGTTGAGGTCCTGCATGCCGTGTACGGCGAAGACGCTGGCCCTGACCTTGTCCGCGTCCGGTACGTAGTCGCGCTCGGCCCACAGGCGGGTGAAGTCGCCGTTGCGCGGGGCTTCGTCGACGAGGCGTTTCTGGACGGCCTGGCAGCGGGCGCGGGCTTCGGGGCTCTCGACGTAGTCGGAGAGCCACTCGGGGCCGCTGTCGTAGAGCGGGGCGCCCTGGGCGAAGTAGTAGTCGTACCAGGAGGAGATGGCGCCGATCGGGACGATGGTCCTGAGGCCCTCGACACCGGTCGCCGCGACGCCGTTGGCGACGGTGCCGTCGTAGCTCTTGCCGATCATGCCGGTGTTGCCGGTGGACCAGCCCGCCTTGGCGCGCTCGCCGCCGGTGCGGCTGGTGTACGCCTTGCCGCGGCCGTTCAGCCAGTCGACGACCGCTTTGGCCGACTGGACGTCGGAGGGACCGCCCACGTCGACACAGCCGTCGGAGCGGTTGGTTCCGGCGAGGTCGACGGCGACGAAGGCATAGCCGCGGGGCACGAAGTAGTTGTCGTAGTAGAGGGGGAACCGGACGGGATCGCCGTCCGCGTCGTACGTCTTCTTCTGGCTCTCGTTGCCGCGGCCGCAGCAGGAGTAGTACGGGCTGGCGTCCATGACGACGGGTATCTTCCGGCCCTGCCGGGCGGGTTCCCGGGGACGGACGATGTCGACGGCGACCCGGTCGGTCCTGCCGTCCGCGTCGCCGTCGATCCTGGTGTCCACCCATACGGCTTCGCGGATCGCGTTGTCGTAGGAGTAGACGGGTCTGCTCTCCTTGGGGCCGGCCGCCGCGGACTGGCGCCCGTCGGGGTCAGCACGACCGCCATCAGGGCGGCCGCGGCCACCGGTACGAACCTTCGCCACTTCACGTGGGATCTCCGCGCAGGTATCGGCATGGGCCGGAAGGTACCCCGGTCCACTCCTGCGCAAAAGGGGGCAGCAGCGCGCAGTTGTGAGCAGTATGACGGCCGGATGTCAGTCGCGTGACAGCAGTAACCATGGACATGACTGGTGGCACAGGGGCTGAATAGGCTTCAAGCGATCCTTCGGACTGACCATTTGGAGCATCCGTGCACCGCAGATTCATCGCCCCCGGCGTGCTGACGGCCTCACTTCTGCTGGCGATCCCGGCATCGGCCGCGGACTTCTCGCCGGGCACCCCGGGCATCGGCGACCCCTACTACCCGGCCAGCGGCAACGGCGGATACGACGTGTCGCACTACGACCTCCGCCTCAAGTACCAGCCCAGGACGGACCTGCTGGAGGGCACGGCGACGATCCTCGCCACCACCACGCAGAACCTCTCGCGCTTCAACCTCGACTTCGGTCTGGGTGTGAGCGAGGTGCGGGTCGACGGGAAGAAGGCGAAGTTCGCCAAGGAGGGGGACCAGGAACTCGTCGTCACCCCCGCGGCCCCGCTGGAGAAGGGCCGGGCCGCCTCGGTCGTCGTCCGGTACGCCGGAAAGCCGTCCGAGCTGAAGATCGGCGGCTACACCGCCTGGCACCGTACCCCGGACGGCGGCGTCGCCGCCCAGGAGCCCGACTCGGCCGTCTGGTGGTTCCCGAGCAACGACCACCCGCTGGACAAGGCGACGTACGACGTCTCCGTCTCGGTGCCGGACGGCACCCAGGCCATCAGCAACGGCGTGCTCCAGTCACAGAGCTCGAAGCTCGGGTGGACCCGTTACAACTGGCGTTCGAACAAGCCGCAGGCCAGTTATCTCGCCACGCTCGCGGTCGGCAGGTTCGACATCACGACCGACAGGACGGTGGACGGCCTGCCGGTGCTCAACGCGTACAGCAAGGACCTCGGCGACAACGCCGGGGCGGCGCGCGCCAGCATCGAGCGGACCACCGAGGTCGCCGAGTACCTGACCGGGATCTTCGGCCCGTACCCCTTCAACGCGCTCGGCGGTTACGTCCCGAACGTGACCAGCGGGTACGCGCTGGAGACGCAGACCCGGCCGTTCTACAGCCCGCGGCAGTTCGCGGGCGGTGCGAACGTCTCGGTCGTCGTCCACGAACTGGCCCACCAGTGGTACGGCGACAGCGTCGCCGTCAAGGGCTGGAAGGACATCTGGATCAACGAAGGCTTCGCACGTTACAGCCAGTGGCTGTGGTCCGAGAAGGAGGGCGAGGGCACGGCGCAGGAGCTCGCCGACTACGTGTACGAGACGCGCGCGGCCGACGATCCCTTCTGGACGGTCGAGCCGGGCGACCCGGGGCCGGACGACCAGTTCCACATCGCCGTGTACGACCGGGGCGCGCTCGCCGTGCAGGCGCTGCGCAACGAGATCGGCGACGAGGACTTCTTCAGGATCCTGAAGGGGTGGCCGGCCAAGTTCGCGCACGGGAACGCGAGCGTGGGCGACTTCGTGAAGTACGCCGAGAGGATTTCGGGCAAGCCGCTCGCCGAGCTCTTCGACACCTGGCTGTACGAGCCGTCGAAGCCGGGCGCCCCGGCCGCGGCCGAGTCCCGTATCGCACGTTCGCACACCGGTGGAGGCGGTGAGCCCGTGCAGCCCAAGTCGTGGAAGAAGATCGCCGCGACGAACACGGTCCACGAGCACGGACACCACTGACCGGCGGTACGCCGCGCCGCCGCCCCACGCGTGGGGCGGCGGCGTCTTCGGGGCGAACGGCTGGAAGCGCTCTCACAGGGAGGCGGCGGCGGATACCCTCCCCCCCGGAAGCCCTTTCCCCCCCGTCCCGCCGAGGAGCGCCCGCCTTGCCCGAACAGCCCGCCGGTTCCCGCCCCACGCTGGAAGCCGTCGCGGCCCGCGCCGGAGTCTCCCGGGCCACGGCCTCCCGGGTCGTCAACGGCGGCGCGGGCGTGCGGCAGCCGCTGGCCGACAAGGTGCGGGAAGCGGTCGAGGAGCTGGGGTACGTCCCGAACCAGGCGGCCAGGTCCCTCGTCACGCGGCAGAGCGGCGCGGTCGCCGTGATCATCGCCGAGCCCGAGTTCAGGGTCTTCTCCGACCCCTTCTTCGAGCAGCAGGTGCGCGGCATCAGCAGGGAACTGACGGCGAACGACTCCCAGTTGGTGCTGCTGTGGGTGGAGGGTCCCGGCGACCACGACCGGATCGCCCGCTACCTCGGGGGCGGCCACGTCGACGGCGCACTCGCCTTCTCGCTGCACCACGAGGACGGGCTGCCCGCCCTCATCCGCGGTTCCAGGGTCCCGGCGGTCTTCGGCGGCCGGCCCGGGGCCGGGGCCGCGACGGCGCCGTACGTCGACTGCGACAACCGGGGCGGCGCCCGCAGCGCCGTACGCCATCTCGCCGGCCTGGGGCGGGAGCGCATCGCGCACATCGCGGGACCCCGCGACCAGACCTCCGCCGCCGACCGCGCCGACGGCTACCGCGACGTGCTCTTCGACGCCGATCCCGCCCTGACCGCCCAGGGCTGCTTCACCGTGGACAGCGGTGCTCGCGCGATGGCGCAACTGCTGGACCGCCGGCCGGACCTGGACGCCGTCTTCGCCGCCAACGACCTGATGGCACGCGGGCGCGCTGCGGGTCCTGCGGGAGAGGGGGCGCCGGGTGCCGGAGGATGTCGCGCTCGTCGGGTTCGACGATGTGGCGGGCGTCGCCGAGGCGGCCGATCCCCCGCTGACGACGGTCCGCCAGGACATCGAGGGAATGGGCCGGCTGATGGTCAGGCTGCTGATGCGCGTCCTGAGCGAGGGCGACGGCCGGGGAGCGGGTGCTCCGGCCTCGGTGATCATGCCGACCGAACTGGTACGGCGGGCCTCGGCCTGAGCAGCCGGGGCCCGCCGTGCGGGGGGTGCGTGCCGGTCACTGGAAGGGAATCACCAGGACCGAGTCCGCCGTGCCGGTGCGGAGTTTCGCCGTGCCGTTGCCGATGGCGCTCCACACTTCGAGACGTACGGTGCCGCCCTTGAGGTCACCGGGCGTGCCGGTGGCCGAGGCGAGGCCGCGGGCCTGGGTGTACTCCTCCCAGCCGGTCACCGGGTCGGTCGCGAAGTACCGGTACGTCTCCGTCCGGTCGTACGTGCCGTCGCCGGTCAGGTCGTAGCTGACGCGCGCCTGCTGGCCGAGGCCGACCGTCGTGCCCGCGTCGACCTGGAGGCGGAAGGCCGTCGGCGTACCGGGCTTGAGCGTGCCGTTGACGCCCTTGACCGTGTACGTCAGCGGCTGGTGCGGGGTGCCGTCGTGGTTGGCGCCGCCCGCCGAGGCGATGGTGTCGGTGGCGGCCGTGGTACCGGTGGCGGTGGTGAGGGCGCCCCCGGTGCGGAGCTGGAAGGTGTTGCCGGTGGGCGGTTCGGGGTCCGGGTCGGGGTCGGGGCCTCCGGTGCGGTGCGGTCGCGGTCGAGCGGGCGGGGACGGTGAGTTTCGCGCCGTCCGAGAAGGTCACGGTGCGGGTGGTGGCGGAGTGGTTGTGGGCGGCGTACGTCCGTACCGTGCCCTTGGTGAAGACGGCGGACGTCGGGATGTCGCCGCTCACGGTCGCGTCGGGGGCGCCGAGCGTGTCGAGGGTGCTGATCCAGTGGTAGGTGTGCGCCTTCGACTCACCCTGCTCGGGGGTGTAGGCGGCGTGGCCCGCGTCCCACTTGGCCTTGGCGGCGGCCGGGTCGGCCAGCGACTGGAACTCCCAGAGGATGTCGCGCCATTCGACGGCCGGTCCGCCGTTCTCGCGTTCCATCTCGGCGAGGTTGCGCCGGACGGCGGCCTTCTCGCCGCCCAGGTGCAGTGAACCGCCGGTCACCGGAAGGACGTTGATGCCGTGGATCTCCTCCGGGTTGGCCGTCCACCAGGTGGCGTACGCGCCGCCGCTCCCCCACACCATGCCGACCGTGTCGTGGCCGAAGGAGGACGGGAAGACCTGCTCGTCGGCGTCGAACCAGTACTGCGCGATCGCCTCGGACTCGGTGGTCAGCAGATACGTGCCGAGGTCGCGCAGGGCCGTGTCACCGGTCGCCGAGCCCCACAGGACGAGACCGGCGCTGAGGTTGGTGGACTCCGACGAGGACTCCTGGTTGTTGCCGGCCGCGAATCCCTGGTGGCCCGACGCCCAGCTGTGTCCGGCGTACACGTCGAAGCCGCGCAGGAAGGGGAAGGCGGTGTCGGTGCGGCTGGGGTTGGCGGCGTCCCGTACGAGCGTCTTGACCATGCCGCCCCACGCGGAGTCGGCGGCCCAGGCCGGGTCGTACTGGGCGACGATCGCGGCGGCGTAGACGTAGTAGCTGTAGTGGAAGTGGTGGTCGTTGAGCTCGGTGTCGCTGCCGTACGACGCCGGGTAGCCGGTCAGCGTCTTCCAGGTCCTGTCGTACGAGAACTCGTTGGCTCCGCCGGCCGTGAACCAGTCCTGGAGGCGGCCCTTCATCAGGCCGAGCAGCTTGTCGCGGACGGCGGTCTCACCGATCTGGTCGGCGACGGGCACGAGTTGGGCGAGGCGGCCCAGCGCCTTGCCGGTCCAGTAGGTGTCGGTGGCGCCGGAGAAGGGGTCGGAGGCGTTCGCGGCCTCGTTCAGATAACCCCTGAGCCTCGCCTTGTCGACACCGCCCGACTGCGGCAGGGCGGGCAGCACGGCGGAGGCCCGCTGGCTGGTGGCGAAGGACGCGCCCTCGCGGACCTTCATCGTGCCGCGCGGCGAGACGTAGGTGTACGGGGTGAGCGGGTCGGAGGTGTGCAGCCACTGGTGGCGGTAGAGGGCCTGGAGCGTGCCCGTCTGGCTGCCCTCTTTCGCCTCGGTGGTGAGGGTGTACGTCGCCTTCACCGTGCCGCCGGTGGAGCTCCAGCTCGCCTTCGATCCGGTGACGAAGCTGTACGCGTACTTCTTGTACGTCGCGAGGGCGTCGGTGGAGGGCAGTACCGCGAGCGAGAAGTAGTCCTTGGCGCCGAGGCCGGCGGTGAGGGTGGATCCGGCGATGTTCCAGTCGCTGCCGGTCGGCGCGAAGAGGGCGTAGTGGTGGCCGGCGACGGTGATGCCGAGGACGTTGCCCTGGTCGGCGAAGACGGTGGGCGCGGCGGCGGTGGTGATCTGGGCACTGCCGCCCGAGCCCTTGGCGTACACGAAGGGCAGGCCGTGGCCGATGGTGGTGCGCAGGGTGCGGGCGCCGTCGGACCAGTAGGGGGTGACGGTCCAGTCGGACCAGTCGTCGGCCTTGGTGTCGGGCGAGTTGAGACCGGTCAGGCCGAGCGTGAGGTCGCGCTTGTGGGCGTACTCGTACTGGCGGCCGTCGCCGACGACGGCGGGGGTCGTCGGGTAGCCGACTTCGAGGCCGGCGGCGGTGGCCTGGTAGGTGAGCGGGTGCCCGTACATGGGCGTGGAGTGCGGGTTGTCGCCGTACCGCTGGAAGGCGAGGGAGGACCACCAGTCGTTGGTGGGGAGCGGCCGGTCCTTCGCGGCCGGGGTGAGCTTGGGGGTGACGGGTGTGCCGGTGTTGGTGGTGGGGCCGGAGGTTCCGGCGGGGCGCACGTCGGAGTAACTGCCCGATCCGACGGGGACGGTGGCCGCGGCGCCGGGGCGGCGGCGGTGCCCAGGCCGAGGGCGGTCAGGGCGGAGACGAGGATCAGCGCGGACGTGGATCTGGCAGATCTGGCGGGTTTGGCGGGTTTGACGGACCTGACGGACCTGACGGATCTGAACGGGGGAGCTGGCATGGACGGCACCTCGAAGTCATGGGGGAAGGGCGTCCGAGAGCGCTCTCAGATATCAGGGAACGTAAAACTTCTGAAATACAAGTGTCAATACGTGTGACACGGACGACAGTTGGAGATGCGGCGGGTCACCACGCGTTCAACTGTTGACGGTACGGGCAGGCGGGTGGCACGGCACAGGTGTGTGAGCTCCCACGTTGACAGGCGACTGCCGGGTACGTGTAATGGAGCCGGTGTCGCGTGACTCCGGCCAAAGAGCAGTGGGCCGGCCGGTGATCGGGCGAACACCCTTCCCCGAGGGGCCCGCCATGAGTTCACACTCCGCGCCCTGTACATGACGTAGCGCATCCGCACGTCGTCTTCCGTCTTTCTCTTTGCGCGCTTCCCGGCACCCTCACGCGTGCCGTGTGCCGTGCGGTCGCTCCGCCCTGCGCGCATCACCATCGGCCACTCCCGCAGCCACTGCGGGTCCACCTGCATCTCCGGAGACACCGAACCGTATGCCCACGCCTTTCAACCAATCCGTCATCGAGGAGTTCCGCGCCAACGGAGGGAAGGTCGGCGGCCCCTTCGCGGGCGAGGACCTGCTCCTGCTCACCACCACCGGCGCGAAGTCGGGGAAGGAGACCACCACTCCCCTCGGTTACGTCCGCCACGGCGATTCGCTGGTGATCGTCGGGTCCAACCTCGGCGCCCCGCGCCATCCCGACTGGTACCACAACCTGCTCGCCCACCCCGTGGTACGGGTGGAGACCGGCACCCGGACCTTCGAGGCCCTCGCGGTTCCCGCCGAGGGGGCGCGGCGCGAGGAACTGTTCGGGCACGTCGTGCGCGTGGCGCCCGGATACGGCGACTACCAGGCCCGGACCACCCGGCCCCTGCCGGTCGTGGTGCTGGAGCGCGCCGAGCCCGACGGCTGGGAGGAGCCCGTCGAGATCAAGAGCCTCGCCGACAAACTCATGGAGGTCCACACCTGGCTGCGGGGCCAGCTGCGTCAGGTGAGGGCGGAGGTCGACGCCCACTTCGCCGCACGCGCGGCCCACCATGGCCCCGGTGAACCCCCGGCCCCGGGTCTCGGGCTGCAGATCCGGCAGCGCTGCCTGGCGTTCTGCCAGACCCTGGAGTTCCACCACACCAGTGAGGACGCGCACCTGTTCCCCGGAATCGCCCGTTACCACCCCCACTTGACCGACACCTTCGACCGGCTCCGCGACGAGCACCGCACGGTCGCGCGCATCCAGGGCGAGCTGGTGACCCTGCTGGCCGGCATCGGCATCGCCGACCCCCGGCGTTTCCGCTCCGAGCTGGACCGGATGTCGACGGAGCTGAACGCGCACCTCGACTACGAGGAGGAGTCGGTTCTCCCCCTCCTGGCCGGGGTTCCATGGCCTCCGGCTCCTCCCGTGAGCACGGCCGGGGACAGCAACGGCTGACCGGACACGCGGGGCTGCGACGGTCCGGTCCGGTTCCTCCGGCGTCACAGCTCCGCGGCTCGCCCGGCCGGAACTTCCGAGAGCGCTCTCAGCGGCCGCGGGCTGCGCCGCCACGGTGCCGCGCCCGGGCCTCCCGCGCCAGGGGCAGGCAGCGCAGCCGCTCGGGCAGCAGCGGAACCAGGGTGCGTACGACGCGGCTGAACCGGCGCAGTCTGCGCTCCTGTGCGTCGCTCCACTCCAGCCCGAGGGCCTGGCGCGCGTCCGGCGGCAGGTAGCCGACGGTGAGGAACGCCCTGAAGCGGGCCAGCGGCGGCAGCAGGACCGGCCACAGGGCGCGCAGGACGAGGCGTACCGGCAGCGGGCCGCGGTCGGGGGCGGGGATCCGGGCGTCGGTGGCGAGCAGCTCGCGCACCACCACGGTCGCTTCCAGTTCGTCGGCCAGCATCTTGCGGTAGTGCGGCCAGAACTCCTCGACGGTCTGCGGCATGTCCCGGTCGTCGATGCCGAGAATCCGGCCGACCTGGAGCCACTCCGCGTACAGCTGCCGCTCCTCGGCCCCGGTCAGCGGCCGGAAGAGGTAGCGCAGTGCGTGCTGGTAGCACGGGAAGCCGGTGGCGTGGACCCAGGAGTAGTGCGCGGGGTCCAGGGCGTGGTAGCGGCGGCCGTGCGCGTCGGTGCCCCGGATCGTCTTGTGGAGCTGCCGGAGCCGGCGGCCTTCCTCGGCGGCCGCCTCTCCCCCGTACACCCACAGCTGCACGGAGCGCTGCGACCGCTCGCCGCGTCCCCACGGGTCCGTGCGGAAGACGGAGTGCTGGTCGACGCCCGCGCCGACGGCCGGGTGCGCGACCTGGAGGGTGAGCGCGGCGGGCAGCATGAGCAGCGCGCGCACGTCCCCGGCGACCGACCACAGAATGCCGCCGGGCGGGGGTGGCACGGGGTCCTGCCTGCCTTTCCTCACTCCTCCAGTATGCGATCCCGGCCCCGTCCCAGGTGGCACGGGGTGCGGGCGGTGGTGGTACGCACGGCAAGGGGCCGCCCTGCCGTCCTGGAAGCGCTCTCCGGCGCACCTCACGGGGGGCACCGAGGCCGTAACGGCCGGGGCGGGCGTGCCGTACGACGGGCGTACCGGCCCCGTCGGCAACGGAAGTTGGCCGGATCATGCCCAACCGTCCGGCCATTCGCCACCGAAAGGCTACCGATAAGTAACTCCGGCTGATTTGATGTGCGGCGCCGATCATCACCCCCCACCCGAAACGGGAGTTCCAGTGCCGCACTCCGTGCTCCGCCGTACCCCTGGCGCAGCCCTGGCCACCGCACTCGCGGCCGCCACACTTGCCGCGACCGCCCCGTCCGCCTCCGCCGCCCCGACGGCTCCGGCCGCCGCCGAGGTGCCGTCGCTGAAGGTGCTGTCGTACAACGCCTTCCTCTTCAGCAAGAACCTCTACCCCAACTGGGGCCAGGACCACCGGGCGAAGGCCATCCCGGCGCCTCCTTCTTCCAGGGCAACGACGTCGTCGTCGTCCAGGAGGCCTTCGACAACGGCGCCTCGGACGCGCTGAAGAGCAACGCCGCCGCGCAGTACCCGTACCAGACACCGGTGATGGGCCGCAGCAAGGACGGCTGGGACGCGACCGGCGGGTCCTACTCCGCCACGACTCCGGAGGACGGCGGGGTCGCGGTGCTCAGCAAGTGGCCGGTCGTGCGCAAGGAGCAGTACGTCTACAAGGACGCGTGCGGCGCCGACTGGTACTCCAACAAGGGCTTCGTGTACGCCGTGCTGAACGTGAACGGCGCGTCGGTCCACGTCGTCGGCACGCACGCCCAGTCGACCGACCCGGGCTGCGGCGCGGGCGAGGCCGCCCTGATGCGCAGCCGGCAGTTCAAGGCGATCGACGCCTTCCTCGACGGCAAGAACATCCCCGCGTCCGAGCAGGTGATCGTCGCGGGCGACTTCAACGTCGACTCGCACAGCCCCGAGTACGCCACGATGCTCGCCGACGGCGGCCTGGCCGACTCCGACGCGCGCACCGGGCACCCGTACTCCTTCGACACCGCCGACAACTCGATCGCGTCCGAGCGCTACCCGGACGACCCGCGCGAGGACCTCGACCACGTCCTGCACCGCGCCGGACACGCCAGGCCGGAGGGCTGGACGAACGAGGTGATCAAGGAGCGGAGCGCGCCCTGGACCGTCTCCAGCTGGGGCAAGCAGTACACGTACACCAATCTGAGCGACCACTACCCGGTCGTGGCGGGCAGCCGCTGACCGCACTCCTGCGGCCACGCCCCTGCGGGCCGATGTCACATTCCGCGCCGTCCCGTCCGTCCTGGTGAGCAGAGGACCGGAACGGACGGGACGAAGGAGAAGGACATGCCTGTGGACGGAACGGTGACCGTGATCGGCGGCGGAGTGGCGGGACTGGTCTCCGCCGTCGCCTGCGCCGAGGCGGGCGTGCGCGTGGACCTGTACGAGGCGCACGGATCGCTCGGCGGGCGGGGGAGGGCCACGCCCGCGCCGTACGTCGCCCATGAGGGCCCGCACGTCTTCTACAGCGATCTGCCGCACTGGAAGTGGCTCACCGGCCGCGGTCTGACCGGGCCGGTCGTGCTGCCGCCGCTGCGGCAGGCCAAGGCCGGATTCGTGCGCGACGGACGGATGCGGCTCGTGCCGCCGCCGGGCTGGCGCGGATGGTGCTGCCGGGCCGTCCGCGCACCGCGCCGGTCGACGAGACCTTCCACGACTGGGCGTCCCGGCGGTACGGCGAGGGCACCGCGCGGGCGGCGGCCAACGCGCTCGGCGTGGTGACGTACGACGCCGGCACCGGGCGGCTGTCGGCCGCCTTCGTGTGGGAACTGTTCCGGCGGGTGTACGCGCCGACGGTGCCGACCGTGCGGTGGGTGGCCGGCGGCTGGCAGGGCGTCGTCGACCGCATGGAGGCGCGGGCGCGGGATCTCGGCGTACGGATCCGTACGGGGGCACGGCTGACCGGGCTGCCGGGCGGAGGGCCGGTGATCGTCGCCACGGAACTCTCCTCGGCGCGCCGGCTGCTGGGCGACGAGTCGCTGCGCTGGGAGAGCGGGCACTGCGTGATGCGTGATCTGGCGGTGCGCAGTGACCGGCGGGACCGGCTGGTGGCGGTCGACCTCGATGCGGGCGGCTTCCACGAGTCGTACTCGATGCAGGACGCGTCGATCGCGCCGCGCGGGGAGTCCCTGTTCCAGCTGGACATGCCGGTACGGGCGGGCGAGAGCACCGGCGCGGCGCGGGAGCGGCTCGACGCGTTCACCGATCTGACGGTGCCGGGATGGCGGGAGCGGACGACCTGGCAGCGTACGGCCACGGCGAAGGGCCGGACCGGGGCGCTCGACCTGCCGGGGGCGACCTGGCGGGACCGTCCGGCGATCGACCGGGGCGACGGGGTGTTCCTGGCGGGGGACATGGTGGCCGCGCCCGGTATGCGCGGGGAGATCGCGATCTTCAGCGGGATCCGGGCGGCGGAGGGCGCGGTGCGGGCGGTGCGGGCGGCCCGCGCGGCGCGTTCCGGAGCGGCGTAGTCGCGAGGGGTTCGCACCTGGTCACGGGCGGTTTTTCGGCAGTGGCTGCAAGGGAGTTGATGTGCCACTGTGAAGTGCATGACGGGTCACGGACACGGACACCATCATCACCATGGTCATCAGGACCGGATCGACTCCGCGCTCGAAGGGTCGTCGGCCGGGCTGCGGACCCTCTGGTTCTCCTTCGCCGTACTCGCGGCGACCACCGTCGCCCAGGCCGTGGTCGCCGCCCTCTCGGGGTCGGTCGCGCTGCTCGGCGACACCGTCCACAACGCCACCGACGCCCTGACCGCCGTTCCCCTCGCCGTCGCCTTCCTGCTGGGGCGGCGTGCGGCGACCCGCCGCTACACCTACGGCTTCGGGCGGGCCGAGGACCTGGCGGGCGTGTCGTGGCGCTGGTGATCGCAGCCTCCGCGGTGTTCGCCGGGTACGAGCGTGCGGGCGCCTCCTCGAACCGCAGGAGGTCGGCCACCTCCCCGCCGTCGCCGCGGCCGGCCTGATCGGTTTCGCGGGCAACGAGTGGGTGGCGCGGGCCCGTATCCGTACCGGCAGGAGGATCGGCTCCCCGCGCTCTCGCCGACGGGATGCACGCCCGCACCGACGGGTTCACCTCCCTCGCCGTACTGCTGGGCGCGGGCTGTTCGGCTCTCGGCTGGCGCTACGCCGACCCGCTGATCGGGCTTGTGATCATGGCCGTGATCGTGCTGGTGCTGCGGGGTACGGCCCGGGAGATCTGGCACCGGCTGATGGACGCGGTCGATCCGGCGCTGGTGGACGAGGCCGAGCACGCGCTCTCCCATGTCGAGGGCGTACGGGCGGTGGGGGCCGTCCGCATGCGGTGGCTCGGCCACAGCCTGCGCGCCGAGACGTCCGTGGTGGTCGACCCGGACCTGACGGTGGTCCAGGCGCATGCGGTGGCGGTGGCCGCGGAACACGCGCTGCTGCACGCGGTGGAGCGGCTGGCCTGCGCCACGGTGCACGTGGACCACGCCCCGCAGGCGGCGGCTCCCGACCCGCACGCCGCCCTGGCCCACCATTTCGCCCCGGCCGTGTCCTCCGGGTGACGCGTACAGCGGCAAACGTGCCCGCGCGCTCCGTCACTCACGGAGCCGAGGACGGACAGCGGCGCCTGGAACGGCAACAGCGGCAGCGGCAGCGGCAGCGGTGTACGGATCGCGCCGGGGTCGGACGGCGCCGGTCACTGCGGGGAGCGGTGGCGGGAACGGCTGCCGGCATGGCGCTCGGAGCGGGCACGGGTACGGTGCCCCGGTACCGGAGCCGCGCCACCTGCGCACCCCGACCCTGTAACCGGCCGGGCCGGCGGGCGCCCCTCTCTTGAAGCGCCCTTCTGCTAGGTCGGGCGGCAGAGCAGCGGCTTCGCCAGTTCGGAGCAGGGCCGGTGCCCGTGGGAGCGGAGGATGTCCTTGCCGACCTCGTTGGCCAGGTAACGCAGGAAACCGGCGGCGATGGAGTCGGCGGGCGGCTCTCCGTAGGTGTACGCGAACTCCGTCTGCCAGTACGGGTACGCGCCCTCGTCGGCGCCTTCCAGCGTGGCCGAGTACCCGTCGATGCGTACCTGCCGGAGGTCGTCGTGCGTGAGCGCGGCGCCGACCTCGCTGTGGCCGAGGGCTCCGGGGGTCGTGGACACGGTGTTCAGGAGGGTGCGGGTGTCGTCGACCTCGCAGCGGCCCGGCCTGTTCTCCTCCATGGCCGCGCAGTCGCCCTCGGTGACCTTCATCGGTTCCTCGCCGTCCAGGACCTGCTGGACGAGCGTGGCCCGGGTGCCGGAGCCGGGGTTGCGGCTGATGAGGTGGATGGGGAGGGGGTTGCCGTTCACCTGGCTCCAGTTGGTGATCTCCCCCGCGTAGATCTGCCGGACCTGCTTCAGGGACAGGTCCTGGATTCCGGTGTCCTTGTTGACGACCAGGGTGAACAGGGACAACGCGACGGGTCTGGGCAGCAGTTGCGGGCGGCGGTCGCTCTTGGCCCCGTCGGTGAACGCCAGCCGGTCGGGGAGCCCGTGGCCGCCCGGGTCCTTCGCGTCCTTGCCCGCGGTGGCGAGCGCGTCGAGTCCGGCGACGCTGCCCTTGAACGAGTTCTCCGGAAGGGGGATACGGGCGTCCGGACACGTCTTCTCGTACTGCTTCGCGGCCTGCCGGACCACGGGCTCGAAAGCGGTGGAGCCGACGAGTGTCAGTGTGCCCTTGGCGCAGTCCAGAGGGGCGGCCTGGACGTTTCCCCTGGTGAACGTGGTGAAGGACTGGGCGGCGGCCACGAGGACCAGGAGTGCGATGAACACCATGACCGGCTTCGAGGCGAACGTGTGGCTCGCGGTCCTCTTGATCCTCCCGCCGCGCACCCCGCCCTTGACGCCCGCCACGATCACCGGGTCGGGGAACTCCTGCCCCGCCGCGGACGCGGGGTCGCGTTCCAGGACGGCGAGGACCTTGTAATGGGCGCCGCGGTTGAGGGGCACCCTGGGCAGCTCGATGAGGCTGTCGCTGGTCCGCAGGCCGGCGGCTCCCTCGAAACAGGGGCCCAGGTAGTCGTGGCTGAGTTCGGTCACGACCATGCCGACGACGCGGCGGCCCGGAAAACTGGCCCGTACGCCGACCTGGTCGTCGTCGCGTACGACGTAGTCGCCCGCGTCGATCAGGGTCCAGCCGCTGTTCTGGATGCGCAGCAGCACGAACGACGGGTCGAGCAGCGGGGTGTCGTTCCGCCGCATCTGCTGCAGCACTCCGGCGTACGGGGAGTTGGCCGCGTCCGTCGCGGTGGTGTCCATCTGCACCCGGTAGCCGAGCCTCTTGCGGCCGACGAGCGCGAACTCCCACGTGGCCGCGATCACGGGGATCGCCAGGCCGAGGACGGCGATCGCTGACTCCCAGGGGAAACCGTTCACCGCCGACTCCCGATGATTCGATGCCTGATGACTGAACGCGTTTGTGCGGAGTGGTCAAAGTTACGAGTGCGGTCGTGAGGCGGCCAGGCGTACCGATGTCCTCCAGAGCAAGTTCACCGAGGTGTCATCCGGAGAGGCAGCCGTTCGCCCGCTGTTGGCCCGCCCGTGGTTGTGGGCGTGCGCACTTGGGGGCGTACGTGGCCGCGGGCGCGCGCAGTTGTGGGCGTGCGCGCCCCGGACCCCGTCGGGCAGGGTGGAGAACACCACGGGCATCCGGCCTCGGCGCGCACCGCAGCCGTTGGCCGGCCGGGCGACGGCCACGCCGGCTTCCGGCACCACGCGCAGACAGCCGTACTGCCCGACCGGCGCGCCGCCGTGGCCGAACCCCGGCGGACCGGACCCGTCGTACAGCGTCCGGCCGAGGTCCCGGCCGCGCCCCCCTCGGGCCGCTCAGTCGTGGTCGTAGACCGTGACCGCGATGCCCCGCCCCACCAGCCGCTCCTCTATCAGCGGTTCGATCCGCGACCACTTCCCGCCCGCCAGGCCGCAGCCGATGCGTGGCATGTGGACCGAGGCGCCCAGCTCGGCCGCCCTGACCGCCACCGCCTCCAGCGCCGTGTCGATCGCGTCGTAGCGGACCGGCACTCCTTTACTGCCGGTGCGCATGCCGCGCTGGCCGACCATGTTGGCCACCCATGTGTACGGCGGCTCGGCCTGTACGAACTGCACCGCGCCCAGGCCGAAGTCGTTGGCGGCCCGCTCCCGGTGCCAGCGCCGGTACGCCGCCTCCGGCTCGGACCAGCGGCGGGAGACCGCCACCACGAAGCCCTTGCCCCAGCCGCCCAGGTCGTTGCAGACATGCGCGATGATCTTGACGCCCTTGCCCTGCGGCGCGGTGGCGTCCCCCCGTACGTAACAGATCCCGGACATGGCACCACCGTAGGGGCCACCACTGACAGTCGGGCCGCGAAGCTTTCACCACACTGGTGAGACAGCAATACTGTTGCACTGAATCACAGCACGGCAGTGGGACGGGAAGCGAGGCGCAGACATGACGACGGACACCGAGGAGCCGACGCTCACGGTAGACGAGCTGGCCGCACGGGCCGGCGTCACGGTGCGTACGGTCCGCTTCTACAGCACGCGCGGCCTGCTCCCGCCGCCCGTGATCGGTCCGCGCCGCGTCGGCCGCTACGGGCCCGCCCACCTGTCCCGGCTGGCGCTCATCGAGGAGCTCCAGCACCACGGGATGACGCTCGCCGCGATCGAGCGCTACCTGGAGCAACTGCCGCCCGGCCTGAGCGCGCACGACCTGGCGATCCACCGGGCGCTGGTGGCGACCTGGGCGCCCGACTCGGCGGAGGACGCCACCCGCGCGGAGCTGGACCGCCGCGCGGGCCGCTCCCTGACGGAGGAGGACATCGACCGCGCTCGCCGCGATGAACGTCCTGGAACGCACGGACACCCCCGGCACCTTCCGCGTCGATCCGGGGCTGCTGGCGCTCGGCATACAGCTGCTCGACGTACCGATAGCGCACGAGACGATACTCGCCGCCCGCACGGTCCTGATGGAGCACACCCGCTCGGCGGCGCACGCGCTGGCGCGGCTCTTCAAGGACGAGGTGTGGAGCCCGTACCGCGAGCGCGAGTCGGATCCGGAGCATGTGAGGGCGATGAAGTCGCTGTCGGCGCACATGCAGCCGATGGTGGTGCAGGCACTGGTCACGACGTTCCAGCGGTCGCTGAAGGAGGAGTTGCGGGGCGGCGTTCGGCGCGGAGTGACCGGGGCACGGGCCCCCGCGAGGGGGACCCCGGCGCCCGCAGGCGGTCACGCGTCGCCGAACGTCTCCCCCCGTTCCGCCTTCTCGACCAGCAGCGCCGGCGGCGTGAAGCGCTCGCCGTACGTGGCCGCCAGCTCGCGCGCGCGGGCCACGAAGCCGGGCAGGCCGCCCTCGTACCCGTTGATGTACTGGATCGCTCCGCCCGTCCAGGCCGGGAAGCCGATGCCCATGATGGAGCCGATGTTGGCGTCCGCGACCGACGTCAGCACGCCTTCCTCGAAGCAGCGGACCGTGTCCAGCGCCTCGGAGAAGAGCATCCGCTCCTTCATGTCGGTGAAGGGGATCTCGGCGCCCGGCTTCGTGAAGTGCTCGCGCAGGCCCGGCCACAGGCGGGTGCGCTTCCCGTCCTCGCCGTACTCGTAGAAGCCCGCCCCGCCGCTCCGCCCGTACGCCCGAACTCGTCGACCATGCGGTCGATCACCGCGTCCGACGGGTGCCCCGGCCAGGTGCCGCCCGCCTCCTCGACCGCCCGCTTCGTCTCGCCCCGGATCTTGCGCGGGAGGGTGAGGGTCAGTTCGTCCATCAGGGACAGGACCTTCGCCGGGTAGCCGGCCTGGGCCGCCGCCTGCTCGACGGACGCGGGCTCGATGCCCTCGCCGACCATCGCGACGCCCTCGTTGATGAACTGGCCGATGACGCGCGAGGTGAAGAAGCCGCGCGAGTCGTTGACGACGATCGGGGTCTTCTTGATCCGGCGTACGAGGTCGAAGGCGCGCGCCAGCGCCTCGTCGCCGGTCCGCTCCCCCTTGATGATCTCGACGAGCGGCATCTTGTCGACCGGTGAGAAGAAGTGCAGACCGATGAAGTCGGCGGGACGCGCGACCCCCTCGGCGAGACCGGTGATGGGAAGCGTCGAGGTGTTGGAGCAGAGCAGCGCGTCCGGCTCGACGATGTCCTGGATCTCCTGGAACACCTTGTGCTTGAGCGAGGTGTCCTCGAAGACCGCCTCGATCACGGCGTCGCAGCCCGCCAGGCCGGCCGGGTCGGCGGTCGGCGTGATGCGGGCGAGGAGCGCGTCCCGCTCGGCCTCGGTCGTACGGCCGCGCGAGAGCGCCTTGGCGAGCAGTTTCTCGGAGTACGCCTTGCCCTTGGCGGCGGCTTCGGGCGTCACGTCCTTGAGGACGACCTCGATGCCGGCCCTGGCGCAGGAGTACGCGATGCCCGCGCCCATCATCCCGGCGCCGAGGACCGCGACCTTGCGGACGGGGCGGGGCTCGATGCCCTTCGGGCGGTTGGCACCGGAGTTGACGGCCTGGAGGTCGAAGAAGAACGCCTGGATCATGTTCTTGGCGATCTGCCCGGTGACCAGCTCGGTGAAGTAGCGGGCCTCGATGGCCAGCGCGGTCTCGAAGTCGACCTGCGCGCCTTCCACGGCCGCCGCGAGGATGTTGCGCGGGGCGGGGTAGGGGGCGCCCGCCGTCTGCTTCTTGAGGTTGGCGGGGAAGGCGGGGAGGTTCGCGGCGAAGCGCGGGTTGGACGGCGTGCCGCCGGGGATCTTGTAGCCCTTGACGTCCCAGGGCTGCCGGGACTCGGGGTTGGCGTCGATGAAGGCGCGGGCCTGGGCGAGCATCTCGTCCGGCGTGGCGGCGAGTTCGTGGATCAGACCGTTCTCCAGAGCGCGCCGCGGGCTGTACTGGGTGCCCTGGAGGAGCACCTTCAGCAGCGCGTCGGCGATGCCCATCAGCCGTACGGTACGGGTGACGCCGCCGCTCGCCGGGAGGAGACCGAGCGTGACCTCGGGCAGGCCGATCTTGGAGCCGGGCGCGTCGAGGGCGACGCGGTGGTGGCAGGCGAGCGCGATCTCGTAACCGCCGCCGAGGGCCGCCCCGTTGATGGCGGCGACGACGGGCTTGCCGAGGGTCTCGATGCGGCGCAGGGACGCCTTGATCGCCATACCGGCGTCGAAGGCCTGCTGGGCGTTCTCCGGACCGACCTTGATCATGTCCTTGAGGTCGCCGCCCGCGAAGAAGGTCTTCTTGGCGGAGGTGAAGATGATGCCCCTGATCGAGTCCTTCTCGGCCTCCGCACGGTCGGCGACGGCCGCGATGGAGTCCTTGAAAGCCTGGTTCATGGTGTTCGCGGACTGATTGGGATCGTCGAGGACGAGGGTGACGACACCGGTCTCGTCCTGTTCCCAGCGGATGGTGGTGCTCTCGCTCATGAGTTTTCTTCTCCGTAAGGGGTGGGACGGGACGGTCAGAGGCGCTCGACGACGGTGGCGATGCCCATGCCGCCGCCGACGCACAGGGTGGCGAGGCCGTACCGCTGGTCACGGCGTTCCAGCTCGTCGATGAGCGTGCCGAGGATCATCGCGCCGGTGGCTCCCAGGGGGTGGCCCATGGCGATGGCGCCGCCGTTGACGTTGACCTTGTCGAGGGAGAGGCCCATGTCCTTGACGAAGCGCAGCACGACGCCCGCGAAGGCCTCGTTGATCTCGACCAGGTCGATGTCGTCGATGGTCAGACCCGCCTTGGCGAGTGCCTTGCGGGTGGCGGGCGCGGGGCCCGTCAGCATGATGGTGGGTTCGGAGCCGGAGACGGCCGCCGAGACGATACGGGCGCGGGGGGTGAGGCCGTAGCGCTCGCCGACCGCCTGCGAGCCGATGGCGACCAGGGCGGCGCCGTCCACGATGCCGGACGAGTTGCCCGCGTGGTGCACGTGGTCGATCTCCTCGACCCAGTGGTACTTCTGCAGCGCGACGGCGTCGAAGCCGCCGTGCTCGCCGATCGTCGCGAAGGACGGCTTGAGCGCGCCGAGCGACTCGGCGGTCGTACCGGGGCGCATGTGCTCGTCGTGGTCGAGGACGACCAGGCCGTTGCGGTCCAGGACGGGGACGACGGAGCGCCCGAAGCGGCCGTCCTTCCATGCCTCGGCGGCCCGCTCCTGCGACAGCGCGGCGTACGAGTCGACGTCGTGGCGCGTGAAGCCCTCGATGGTGGCGATGAGGTCGGCGCCGATGCCCTGGGGCGCGAAGCCGGTGTCCCAGTTGGTCATCGGGTCCATGGCCCAGGCGCCGCCGTCGGACCCCATGGGGACGCGTGACATCGACTCGACGCCGCCCGCCAGCACGAGGTCCTCCCAGCCGGAACGGACCTTCGCCGCCGCCATGTTGACGGCTTCCAGACCCGAGGCGCAGAAGCGGTTCTCCTGTACGCCGGCGACGGTGTCGGGCAGCCCGGCCGCGACGGCCGCGGTGCGTGCGATGTCGGAGCCCTGGTCGCCGAGGGGGCTGACGACGCCGAGGACGATGTCGTCGACCGCGGCCGGGTCGAGGCCGGGGAAGCGGCGGCGGACTTCGTGGATGAGGCCGACGACGAGGTCGATCGGCTTGGTGCCGTGCAGGGCGCCATTGGCCTTGCCGCGCCCGCGCGGGGTGCGGATCGCGTCGTACACAAACGCTTCGGTACTCAAGACAGCAGCCTTTCGAGGGGTACGTGACAAAAGCCGGCCGGACGAAAACCGGGCGGGGGTCAGGCGAGGAGCGAGCGGCCGATGATCTCCTTCATGATCTCGGTCGTGCCGCCGTAGATCGTCTGGATGCGGCCGTCGGTGAAGGCCCTGGCGACGCGGTACTCGGTCATGTAGCCGTAGCCGCCGTGCAGTTGCAGGCAGCGGTCGGCGACGCGCTTCTGGAGTTCGGTGGCCCACCACTTGGCCATCGACGCGTGGACGGCGTCGAGTTCGCCGTTCGAGTGATCGACGATGCAGCGGTCCAGGAAGGTACGGGTGACGGCGCACTCGGTGGCCATCTCCGCGATCTCGAAGCGGATGTGCTGGAGCTTGGACAGCGGCCGTCCGAACGCCTCGCGCTCCTTGACGTACGCCGTGGTGATCTCCAGCAGGTACTCGGCGGCGGCGATCCCGGCGACCGCGATGCCCATGCGCTCCTGCGCCAGGTTGGTCATCAGGTGGACGAAGGCGCCGTCGAGGTCCCCGAGCAGGTTCTCCTTGGGGACGCGTACACCGTCGAAGAAGAGCTCGGCGGTGTCCTGGGACTTCTGGCCGATCTTGTCGAGGTTGCGTCCGCGCCCGAAGCCCTCCGCGCCGCGCTCCACGACGAGCAGGGACAGGCCCTTGGCGCCGCCCTCGGGGGACGTCCTGGCGACGACGATCACCAGGTCGGCGAGGATGCCGTTGGAGATGAAGGTCTTCGAGCCGTTGAGCACCCAGTGGTCGCCCCGGTCCTCGGCCGTCGTGCGGATGCCCTGGAGGTCGGAGCCCGCGCCCGGCTCGGTCATCGCGATGGCGGTGATCGTCTCACCGCTGCAGAAGCCGGGCAGCCAGCGCCGCTTCTGCTCGTCGGTGGCGAGCCCGGTGAGGTACGGGCCGATGATGTCGTTGTGCAGGCCGAGCGCGAGCCCGGACGCGCCTGCCCGGGTGAACTCCTCGGCGAGTACGGCGCTGTAGCGGAAGTCGGGGTTTCCGCCGCCCCCGTACTCCTCCGGTACGGCGAGACCGAGCAGGCCCTGCCTTCCGGCCGCCAGCCACGCCTCCCGGCTGACGATGCCGTCCTTCTCCCACTGCTCGTAGTACGGCGTCACCTCCTTCGCCAGGAAGGTGCGCACGGTCTCCCGGAAGGCTTCGTGCTCCGCGGTGAAGATCTGACGCTTCAACTGTGCCTCCTACGGCCGGCCCTTGAGGTCCTTGAGGTCCTTGACGGTTTCGATCGGCCCGGCGGCCCGGGACCGGCGGGAACGACGTGGAGGACCGTGCGGCGCAGCGGCACGCGGAGCCCCATCAGGCGCCGCCGTCCCCGATGAGCTCCGGCAGGTCCCAGTCCCGCGCCACCTCGGCGGCGCCGGCCCCGGGCCGGGCGGGGCCCCGCCGTACGGATCCGGGCGTGGCGGAGAACCGGGGCGCGGGGGCCGGCTGGGTGATCCCGCCGTGGTCGGTGAACGTGGAGCGCGCGGCCAGGTGCGGATGCGCCGGGGCCTCGCGCAGCGAGAGGACGGGGGCGACGCAGGCGTCCGAGCCCTCGAAGACGGCGGTCCACTCGTCGCGGGTCTTCGCCTTGAAGCGGGCGGCGATCGCTTCGCGCAGCCCGCCCCAGCGGGCCATGTCGCCGCGGGCCCCCGCCTCCTCCGCCTCCAGGCCGAGGAGCTCGGTGAACTCGGCGTAGAACTGCTGCTCCAGCGCGCCGACCGCCATGTACCGGCCGTCGGAGGTCTCGTAGGTGCCGTAGAAGGGGCAGCCGCCGTCGAGCAGGTTGGCCGACCGCCGGTCCTGCCAGCCGCCGGCCGCCAGCATGCCGTGGATCATCGTGGCGAGGTGGGCGGCGCCGTCGACGATCGCGGCGTCGACGAGCCTGCCCGGTGCCGCCCTCGGTGCGGGCGTGCTGGAGCGCGGCGAGGACGCCGATGACGAGGTAGAGCGAGCCGCCCGCGTAGTCGCCGACGAGGTTCGCGGGGACGGTGGGCGGCTCGTCCGCCCTGCCGAACATGCCGAGGGTGCCGGTGAGGGCGATGTACGCGATGTCGTGCCCGGCGCGCCGTGCGAGCGGGCCCTCCTGGCCCCAGCCCGTCATCCGCCCGTACACGAGCCGCGGGTTGCGGGCCAGACAGGCGTCGGGGCCGACACCGAGACGCTCGGCGACGCCGGGGCGGTAGCCCTCGATGAGGACGTCGGCGCGCTCGGCCAGGCCGAGGACCCGGGCCGGTCCCGTGGCGGACTTGAGGTCGACGACCACCGAGCGCTTGTTGCGGTTGGTGAGGTCGTACGCCGGGTCAACCCCCAGCCCCGCACCGCCGGGGCGGTCCACGCGGACCACGTCGGCGCCGAGGTCCGCGAGGAGCATGGCGGCGAACGGGCCGGGGCCGATTCCCGCCAGCTCCACCACGCGCACCCCGTCCAGAGGTCCGCGCGGGCCGTTCCCTGTGCCTGCCATCAAGCCCCCAGCTCTGTGACACAACTGATGTAACATCAATGATGCTAAGAACGCGTTCCACTCAGCACAAGCCCCTGAGGCAAGCAAGCGCTTAGTTCTTTTTACTCCCTGTTGCCGCTAGCCTCTGCCCCCATGAGCGAAACAGTGCCAGGCAGTGGCAGCACGGGACGCGCGTACGACATCGTGCTCTTCGGGGCGACGGGCTTCGTCGGGGAACTCACCGCGCGGTACCTCGCCGTCCACGCGCCCGCCGGCTGCCGCTGGGCCGTCGCCGGGCGTGACCGCGCGAAGCTGGAGAAGCTGCGCGAGCGGCTCGTGGCGGTCGATCCGGCCTGCGCGACGCTCCCCCTCCTGCACGCCGACGCGTCCGACCCCGCCTCGCTGCGCGAACTCGCCGCGAGCACCCGGGTCCTGGCCACGACGGTCGGCCCCTACATCCAGTACGGCGAGGAGCTCGTCGCCGCCTGCGCGGACGCGGGCACGGACTACGCGGACCTGACGGGCGAGCCGGAGTTCGCCGACCGGATGTACCTCCGGTACGACGCGCGGGCCCGCAGGAGCGGGGCACGGATCGTGCACGCCTGCGGCTTCGACTCGGTCCCGCACGACCTCGGGGTGTACTTCACCGTCAAGCAGCTGCCCGACGGCGTACCGCTGCGCGTCGACGGCTTCGTCCGCTCCCGCGTGATGTTCTCGGCGGCACCTTCGCCTCCGCGATCACCGCACTGGGGCGTGGGCGGCAGACGCTCCGGGCCGCGAAGGAGCGGCGGCAGTCCGAACCGGGGCCGGTGGGGAGGCGGGTGCGGGCCCCGCTCGGCGGGCGGCGGCGCAGTCGCGAGACGGGGACCTGGGCGCTGCCGCTGGCGACCATCGACCCGCAGGTGGTGGCCCGTTCGGCGGCCGCGCTGGAGCGGTACGGCCCGGATTTCCGCTACCGGCACTACGCGTCGGTGAAGCGGCTGCCGGTCGCGGCCGGCTCGTGGCCGCGGTGGGGGCCGTCTTCGCGCTCGCCCAGTTCCCGGCGGCGCGCGCGTGGCTCATGATCCGGTACGCGGCGGCTCGGGCCCCGACGAGGAGCGCAGGGCCAGAAGCTGGTTCACCGTGCGCTTCGTGGGTGAGGGCGGCGGGCGCCGGGTGTTCACCGAGGTGTCGGGCGGTGACCCGGGCTACGACGAGACGGCGAAGATCCTGGCCGAGTCGGTGCTGTGCCTGGCCTTCGACGAGTTGCCCCGACGTCGGGGCAGGTGACGACAGCGGTGGCGATGGGCGACGCGCTGATGGAGCGCTGATGGCGGCCGGGCTGGGGTTCCGGGTCGCGGACGTGCGGGAAACGGCCGGGGTCAGTGGCCGGTGACCCAGCCCGCGATGGTGTAGATCATCCCGCCGGTCCAGCCCAGCGCGGCCAGGCCGCCGAGCAGGATGCCCACGTTCGTACGGCGTCCCGCGCGGTGCAGCGTCACGGACTCGACCGACCTGGGAGGCCGGGGGTACGTGGGGTGTTCCGGGTGCGCGTGCAGGTGCGGGTGCCCCTCGGGGCTCGGGCTCGGGTTCGGATTCGGGTAGGGGCTCATACGATCACCCTGTCCCATCGCTGCGGTTCAAACATCCGTACAGGTACTCAGTCACACGCTTGTTCCGAAACCGGCACCGACCGCTTCGCGCAGGGCCCGGCGGCACAGGGCGTCCGCCCTGCGGGTCGACTCCGGGAGCCGGAAGCCGGGTGCCAGGCGCAGCGTGTGCGCGCAGGCGTTGTCCAGGCTCACCCGGTGGCCGACGGAGACGAAGACCGGCTTCACGCCGTCCTGGGTACGCACCGCACGGCCCACCTCTTCGCCCGCCCCGTCCAGCAGCGGGGACACGGCGCCGCGGTGGGGGCCCGGCTGCTCGTACGTGAAGGTGAAGGGGTTCTTGGCGACGCCGACGGTCGCGAGCCCCGTCACGACGCCGAGGTGACTGGCGAGGCCGAAGCGGCGCGGGTGGGCCTGCCCGTACCCGTCGCAGACCACGAGCCCCGGGTCCGCCGACAGCGACGCGAGGGCGGCGAGCACCGTGGGCAGTTCCCGGAACGCGAGCAGGCCGGGGACGTACGGAAAGGCGACGCGGCCCACCGCCGTGGCCTCCTCCACCACGGCGAGCGGAAGCGTCGAGGACGACGGCCGCAGCGGCGACGAGGTCACGCGCGTCGTCGTACGCCACGTCGACACCCGTCACCAGGCCGGTGCCGGGGGGCGGTCCCGGCTCGTCGAGCACCACGCGGGCGCGCAGTTCGTCCTGGATCGCTCGGGCTTCGGCTTCGTCGGCGGGGGAACTCGGGCTCTTCATAGTGATCAGAAGGGTACGGGTAGCCTGACGATCATGTTTGTACTGGAGCTGACCTACACCGCCCCCGTCGAGCGCGCCGACGAACTGCTCGAAGCGCACATGGCCTGGCTGGACGCGCAGTACGAAGCGGGGGTGTTCATCGCCTCGGGGCGCAAGGTGCCGCGTGACGGCGGGGTGCTCCTTGCCGTCGGGGACGACCGGGGGCAGATCGAGAAGATCGCGGCGGCCGACCCGTTCACGGCGGCTGGGGTGTGCGTGTACCGGATCACCGAGTTCGTGGTGACGAAGACGGCGCCGGAGCTCGCGCCGTACCGGGAGCAGCCGCCCGCGTAGGCCCGCCCCGGGCCCCGCTCCTCGTGCCCCCCAGACTTCGTCCGGGGGGACCCCCAAGGGGCTGAGACTTTTCGCGGTGCCGGGAGAGGACCGTGCCGGGGCGCTCCCCGCAGGGCGTCGAACGCAACCACCCCGAAGCAACCGACGTACCCGAACGGTCGACGCCCGAGGAGACGCCCCGGCGCGGCACCGACCCCAACGCCCCCGCCGGGCCCCGGCGCCGCGTCCCGGTCGTCAGGACTCCAGGCGCGCCACGCGGCCCTTCTCGCCCGACGCCCAGCAGCCGAAGTCCGGCGCGCACTCGACGGTGTCGTACGAACCGGTGTCGATCGTCCGCCAGTTGCGGCCGCCGTCCAGCGTGAGGTCCGTGCCCATGGGGCCGACCGCCAGCGCGCCGGATTCGGTGTGCGGCAGCCAGGTCACGCCCGAGCGGTACGCCGGCGGCGGGGTCTTCGACCGCTGCCAGCTGCGGCCGCCGTCGCCGGTGACCGCCGCCGCCCGCGGCGACGCCTGGCCGGTGCGGTAGTCGCCGCCGTCCGCGACGCCGTGGTCGCGGTCGCGGAAGGCGAGGCCGAAGACGCCCCGCGCCGGGTCGCCCGCCGGGATCGTCGCCTCGGCCGCGGTCCAGGTCAGGCCGCGGTCCGCGGAATGCAGCACCCGGCCGGCCGCCCCGCCTCCCGTGGCGAGCCATACGTCCCGCCGACCGGAGCTGACCAGGCACTGGCCGCTCGCCGCGAAGCCCGCTTCGCCGCTCTGCGCCGCGGGCATGCCCGCGCTCGGCAGGACCTTCCACGACGTGCCGCCGTCGCCGGTGGACAGGATGCGGTACTTGCCGTCGACCGGGTCGCTCATCGCGAGGCCGTTGCGGCTGTCGAAGAAGGTGACGCAGTCGTAGAACGCCTTGGGGTCGGTGTTGCGGAAGCTCTCGGTCCAGCTCGCGCCGCCGTCCCCGGTACGGAAGATCCGGGACGCCTCGCCCTCGCCGATGGCCAGCACCACCGCACGCCGGCCGTCGAAGGCCTCGATGTCGCGGAACTCCATCTCCCCCGCGCCCGGCGGCGAGACGTCGCGCCAGCTCCGGCCGCCGTCGGCCGTGCGCAGCACCGTGCCCTTGGACCCGGCGACCCACGCGGTCTTCCTGCTGACCGCCGCCAGGCCCCGCAGCCGCACGTCCTCGCCGGTGTCCTTCAGCTGCCAGCCGGGACCGCTCCGCGGTGACCGCGCCTGTACGTCCGCCTGCGCCGGGGCGGCCAGGGCGGCGGCCAGCGCCGCCCCGCACAGTCCCACCGACACCATCCGTCTCGTCTTCCCCGTACCCCTCATGGCGCTGGAAGCTAGTCCACGCCGCCGGCGCCGTCCAGGGCGCGTCTCCCGCCCGCGCTCCGGGGCGGCGCTGGTGACACAGGTCACATCCCCGCCGCATGCACGGAATCGCGCGTTCTTACGTCTGTCCCTGTGACAGGACACATCGACCGAACCGTGAGAGGGGGCAGGCCTTGTCTCCCGTGATCGAGCAAGCCGTGCAGGCCCGTCTGATCTCGTCCGCGCCCCGGATGGAGACGGTCCCCGCGACCTTGCGCTACGACCGCGCGGAGCCCTTCGCCGTACGCATGGCCTTCCCGCCGCCCGCGACCCTGGAGGGTGTCGAGGTGTCCTGGATGTTCGCCCGCGACCTCCTGGCCACGGGCGTGGACACGCGGGCCGGCCTGGGCGACGTACGGGTGCGGCCGTACGGCTACGGGCGGACCGTACTGGAATTCCACGCCGCCGAGGGCACCGCGATGATCCACGTCCGCACCGCCGACCTGCACCGCTTCCTCCAGCGCACGCACGCACTCGTGCCCGCGGGCGACGAGCACCTGCACCTGGACGTCGACCACGACCTGGCCGAACTGCTGCGCGACGCGCTGTGACGGGAGAGCCGGATTAATCGGTTGGCGTCTTCGGATCCATGACGTACTTTGGTTCTGGCCCTGTTGTCGTCGATCGGAGTGGACGTTGCTCGTCTGAGGTTCTGAGACACCGTGCCGCACAGCTTCTGTCTGTGCGTGCCGCGTGCGACCTCGGCACTTGAGCCGTCCCTTCCCGGACCGGGCCCTTTTGCAGTTCCGCAGTTCTGCGTTCTGCGTTCTGCGTTCTGCGTTCTGCGTTCTGCGCGAAGATCCCTCGCTCCTTCCCGGCCGTACGTCGCCCACGCCCCGGTGTCTCCACCCGTTGCCCTTGCTCGTTTCCAGCAACCGGGAGGCACTCTTGTCCACCTTCCCCGCTCATCTCACCTGTTCCGCGCTCTCCTTCGGCTGGCCGGACGGGAGCCCCGTGTTCGACGACTTCCAGCTGGCGGTCGGCCCCGGAAGGACCGGCCTGATCGGTCTCAACGGATCAGGGAAGTCAACCCTGTTGCGGCTGATGGCCGGTGAGCTCACCCCTGCCCGCGGGAAGGTCCGGGTGGCCGGTGAGATCGGCTACCTCCCGCAGAACCTGGTCCTCGACACCACGCTGCGCGTGGACGAAGCCCTCGGCATCGCCGGGACGCGCGCCGCCCTGCACGCGATCGAGGCGGGCGAGGCGACCGAGGAGAACTTCACGGCCGTCGGTGACGACTGGGACGTCGAGGAGCGCGCCCGCGCCACCCTCGACCAGCTCGGGCTCGACCGGATCGGGCCGCAGGACCATCGGCGAGGTGTCGGGCGGCGAGTCGGTGCTGCTGCGGCTGGCCGCGCTGCTGCTGCGCCGCCCCGCCGTCCTCCTCCTCGACGAGCCGACGAACAACCTGGACCGGCGGGCTCGCGAGCACCTGTACACCGCGGTCGAGGCCTGGTCCGGTGTGATGGTCGTGGTCAGCCACGACCGTGAACTGCTGGAGCGCGTCGACCAGATCGCCGAGCTGCGCGAGGGCGAAGTCCGCTGGTACGGCGGGAACTTCTCGGCGTACGAGGAGGCGCTCGCCGTCGAGCAGGAGGCGGCCGAACGCATGGTGCGGGTCGCCGAGGCCGATGTGCACCGGCAGAAGAAGGAGCTCGCCGACGCACAGGTGAAGCTGGCCCGCCGGAAGCGGTACGGACAGAAGATGCACGACAGCAAGCGCGAGCCGAAGATCATCATGAACGCCCGCAAGCGCGCCGCGCAGGAGTCGGCGGGCAAGCACCGCATCATGCACACCGAGAAGCTGGCGGAGGCGAAGGAGCGGCTGAGCGGGGCGGTGGAGGCGGTGCGCGACGACGACGAGATCAACGTCGTACTGCCGCACACGACCGTGCATCCGGGGCGCAGGGTGCTGACGCTGCGCGATCTCCACCTGCGGTACGGGGCACGGATCGACGGCGAGTTCGAGGTGCGCGGTCCCGAGCGGATCGCCCTGACCGGGCGCAACGGGGCGGGCAAGACGACGCTGCTGCGCACGGTCACCGGAGAGCTGGAGCCGGCCTCGGGCGAGGCGGTCGCGCACGTGCCGCTGCGTTTCCTGCCCCAGCGGCTCGACGTACTGGACAACGGGCTGACGGTGGCCGAGAACGTGGCGAAGTTCGCGCCCTCGGCGACCAACAACGCCATCAGGGCCCGGCTGGCGCGCTTCCTGTTCAAGGGGTCGCGGGCGGACCAGCGGGCGGGGACGCTGTCCGGCGGAGAGCGGTTCCGGGCGACGCTGGCGGCGCTGCTGCTGGCGGAGCCGGCGCCGCAGCTGCTGCTGCTGGACGAGCCGACGAACAACCTGGACATGGCGAGCGTGCGCCGGCTGGTCCAGGCTCTGGAGTCGTACGAGGGCGCGCTGGTCGTGTCGAGCCACGACGAGCCGTTCCTGGAGTCGATCGGGATCACCCGGCGGCTGGAGCTGGGACGGGAGCCGGAGCCGGACGCGACTCCTGAGGGCGCCGCCCGCCGGCCGGGGACCGCCGAGTCGTCCGACGGCCCGGGACACGAACCGGTTCTGATTGAAACCGGAGAGTGCGGGAAGCCGGGAGGTGACGTGACGTGCCTCTCGGTGCACCCGCCCGACCTGTGCACATAACCAACCGTAATGGGACATCGCAAACCAAGACTTGGCTCAGCTCTTACGGCTCCCTTAACCTACGGTCTCGTAACCTACGAAGCCGTAGGTACTTCTCCCCTCGTCCCCGTCCCCAGGAGCACCCGTGACGATCACCTCTCCCCAACTCGGCAGTTCGGACGCGTGGACCGACGCCCGGCTGCTGTACGCGCTGGAAGAGGTGGTGGAAAAGGAACTGAACCGCCATCTCAAGGTCGCCAAGGACTGGATGCCGCACGAGTACGTCCCGTTCTCCGACGGCCGTAACTTCCCCGGCATCTTCGACGACGGCCAGGCCTGGGAGCCCGGGCAGTCGAAGGTCACCGACATCGGCAAGATCGCGCTCGTCGTGAACCTGCTGACCGAGGACAACCTCCCCAGCTACCACCACGAGATCGCCTCCCTCTTCGGCCGCGACGGCGCCTGGGGCACCTGGGTGCACCGCTGGACCGCGGAGGAGGGCCGGCACGGCATCGTGATGCGCGACTACCTGCTCACCTCGCGCGCCGTCGACCCGGACAAGCTCGAGGCGTTCCGCATGCAGCACATGTCGGAGGGCTTCGAGTCCGACAACCGCCACTCGATGCTGCACTCCGTGGCGTACGTGGCCTTCCAGGAGCTCGCGACGCGCGTCTCGCACCGCAACACCGGACACCAGTCGGGCGACCCCGTCTGCGACCGCATGCTGGCGCGGATCGCGACCGACGAGAACCTGCACATGGTCTTCTACCGCAACCTGCTGGGTGCGGCCTTCGAGATCGCCCCCGACCTGACGATGCAGTCGGTGCGCGACGTCGTCGTGAACTTCCGGATGCCCGGACACGGCATGCCGGGCTTCGAGCGGGCCGCCGCGCAGATGGCGATCGGCGAGATCTACAACATGCGCATCCACCACGACGACGTGCTCCAGCCGGTCCTGCGCTACCTGAAGGTCCTGGAGATCGACGGGCTCGGCCCCGAGGGACTCAAGGCGCAGGAGGAGCTCGGCCTGTACATGAACGGGCTGGACTCCGAAGCGAGCAAGTTCGACGAGAAGCTGGCCGCGCGCAAGGCCCGGATGGCTGCCCGCGCCGCCTCCTGACCACCCCCGGCCACCAGCCGTACGCCGCCACCCGGCACAGGCCGCGTCACGGACGTCCTGTACCGGGTGCGGCGCAGCGCTCCAGCAGGTCGGCGCAAGGCCCGGCCCGGTCGGTGCGCCTGCCTCCGCGCCACGGGACTCCGCCCGCACGCGCCGCGTCCGGGCAGTCCCCGGGCTCCTGGCGTCCGCGGGCCCTACACCCGCGCGTCCTCACGGATCAGCTCCGCCGCCTTCTCCGCTATCGCCACCGTGGGGGCCTGCGTGTTTCCCCGGGTGATCCGGGGCATCACCGAGGCGTCCACCACCCGAAGCCCCCGCACCCCTCTGACCCGCAGCCGCGGATCGTCTCCGACGCGACGTCGGCGCCCATGCGGCAGGTGCCCACCGGGTGGTAGAGCGTCTCGGAGGAGTCCCGGATCGCCCGGGCCAGGGCCTCGTCGTCGACGACGCCCGGGTACGGAGCCATCGGGCCCGCCGTGTACGGTGCGAACGCGGGGTCGGCGAAGAGGGCTTCGGCCCGGCGGACGCCCGCCGCCAGGCGGCGCAGGTCGGACTCGTCCGTCAGGTAACCCGGATCGATGCGCGGCGCCGAGGTGGCCCGCGTCGGTGAGGGTGATGCGGCCCTCGCTCGCGGGCTGGAGCAGGACCGCGCCGATCGTGACGCCGTGCTCGGTGGGCGGCGTCAGGCCGTGCTCGACGAACGGCACCGGGGCGTAGATCAACTCGATGTCCGGGGCGGCCAGTTCCGGCGTACTGCGGACGAAGGCGACGGCCTCGCCGACGTTCGAGGTGAGCGGTCCGCGCCCGGCGAGGAGGAAGCGGCCGATGTTGGCGAGCGTGTCCGCGCCGGTCAGGGTGACCGGGAGCGGGCAGCGCATCGTGACCACCGCGGACAGGTGGTCCTGGAGGTGGCGGCCCACGTCGGGAGAGGCCGCCCGCAGGTCTATGCCGGTCTCGCGCAAGTGGTCCGGGTCGCCGATGCCCGAGAGCATGAGCAGCTGCGGGGAGCCGACGGCGCCCGCGCTGAGGATCACCTCGCGACGGGCGCGCAGCACCTTCCCCGCGTCCGCCACCACCCCCGTCACGCGCGTGCCCTCGAAGGACAGCCGCCGTACCCGGACATCCGTGACGACGTCCAGGTTCCGGCGGCACGCCGCCGGCTTGAGGTACCCGTCGGCGGTGCTCCAGCGACGGCCGGCGCGCTGGTTGACCGGGGTCAGGGAGAAGCCGCTGGGGTCGGGGATGTTCAGTTCGGGGAGTTCGGTCAGGCCCGCTGCGCGGCAGGCCTCCAGGAAGGCCGCCGTGGTCGGGTTGGGGTCGCGCGGCGGCGAGATGGACAGCGGCCCCCGGGTCCCGTACACCGAGCGGCCCGCCGTGCTGCCCGTCCACCGTTCCGCCCGCCGGAAGTACGGCACGATCGCGTCGTACGACCACTCGGGGCCCGCCGCCTCGCCCCAGGCGTCGTAGTCGTCGCGGTGGCCGCGCACCCACATCATCGCGTTGACCGAGGAACAGCCGCCCAGTGTGTGACCGCGCGGCCAGTACAGCTCGCGGCCGCCCAGTCCGGCCTGCCCGACGGTGCTGAAGTTCCAGTCGTAGGGCGTCTTGAAGAGTTTGGGGAAGGCCGCGGGGATCCGTATCTCGGTCTTGCGGTCCCGGCCGCCCGACTCGACGAGCGCGACCCGCACCGTCGGATCCTCCGACAGCCGGGCGGCGAGCACACAGCCCGCCGAACCCGCTCCCACGATGACGTAGTCGTACTCGGCCGATGCCTGCCTGCTGCTCAACGCGTCTCCCCGGGCGGTTCGCCGATGGTGCGGACCTCAGCATGGCGGGTGGGGGACACCCGTGCCAGAGGGCGTGCGGAAGCAGCGCGTCAGCGCGGCCCGCGCCTGAGGCGGAGCCTCTCCTTCTCGGAGAGTCCGCCCCAGACTCCGAACCGCTCGTCGTTCGAGAGGGCGTACTCCAGGCAGGCCACCCGCCCTTCGCAGGCGCCGCAGAGCTGCTTGGCCTCGCGGGTGGAGCTGCCGGGGGCCGGGAAGAAGAACTCGGGCCCGGCCTGGGCGCACAGCGCTGTCTCCTGCCAGGAGAGTTCACGTTCAGTGGTGGTGTTGATCGGCATGCGGCACATCCTGCCCCGGAAGAATCAACATCCGCTGAACGTCCCGTCAACGCGGTCCGCCCGCCGGCTGGTGGGCGTGCTCCGCCGGATGGTGCGGCTCGTACCCGGGGATCGTGCCGTCGGCCTTGGCCACCAGGAGGAGCCCGGCCATCCCCATGTCGGAGTGGCTCTGGACGTGGCAGTGGTACATCCAGGCGCCCGCGCCGACGTGTTCGCCCGCGACGATCTGGAAGCCGAAGGAGTCGGCCGGGCCCGTGATCTTGTTGTCGACGATGCGGCTGGGGTCGTCGGGACCGGTCAGCAGGCCGGTCCTGTTGTCGGCCCAGCGGTGACCGTGGATGTGGAACGTGTGGTAGAACTCGCCGTGCGTGATCATGACGATCTCCACCCGATCACCCACCGTGGCCTCGAAATTGGGGCTCTGGTCTCCCGGCTTGTTGTTGATGGTCATGTCGTTGAAGACGATGGTGAAGGTCTTGTCCGGGAGGATGTCTCCCTTGCGGCGTACGATCACGCCGCCGTAGAGGCCCTTGCGGATGCCGCCCGTGCCGTGGTCCGTGCCCACCACGTGGTCGTGGTAGTGCCAGTAACCCGCGCTGCCGGCCCGCCAGGTGCCGTCCTTGCGCCGGCCGGGGACGTGTGTGCGCCAGGTGTACGTCCGGGTCCCGCCGGGCTCGACGTGGCTCTTGCTGAGCTTGGTTCCGTCGCTCCCGATCTCGTAGTCCACGCCGTGCACATGGAGGCTGACCGGCACGTCCAGGGTGTTCTCGAACTCGATGTGGACGGTGTCGCCCTCGATCAGCTCGATCAGCGGGCCCGGCACCGACGCCTTGCCCTTCTCGAAGCCGTAGCCCAGCTGCCCGTCGGGCAGCTTCTCGGCTGTACTTCTTCAGCCGGTGGATCCGGCGCCGGCCGGTGCGGTCCTCGGCGGGCTCTCGGCCGAGGGAGCCGCCACGGCGGGGGGCGCGGACTCCGCCGCGAGTGACAACGATGTCGCCCCGGTCGCCGCGACCGCCCCGCCCGCCAGAAGCCGTCGGTTGAAGCTACGTCTGTCCATGCCCAACTCCCCACTCGGTACGGAGATTGACGGCCACACCGTAGCGGGGGCGACCGAGTTCATCCACACCAAGGACAAAGTTCGCGGTATTCCGGTCATACCTCTTGGCGTGTGGCGAAAAGAGGTCTAGCTTCATCGGCTGTTCCTGTGACCACTGAGGGATGGGTGAACACATGCATCGCACACCACATCACCGGTCAAGACGCCGACGCGGACTGGCAGCCGCTCTGACGGCCGGAGTTGTCGCCTCCGGCCTGCTCGGCGGCACCGCGGCCTCCGCCCGGCCGTACCCAGAACCTCCGCCCACGACAACGTTGTCCCTCCCCGCACTGCCGTCTCCGCCCGGCGGCGCGAACGTCCGCGTGCTCGTCTTCCACGGCTCGCGGGCGGCGACGAGTCGCCGACCGTCAACGCCGGTATCGAGGCCATCGAGAAGATCGGGCAGTCCGGCCCCGCCGCGCAGCGTTTCCGCGTGGAGGCCACGGACGACGCCTCCGTCTTCACCACGGCAAGGCTCGGCAGGTTCAACGCCGTCGTCTTCCTGACCGGTGGCGGCGATGTGCTGGACCCTGAGCAGGAGGCGGGCCTGGAGGCGTACATGGAGGCCGGCGGCGGCTTCCTCGGCATCCACGACGCGGCGCGCACCGAGCCGTACTCCGACTGGTTCGGCGGCCTGATCGGCGCCCGGCCCGCCGCGGGCGGACCCGCGAACGTACAGCGCGCGACCGTGGAGGTCGGCGACCGGCGGCACCCGGCCACCAAGAACCTGCCGCTCCAGTGGAAGCGGCCCGACAAGTGGCTCAACTGGACGGAGAACCCGTCCGGTGACGTGCACACCGTGGCGCGGGTACGGGAAGCCACGTACAAGCCGGGAGCGAGCGCCAACGGCTGGGACCACCCGGTCTCCTGGTGCCGCGACTACGACGGCGGCCGGTCCTTCTACACCGGCATGGGCGGTACGGCCGACTCCTTCCAGGAGACGGACTTCCGCGACCACCTGCGGGGCGCCCTCCAGTGGACGACGCGCATCGCGCGCGCCGACTGCAGGGCGAGCATCGACGCCCACTACCAGGCCGAGCGGATCACCGCGCCCAACCAGCCGGGCCAGTCCGACCAGATCGGCGAACCGCACGGCCTGGTGACCGCGAAGGACGGCCGGGTCATCTACATCGGCCGGGGCGGCGGCGACGGCAACGCGCCCGTCGTCACCGACTGGAACAACCCGGACATCGGCAAGGGCCGGGGCCAGATCCACGTCTACGACCCGAAGACGAAGAAGGTGACGCTCGCGGGCGCGCTGACGGTCTTCGGAAACAAGGGCGGCGGCGACGAGCTGGTCAAGAACGAGGAGGGCCTCCTCGGCGTCGAGACCGACCCGGACTTCCTCACCAACGGGTGGGTGTACCTGCACTACACGCCCCACTCGGAGATCAACCGGGACACGCACATGGCCGAACGCCGCGTCTCCCGCTTCACCCTCGACCTCGCCACCAACAAGCTGGACCTCGCCTCCGAGAAGGTCCTGCTCAAGTGGCCGGTCCAGATCCACAGCTGCTGCCACGCGGGCGGCGGCATGGCCTGGGACTCGGAGCAGAACCTGTACATCGCGACGGGCGACAACAACTCGTCCGGGTTCAGCGGCGGTTACTCCGGAAACAACCCGGAGCCGAACTTCAAGGGCGTGTCCTTCGCGGACGCCCGCCGCACCGCGGGCAACACCAACAACCTCAACGGCAAGATCCTGCGGATCCACCCCGAGGACGACGGCACGTACACCCTGCCCGAAGGCAACCTCTTCACCGGCGAGGAGCCGGACGAGGGCGGCGGCAAGACGCGCGGCGAGATCTACGTGATGGGCGTGCGCAACCCGGCCCGCATCGCCGTCGATCCGAAGACCGACACCCTGTACGCCGGATGGGTCGGCCCCGACGCGGGGGCGCCGAGCACCACCTGGGGTCCGGCGAAGTACGACACGTTCGCCGCGATCACCAAGCCGGGCAACCACGGCTGGCCGTACTGCATGGGCAACAACCAGCCCTACCGCGACCGCAATCTGCCGGACCCGAGCAAGCCGCTCGGCTGGTACGACTGCGACGCGCCGAAGAACGAGTCGCCCCACAACGACGGCCTGGTGAACCTGCCGCCCGTCACGCCCAACACCATCTGGTACTCGCCGCAGGGCGGCGGCGTGGACTACCCGCGCGACGCGAACGGCGTGCCCAGCTACAAGCAGGAGGAGCAGAAGCTGCTGCTGCCGTGGCTCAAGGGCGGCGGCCAGGCGACCATGAACGGCCCGGTCTACCGCTACGACGAGGCGAATGACAGCAAGGACAAGTGGCCCGCGTACTGGGACGGCAAGTGGTTCGTCGGTGACTTCTACGACGGCGACCAGCCCCGCCACGCGGTGCTGACCGACCCGAAGACCGCCGGCAACGGCGGACTGCCCACGCACGCCGAGTCCCTCAAGAAGATCATCCCGGTGGGCGCGAACGGCATCCGCAACCTCATGGACTGGAAGTTCGCGCCGGACGGCTCGCTCTACGTCCTCGACTACGGGCGCGGTTTCTTCACCTCGGACTCCAAGTCGGGCGCTGTGGCGCGTGACGTACAAGGGCGGCGGGCCGACGCCGGCCGCCGGGGACCTGGCCAGGAAGGCGGAGTAGGCAGTGAAGCTGAAACGGAGAACTCCCCAGCTGTGGACGGCGCTGGCGGCCGCCCTGCTGATGGTCCTCGGACTGACGTCGACGGCGGCGTACGGGCGCGAGGACGACGGGGCGGGGACGGCGGCCGCCCCCGTCCAGACGCTCACCTGGACCGCCGGCGACCCGATCGACCGCTATCTGACGTTCCCGAGGACCGCGGTGGCGGGCGAGACGACGATCGTCTTCGAGAACAGCGCGGCGACCGGCAACACGACCGGGATGCCGCACACGCTGACGTTCGGCGTGTCCGACCCCGAGTACAACGACGACGTACAGCTGAACATCCTCGCCAACCCCAACGACGACCAGGGCGGCAAGCACACCGCCACGGTCACCCTCACGCCCGGCCGGTACTTCTACCACTGCACCATCCCCGGCCACGGGCCGATGCAGGGCACCCTGACCGTCACCGAGGCAGGCGGCGAGGACACCACCGCTCCGGAGACCTCGGCGAAGGCCGAGGGTGAGAAGAACGCCGACGGCGCGTACATCGGGCACGCCTCGGTGACCGTCGAGGCCACCGACGCGGGCTCGGGCGTCGACAGGATCGAGTACGCGATCGGGGCGGACGGCGCCTGGACCGCGTACACCGCGCCCCTCATGGTCCACGAGACCGGCACGCACACGATCCGCTACCGGGCCACCGACAAGGCGGGCAACACCTCCGCCGAGAAGGCCGTCGACTTCACGGTCGTCGCACCACCGACGGACGACAAGGCCCCGCCGGAGACCTCGGCGACGGTGAGCGGCGAGAAGAACGCCGAGGGCCAGTACCTGGGCATGGCGACGGTCACGGTGACCGCCTCCGACACCGGCTCGGGCGTCAACACCATCGAGTACGCGATCGGGGCGGACGGCGCCTGGACCGGCGTACGCGGGACCGGTCATGGTCCACGAGACCGGCACGCACACGGTCCGCTACCGGGCCACCGACCGGGCCGGGAACGTCGCCGCCGAGAAGGCCGTCGACTTCACGGTCGTCGCACCGCCGGCCGGGGACACCACCCCGCCGGAGACCACCGCGACCGTCAGCGGCGACAAGAACGCCGACGGCGCGTACATCACCAGCGCCAAGGTGACGCTGACCGCGACGGACGCGGGCGGCTCGGGCGTCGACAAGGTCGAGTACTCGCTCGACGGCGGCCCGTACCTGGCGTACACCACACCGGTGATCGTCGACCGGGTGGGCCGGCACACCGTCGACCACCGTGCCACCGACAAGGCGGGCAACACCTCCGCCGACCCGGCAGGTGGTGCTCCAGGTCGCGGAGGGCGGCGGCGTCCCCGCGCCGAACTGCCCCGAGCACGACGAGCGGCTGACGGTCATCGTCGGCACGGTCGACACCGGCGTGCCGAACCGCGTCACGAACAGCCGCTGCACCATCAACGAGCTGATCGAGGACGAGCGGGAGTGGACCTCCCAGGCGCTCTTTCTCAAGCACGTCGACAAGGTCCTCGACAAGCTGCTGTACGACGGGGTCGTCGACGGCCGTGAGCACCGGAAGATCTACCGCGCGGCCAGGCAGTCCGGCATCGGCAAGCCGGGCCAGACGGCCGGCTACCGCAACCTGTTCGACGGTACGCAGTCCTCCTTCGCCAAGTGGCAGCAGGTGGGCGGCGGTTCCTTCGGCCTGAACGCGGACGGCTCGATGACCAGCTCCACCACGACGCCGGGCATGGGCATGCTGTGGTTCCCGGAGCGCAAGTACGAGGACTTCTCGCTCAAGCTCCAGTGGCGCGACGACGCACCGGGCACGGGCAACGCCAACGCCGGTGTCTTCGTGCGCTTCCCGCAGGTCCACGACCACCCGGAGGAGACGCGCCCGGAGTGGGTCGCCATCAAGTACGGGCACGAGGTGCAGATCCTGGACCGCCCGGACGGTGACATGTACAAGACGGGCTCGGTCTACGGCTTCGACCGCGTGGGCCTGGGCGGCGCGGGCGTCACGCCCAAGGGCAGCTGGAACGACTACGAGATCCGGGTGGAGGGCCAGCACTACTCGGTCTTCCGCAACGGTGTCCTGATCAACGAGTTCGACAACAACGGCGGGCAGGACTTCTACCCGCCGCGCGGTGACGACCCGGGGACGGACGGCCGGCGGTACGCCTCCGGCCACATCGGCCTCCAGGTCCACGGGACCACCGATGTGATCTCGTACCGCGACATCCGCATCAAGCAGCTGTAACGGGATCCGGTCCGGCCGGTTTCAGGCCCCGGCGGGTGCGGCCGCGTGCGCAGCGTGCGCGGTCGCGTCCGCCGGGGTGGCGGTGCCGGTACACCCAGAAGACCGTGCAGGAGACGAGCGCCCAGGCGGCCAGCACCAGGAAGGGGAAGAGGTGCTGGTGGCCCTCGAAGTAGACGGCCGTGTGCTGGGCATTGACCGAGGCGCCCGGAGGCAGCCACTGACCGATGTGGCCGAGTACGGACGGCAGCAGCGGCCAGGACACCGCGCCGCCCGACGACGGGTTGCCGAGGAGCACCATCAGGCCCCAGGTGGGGAGCATCGCCCAGCGGCCCATGAGGGTGTTGAACATCGTGAAGACCATGCCCGAGGTGAACATCGTCAGCGCCAGGATCAGCCACGACTCGGTGAACGGCAGGTCGAGCGCGCCGAGCAGCCAGTCCACGACGGCGGCGATGGCGAACGCCCCCAGGAGTGAGTAGGCGACGGTGAAGGCGATCCGCTCGGCGGGGTTGAGCCCGCGGGCGTGGACGCTCAGCTGGATGGCGCCGACGAAGCCGATGATGACGGCGGCGAGCGAGATGTAGAAGAGGGCGAGCCCGCGCGGATCGCCCTCCTGGAGCGGCTTGATGTCCCTGACCACGACCGGTACGCCGGTCCGCGCACCGACCTGCGCGGCGGTCTCGGCGAGCACCTGCGCGACCGAGGCGCCCGACGCGCCCGCCACGTCGAGTTCCACGCCGTGGCCGCTGGTCCGCACGATCGCGAACTCCTCCTGCTCGTTCACGGCCTCGCGCGCCTCGGCGGCGGTGCCGTAAGGGGTCAGGACGAGCGAGGCGTTGAGTGCCTCCTCCATGCCGGTGGCGAAGTCCTCGCACGGCGCCCCGGTGCCGCCGACCACGGCGACGGGGACCCGGCGCGGGGTGGGGTCGGCCATCGTGTACGTGTAGGAGCCGGCGAAGAGCCCGGCCGGCGACGGCCAGGATGAACACCAGCACGAGGGCGGGCAGGAACGGCGAGTCCTTGAAGGCCGCCCATTTCTCGCCGGCCGTCGGCGGCCTGCCGTGCGCGCCGTGCGAGGGGCGCTCCTCGCCGGCGTCCTGCGCGTCCTGCGCTCCCGGTCCCCCGGTCATACGGCGCTCACACGTCCTCGTGCTTCGCCCGGTCCGGCGGGTACGGCATGTCTTCCGGGCCGTGGTCGTGATCGTCCATGTCCGTCACGCTAAGCCGGTCGGACCCGGGCCGCACACCGGACCGGCCCGGGCGCGCCACCGGGGACAGCCGCGGGACCGGCCCCGGGCCCGCCGGTGATGCCGGGCGCGGGACCGTGAGCGCGGTCCGCCCGTGCGCGGACCGTACGCCCAGCCGGAGGAGCGGGTGGACCGCGGCCCCGCGGACGTCCTCAGGGCGCGGTGATCCTCAGGGCGCGGTGATCTTCAGGGCGCGGTGATCTTCTCCCACTCCCTGCGGTCGGGGCTCACCCCGCTCGGTACGTAGTCGGGGTGCGCCGCCAGCCAGGCCGCCACCCGCGCCCTGATCTCCGGAGCTCCGTACGCCTCGGCCGGGAACGCCGCGAGGTGCCGGACCCTGGCGCGCGCCCGCATCACTTCCGGGTCCTCCCGGGCGCACTCGAAGAGCGCCGCCATCTGCCGGGCGGGGCCGGCCGTGAACTCCCTGGCGACGAAGCGTTCGCCGATCGCGCGGTCGGTCACGACCTGGAAGTCGAACCAGGGCCTGAGGGTCCGCAGCGCCCAGGCGTAGTGCTCGGCGACGAAGTCCGGCGACCCCGGGGCGGGGCGCGGGCCCTGGCGCGGACCCTGGTCCTGGTCCGTCTCGTGGGCGATCCGGCGGGCCGCCCACAGGGCGAGCGACATGCCCTGCCCGATGGTCGGGTTGGTGTGGGTGACGGCGTCCCCGACGCCGACCATGCCCGTGACGACGGGCCCCTGCTCGTCGACGAGCGCGCTCCAGCGGTTGTCCAGTCCGGCGGTCGCGAGAACCGGGGAGAGGGGCCGCGCCCCCAGCTCCAGCCACGCCTCCCCCGGCGGGAACGTGCGGGCCGCCGCCTCGAAGACGGCCGGGTCGCGCAGCGCGCCACGCGTCGGGTCACCGGTGTGGACGAAGAGCGTGACCGCGAACAGCCCGTTGTCGGCGGGGAAGACGGCGCAGCCGGCGAAGGTTCCGCCGGACACGGTCCAGGGCCGGGCGGGGCCGTCGAGACGCCCGTCCGGCAACCGGTACCAGCGGCAGAAGTACGCGATGCCGGTACGGTGCCGCTCCGACCACCGGGGGACGGCAGCCGGCCCCGGTCAGCCACTCCCCCGACGCGCACCGGCGGCCACCCGCGTCGATCACCAGTTCGGCTTCGTACGCTCCCCGTTCCGTCCGTACGCCGCGGACCCGGGGCGGGGCCGCCGACGGGTCGACGAGGAGTCCGGTGACGGGCTCGCCGTAGCGCAGGGCTGCTCGCGGCTCGGCCCGCAACGCCTCGGTGAGCGCTGTCTCGACGACGATGCGCCGGGCCTGGACCGTCACCAGGTCCTCGTCGCCGGGCCGGGCCGGGGGCCGTTCCTCGAACCAGTCCAGCTCGTGCCGTTCGCGGGCGCGAGCCGCATGACCGTGTCGTAGACGTCGGGCGCCTCGGCGCGGAGCACGGCGCGGGCGGCGCCGAGCATGAGGTGGGGCTGGGCGGCCTGCGGTACGCCGGGCCGCCGCCGGCCGAAGAAGTCCTCGTCGAGGCTGGAGGCGGAGCCGCCCGGGGCGCGGGGGTCGCGCTCGAAGACCGTCACCCGGTGGCCGCGCCGGGTGGCGAAGAGCGCCGTTGCCAGCCCGCCTATTCCGCCGCCGATCTCGCGAAGTCCGCCATGCCGTCCCCCTCAGCCCACAGTGCCCGTCGCTGGAGTCTGCCCCAGTGCGGGGCGCCCGACCCGGGCGGCGGGCCCTGCGGGGCGCGGCCGCTACGGCGTACGGACGTCACCGGCATGCACGGCGCCCGCGCCGGTGTGAGGGTGCAAGGGTGACCACCACCCGCGCGACCAGCCCGGCCACGGCCCCGACCCCTGCGCAGGCGCCCTCGCGCCGCCCGTGCTCGACAGACGGCAGCGGAACATCGTCTTCGGGACGATCATGCTCGGCATGCTGCTGGCCGCTCTGGACCAGACGATCGTCGGCACCGCCCTGCCGACGATCGTCTCGGAGCTCGGCGGCGCCGAGCACATGTCGTGGGTGGTCACGGCCTACCTCCTGGCCGAGACCGTCGCCACCGTCCTCGTCGGCAAGTTCGGTGACCTCTTCGGCCGCAAGCTGGTCTTCCAGGTCTCGGCGGTCGTCTTCATCACCGGCTCGTTCCTGTGCGGCCTGTCGGCCAACATGACGCTGCTGATCGCCTGGCGCGCGCTCCAGGGCATCGGCGCAGGCGGACTGATGGTCACCTCGATGGCGCTGATCGCCGACGTCATCCCGTTGCGCGAGCGCGGCAAGTACCAGGGCGCCATCGGGGCGGTCTTCGGTGTCGCCACCGTGATCGGCCCGCTGCTCGGCGGCCTCTTCACGGACCATCTGACCTGGCGCTGGGCGTTCTACGTCAACGTCCCACTCGCGATCTTCGTGGTCATCGCCGCCGCCCGCACCATCCCCTCCGTGCGTTCCGCGGGCCGCCCCGTCATCGACTACCTCGGCATCGCGCTCGTCACGGTCGGCGCGAGCGCGCTGATCCTGGGGACGAGCTGGGGCGGCAACGAGTACGCCTGGGGCTCGGGCGTCATCATCGGGCTCTTCGCGGGCGGTCTGATCGCGCTCGCGCTGTTCTGTTACGCCGAGACGCGCGCCGTCGAGCCGATGCTCCCGATGCGGCTGTTCTCCAACCCCGTCTTCACCGTCTGCTCGATTCTCAGTTTCGTCGTCGGTTTCGCGATGCTCGGCGCGATGATCTTCCTGCCGACGTACCTCCAGTACGTCGACGGGGACTCCGCGACGGTCTCGGGCGTGCGGACGCTCCCGATGATCGTCGGCCTGCTCATCGCGTCCGTCTTCAGCGGCAGCGTCGTCAGCAGGACGGGCAGGTACCGGATCTTCCCGGTCGTCGGCTCACTGGTGATGGGCGTCGGCCTGTTCCTGCTCTCCCTGATGGGGACGGGGACCAGCGCCTGGCTGGAGTCGCTCTACATGTTCGTGCTCGGCACCGGCATCGGCCTGTGCATGCAGGTCCTGACGATCGCCGTGCAGAACACCGTGGAGTACGCCGACCTCGGCACGTCCACCTCCGGTGTCACCTTCTTCCGTACGCTCGGCATGTCGTTCGGCACGGCGGTCTTCGGCACCATCTACGCCAACTCGCTGCGCCCCAACCTCACCTCGGGCATCGCCGAGGCCGCCCGCGGCGGGACGGACCCCGCGGCCCTGACGCAGGTGGCGCAGAGCCCGGAGGGCCTGCACACGCTGCCGTCCGCGCAGGCGGAGCCGATCGTCCAGGCGTACGCGGACTCGCTGCACACGGTGTTCCTGTGGACGGTCCCGGTCGCGGTCGTGGGCTTCCTGGTGTCGCTGTTCCTCAAGCAGGTCAAGCTGCGCGACACGCCCGCGCGGGCTCGACCGACATGGGCGAGGGGTTCGCGTCCCCCGGCATCGGTGACTCGGCCGGCCTGCTCGAACTGTCCGTCGCGCAGATCCTCCGGGCCAAGGGCCCCGACACGGCACGGTGGATCGTCAGCGGCTCCGACACCCGTCTCGACATCGCGGGCGCCTGGGCGGTCATGCAGGTCACGCTGCTCACCCGCCTCGTCGGACATGCCAGCCTCGGGCTGGTCGCCGCCCGCCGGGGCGTCCCGCCGGAGGTGCTGCTGCCGGTCTTCGACCGGATGGTCGACGAGGGCTACCTCACTCGCGACGGCAACCTGCTCTCCCACACCCCGGCGGGCGCGCGCGAGGCCGAAGTGATCACCGCGGCGTGGTCGCGGTGGCTCGGCGACCAGCTGGAGATGGACGGCGGGCGGCCGGACAGCGAGGAACTGCGGGCCGCCGTCGACGCGATCGCCAAGCGGCTGCTCGCCGAGGACCTGGCGCAGGGCGAACTCCTGCCGGCCGGCCGCCGCTGAGCGTCACGGGACCGGCCGGTCACAGGGTTACGCCGATGAACCGGCCTCGGCGTCCACCGTTTCCCGGGGTGGCGGAACCGGTACGTCCGGCGCCTTCTCCGGAGCCGCCCGCGCCGTCCGCACCAGCCGGGCCGCGGCGAGCCAGAAGGTGGTCGGCAGGAACACCAGGTCGCCGACGATCGTGATGGCGGAGAACATCGGCAGGGCCATCAGGACGCCGATTCCGACGTGCGTGCCGAGCATGAGGACGAGGATGCAGTACTTGAGCCGCCGATTGAACACCAGTGCGGGGAACAGCATCTGCGAGAACACGGTGACGTACGCCATGAGCGCCGCGAAGGTGCCGTGGCCCGCGACCCAGGCCGAGAGTTCGGGCCAGGTCGAGAAGTCGTCGTACATCATCGAGTAGTAGAGGGCCGTGCCGTTGCGCCACGACTCGCCCTGGATCTTGTACATGGCCGCGGAACCGTAGATGACCATGACCTGGAGCGCGATCATCGCCATGCCGCCGTTGTGCAGGACGGTGACCAGGCGCCGGCGGAGTTCTTCCGTCTCCGCGCCCCAGAAGACCGGCTTCGGCTTCGGCGACGTCGCGCCTCCCGCCTCCGCCCTGCGGGCGCGGCGGCGCGCGTCGAGCGACCAGTGACGGCCCGACGCGACGAAGAGCAGGTAATTGGCGAACAGCAGACTCAGCAGCGCCCAGCCGCTGTTGGCCATGGACCCGCGCAGGTAGAAGGCCACCACGAGGAACCAGAAGACCACGGCCGTGCGCGGGTGCGCCAGCCGAGCATCAGCAGCGCGCTGGCCACGATCGCGAGCCCGTACCAGGCCCAGAAGACGAGCGCGCTGTCGGTGGCGAGGAGCGAGTACCACCAGGAGAAGGCGCCGTCCAGGCCGCGGGCCTTCAGGGTCTGGTCGAAGAGGTCGGGGGTGAACGGTGAGCCCGGCCCCCAGAGGCGGTCGGCGCGTACCGATTCGCGGAGCAGGTGGATCAGGTACAGGCCGCCGAGGCCGATGCGTATCGCGGCCGCGCTGTAGGGGGCGAGCGGTTGGAGGGTCAGCTTCCGGGCCGTGCCCGCGACGCGGCGGCCGAGGCCGCCCGCGGAGTCCAGGCCCAGGGCGAGCGCCGCGCGTACGGTCATGAGCGGACCTTCCAGTATCCGAGGGTCTGATACTGCGGCCGCGTCACGACGGCGCCGGGCCGGGAGCCGGGCGCCGGTATGCGGGTGCTCTTCAGGCGGAGCTGCACGGCCTGCCCCGGTTCCTCCCCCATGTCGTCGAGCCTGACCAGAACCACGTTGAGCAGATAGCGCGCCGAGCGGCCGGTGGCCGCGGTGGCGTTCTCGCGCGCCGCGTTCGTCCGGTACTGCGACACGGCCCGGCGCAGTACGAGCTGGTCCTCGATGCTGGGGAGCAGCTCGCCCCGGTACGCCGCGTTGTCGTGCGCGGTGAGGTCGATCCACCGGCCGAACTTCCCGTCGGTGTTCGCGCGCACTTCGAGGTGCTGGTTGAACTTGGAGGGTTCCGGCGCGAAGATGCTCCAGTCCTGCGGGAAGAGCGGCCGCATCCACCCGTCGACCTGTTCCCGGTAGCTCTTGGAGAGCGGGAAGTCCGTGGCGACGTAGAGCAGCAGCATGCTGGAGTGGACCAGGGCCACGAACGCGACGAAAGCGGCGAACCACCGGACGAGCGCGCGCCGCGACGCTCCGAGGGGCGTGCCGCTGGGAGCCAGCGGGTCGGGCGGCGGTATGACGGACTCGGCCACGCTTGTTCTCCTCATGGTGCCCTGCATCACAACGGCGCCCAGGGTATCCACCCGCCGCGTCAGATCTCCTTGGCGGGCCATTCCAGCAGCCGTGCGCCGATCACCGCGGTCTGGAGCGTGTAGCGGTGCATCGGGTCGGCCGGGTCGGATCCGGTGAGCTGGTGGATGCGCTGCAGCCGGTAGGTCAGCGCCCGTACGCTCAGGCTGAGCCGCCGGGCGGCCTGAGCCGACACGCAGCCGGCGTCGAAGTACACGCTCAGCGTCTCCAGCAGCGGCTCTGCGCCGCCGCGGGCCTGTCTGAGCGGGCCCAGCGCGCTGAGCACCAGGTCGGCCATCGCCTGGCGGTCGCGGGTGAGGACGGGGAAGACCAGCAGTTCGGCGGTGTGCAGCACGGGAGCGTCGAGTGCCATGCGGTCGGCCAGTTCGAGGGCGCTGAGGGCTTCTTCGTACGAGTGGACCACGCCGCCCGCGCCCGGGTGCGCGCGGCCGATCGCCACGCGGCCGCCGTCCGTGGCGGCGTGCGCCTGCTTGGCGAAGTGGGTGAGCACCTCGGTCTGGTCCCCGGGCACGATGCAGATCAGCCGGCCGTCCTTGGTGGCGAGCAGGATGCGGCGGTCGCCGAAGCGGCCGATGAGCTCGTGGTCCACCCGGCGGGTGACGTGGTCGGTGTCCTCGTACGTCTCGGCGCCCTCGGCCACCGCGACGGCGTGGGCCTGGGAGAGCCGCAGGCCGAAGCGCTCGGCGCGGGCGGCGAGCCGGCCCAGGTTGCTGCGTCCGTGGAGGAGGTCGTCGACGAACTCGCGCCGGGCCGCCTCCTCCTGGCGTACGGCCAGCCGCTGGGCCCGCTCGTACCCCTCGGCGAAGGCGTCGACGGCCTGTTCCACGGCGGCCAGGACCCGGTCCGGCGCCGCGGACGCGCCGGGCCAGGCGGCGCGGGTGGCCGCCAGGTGGAGGCCGACGAGGGCGCGCAGGCCGTGCCCCGCCTCGGCCGCCTGTTCTCCGAGCGCGCGGCGCGAGTCCAGTTCGTCCCGCGTGAGACGGCGTCCGGTGGCGGAGACTTCCACCAGGATCCGGGCATAGCCGTCCAGATAATCCTCGGACATCTCGCGCTCTGTCACGCACTTCCCCGGATTCCTGACGCTTCCTGACGCGCCGTTGACGACTCCTTGACGTGGCCCTCGGGCATGGACAGAGCATAAAGATTGCCGGAACACGGCAATACACCGGGAGTTGCCCGCCTGGAACGATGGGCGGGCCCGGAGCTGCCGTACAGGGGTCGGCAGCTCCGGGGCGTCAGGTCGTATGCTGGGCTGCCATGGGAGACGACGCTCCGCACGAAGTCGGCACATGGCACCAGGGACGCAACCCGCGGCGACGGAAGATCGGGGTGCTCGGCTGGACGCTGCTGGTCCTGCTCGTCGTCGTGCTGTTCACCCTGGGGCCGCGCTGACGCCTCAGCCCGCCGACGCGTCGGTGCGCGACGCGGGCGCACGGCCGAGGACTTCGGCGAGGCGCGGCGGGTGGCCGCGAGGACCACGCGGTCGTCGGAGCGTAGTACGTAGCCGGGGTGCAGGTCCCAGACCAGGCGGGGCGGACGCCCCGCGCCCCTGCCGCGGCCGGCGCCGTCATCGTCGTCGTCGGCGCGGGTCGCGCTCAGGTCGCTGCGTCGGTCCTCGGTGGCGGTGTCCAGGGCGAGGAGGCGCCACGCCCCGGAGCTGAAGGCCTCGGCGACGGTACGCCCTTCGAGCTGCGGCAGGCCCGCCACCTGGACGGCGGCGAAGAGCAGCACCGTGCGCTCGACCGGTATGGCGCCCAGGATCTGACGTCCCATCATCGCCCCGGCGAAGGCGGGCGCGGCGAGGTGGGAGACGCTGCGGCTGCGGGTCAGGGCACGGGGGTGGGCGGCGCGCAGGGTGCGGTAGACGGCGGTGGCGAAGTCGTCGTCGTACAGGCGCAGGGCCACGCGCAGGTCCGACTTGATCGAGCGGCCGTACAGGGCGGCTTCGAGGTTGGTGGTGTCGGCGCTGGTGAGGGCGAGCATGGCGTTGCGCTCGGTGGATCTTGGCGGCTTCGAGTACGCCTTCCTGTGTCACGTCGCCGATCACGGTCGGTACGCGCAGGCGGCGGGCGAGCGGGATGCCGCGCGCCTCGGGGTCCTCCTCCACGCACACCACGGGGATGTCGAGTTCGCGCAGCCGGGCCAGTACGCGTGTGCCGATCTTGCCGAGACCGAGCAGCACGACATGGCCGGAGAGGCCGCGCGGCGGGCGGCGCAGTCCGGAGGCGCTGCGCAGGGCGCCGAGGGCCTGGAGCACGGCGGCGACGAGCACGGGGAGCAGCAGCATCCCGGCGAGTCCTGCGAGGAGCTGGAGGATCTGACGCTCGATCGGCGCGTCGACCGCGGGGTCGTTGATCGCGAAGAGGTCGAGCAGGGTGACGTAGGCGGCGTGCAGCGGGGGTTCGTCGGTGGTGACCCAGGTCGCGACCGCGAGACCGAGCACGGCGGTCGCGATGCCGGCGATCGCCCACCGCAGGCGGCGGGCGAAGAGCTCGGCGAGCGGCAGGCCGCGGCCCGCGAGCCGGCCGGGCGGCGGCGCCGTACCCGTGTGGGAGATCGCTTCGAGCACGATGGTGCCCCGGCCGGTGGCTTCGGCGACTCTGCGGTCGTCGGCAGCAGGCGCGGCGCTTCCGCGCCGCCGCGGTCCGAACCCTCGGCGCCGGCCGGGTTGCTGGTGGTGGAGAGAGCAGCGCGAGCGTGCAGAGTCCGGGGTCGGCGACCTCGCCGTCGGCGGGCGGGGTGCGTTCGACGGCGCGCAGCAGCAGCCCGTCGGCGGGACGACCTTGCTGGTGCCCGCGACGGCGGTGGCGGCCAGGGCGGGAGCGGCGGTGTCGGCGTCCGCGAGCACGGTGTCGCCGCGTCCAGGACGGCGGGGTCGAGTCCGGGCGAGGCGAGGGCGGCGGCCTGGTCGAGGAGCTCTTCGAGGTGGAGGCCGAGCTTGCGGTTGTAGAGGCGGATGACCAGCCGCAGACGGGGGTTGAGCCGGCGGGCGGTCAGCGCGGCGCGGATGTTGGTCTCGTCGTCGTCGTGGACGAGGGCGAGCGCGGCGGCCCGCTCCACGCCCGCCTGGGTCAGGGCGAGGTCGTCGAGTTCCCATGCCTCCACGGCGCGCACGGTGTCGGCGGCCGGCCGTCGGCGCCCGGGGCGGGGGTGCCCGCAGGTGTGGCGGCGGTACGGTTCATGACGGCGGACACCCGCCCGAAGAGCGCGGACGCCCTGCCGGGGCCGCGGCCCGCGAGGGGCTCGGGAGGGCGGCGCGATTCGTGGGCGGGCGGCACGACGAGGGTCACCTCCTCCCCGTACACCTGGCGCAGCCCGGCGGCCAGCCGGTGGGCGAGTGCGTCGTCGCCACTGACGATCATGTGGTGCTCGCGGGGCCGTGCCGACCCTGGTGGGGAAGTGAGGTCACGCCCCCAGGGTGCCTTGCCGTCTCCGGCCTCGGCGTCCGGCCTCAGGAGGACGCGGCGGAGAGGCCGTGGGGCAGCGCCCGGCCCACGCACGCGTCGCGGATCTCCGGCGGGGCGGACCAGCGTCCGGGCGGCGGGCACGGGCGCCCCGCCGCGCGAGGGGCGCCGCCCTCCGTCCGACCAGCCCTGAGAACCGGCGCCCCTGATGATCTAAAGTGCGTGCGGCGGGCACAGACCCGTCGCACACACATTCACCATTTCAGGGGTGGGGATTGAACACTTCGGCATCCGCCGTTTCTTCGGAGCGGCACAGACCTTCGGCTCTCGGCGCTCGGCCGCCGTCGCGACGGCCGGGGGCACAGCGCTCGTGGGCATGGGGCTCACGGCGCCGCCGCGCACGCGGCCGACAGCGACATCACGTTCTCGAACGTCGTGTTCAACGGCGGCAAGCCCATCGTCGTCGGCATCAGCGCCGAGGTCGAGGCTCCGTTGACGTACACGGTGAAGAGCAACGTGGCGCTCGACAGCTGGTGGGTCAACGCGTACCGGGGCACCTTCGGGACCAACGAGTACAAGCTCTCGGGTCTCACGACCCGGTGGGGCTGCGGCCAGTCCTCCGCGGGCGGCTACACGTTCCGCGACTGCAACGAGACGATCACCGTGGACCCCGACAACATGCCGGGCGGAAACGGCAACAACCTCGTCAACAGCGACGCCACCGCCTGGAAGACCTTCGGCACGGCCATCAAGAAGGGCGGCAGCTACGACGACGACCTGCTCTCCGCGACGGTCCGCCTCCAGCGCGCCTCGCGCATCCAGAACATGAATGCCTCCCCGGAGCCCGTCACCAAGGGCAGGCCGATCACCGTCACCGGCACCGTGCAGCGCGCCAACTGGAGCCTGCACCGCTACGACAACTACGGCGGCCGACTGGTGAAGCTGCAGTTCAAGCCCGCGGGGTCCAGCACGTACACCACGGTCAAGGAGGTCACCGCGAGCAGTACCGGTTACCTGAAGACCACGGTGACCGCCTCCCAGGACGGCTCGTGGCGCTGGCGCTACAGCGGCAACACCACGTCGGGCCCCAGCAACTCCTCCGGTGACTACGTAGACGTGAACTAAGAGGTCGCTTTTACCACCCATGCCGTGTTTTCTGCGTGTTTTTGTGATGCAGGGCCACGGTGTGGGTGGGGCTGGGGCAACGAGTACGGAGGCAGGAGGGCCTCGGCCGGAGCATCCCGGTCGGCACGCTCGGCCTCCCGCTCCCCGTCCTGGCCGCCGCGGCCGGTGTCGAGGACGGGGAATCGGTGAACGCGGTGAGCGGACGGCGAGTGGTTACGGCGCCGGCGGCGGCCTTGGTGGTGTTCACGGGGCCGGCGGGCTGCGGAAACGGCGCGAGCCGGGCGGGTGGGAGCGAGGCGTCCCCGGCCGCGTCCCCACACCCCTCGCCCTCTCATGCGCAGGAGAGCCCCCTCCCTGACATCGTGCGGCCCGCCGGTCCGGCAGCCGCGCCCGGCCGTGACACCGTTGCGCATCCCCAACGGGTCTTCACGGGCTCCGCGTTGAAGAAGGCACTCCTGCCCGACTCCGCATTCGGCCGGCGTCTGGAGCGCGGCGACGAGTACACGACGGCGTTCGAGAGCACCCACGAGCAGCGGAGGGGACGTTGGCAGGACTGTCTCCGCGGCGACGAGGACCCGGCCTGGCTGGGCCCGGCCACCTACCGCGGCACGGAGACCGCGGCCCACACACTGCGCGTGGCCGGCGACGAGGGGGAAGCGGTGGCCGTGCAGCGGCTCGTGTCGCTGCCCGTGGCCTCGGCCCGCGACCACCTGCGCGTCGAGCAGGACATCATGCGGCACTGCCCGTCCTTCTCCTCCGGCATGGAGGCGGGCACGGCGCGCGAGGACTACTCCGTGGAGCCGCTGGAGGGGCTTGGCGACGAGGCGTTCCTGGAGACCCGCACGTGACGTACGAGGGCGACGTCCGCATCGAGTACGCCGCTCACATCCGCGTTGGGGGTGTGCTCGCCTCCGTCAGGGGCGTCGAGGGCGCGGCGGGCCGCGACGACACCGTCCGGTGGGCCGCACAGCTCGCCCGGAAGGCGGGCCGCACCTTGTACGGCGCCGGCCGGGGATGACCGCGTACGCGCGCCGGCCGTGCGGAGCGGGGCCGGCGAATAATCCCGTGCCGTGCCGTCGCTGGAGGTGCAGACTCGCTCCATGGCGGACATGCGGGCGTTCCGGGACGAGGTGAGTGGCTGGGCGGCCGGTGGTGCCGGCGGGCCGGCGAGTGAGCTGGCCGAGCGGCTGGGGGTGCGGACAGCGGTGCTGCTGGAAGGGCCGAGCGACCTCGCCGCCGTTGAGACGCTGGCCGCACGGCGCGGCCGGGACCTGGCCGCCGAGGGGGTGTGCGTCGTGTCGATGGGCGGGGCGATGAGCGTCGGCCGCTACGCCGAGCTCCTCGGACCGCCCGGCCTCGGCCTGCGCCTGGCAGGACTGTGCGACGAGCGCGAGCAGCGCTTCTACGACCGCGGCCTGGAACGGGCACGGGCCTCGCGCCGGGACTTCTTCGTGTGCGTGACGGACCTGGAGGACGAGCTCGTCCGCGCGCTGGGCACATCAAGGGTCGAGGAGATCGCCCGGACCGAGGGCGACCTCCGTGCCTGGCAGACCTTCCTGCACCAGCCCGCACACCACGGGCGGCCCCGGCAGCAGCAGTTGCGGCGCTTCCTCGGCACGAAGAAGGGCCGCAAGATCCGCTACGGCCGCCTCCTCGTCGAGGCCCTCGGCCCCGGGCAGACACCGGCCCCGCTCGACGGCCTCCTCACGAGCCTGTGACGTGGTGGACGAGGAGGGTGTGGGGACGGCAGTGGCTGAGCGCGGGGCGTTAATGGGTTGACCGGGTGGCGCCGTCTGGGCAGGCTCCGGCTTTGACCTGGACGAAAACCTTCCTGCTGGTGGACCGCCCTGTCCGATCGGCGGGCGGGGCGGCGGGCCGGCGGATCGGAGATGCCGGAAAATGACTTCTCACCTGCACGCGCTCTGCTTCGATGCGGACGACCCGCTCCGTCTCGCGCACTTCTGGGCCGGCGTCCTGGGCTGGGAGACGGCCGGCGACTCCTACGACGGCGTCACGCTCCTGCCGGGCGACGACACCGGGTTCCGCATCCGGTTCCTTCCGGCCCAGGAGCAGAAGGCAGGCCAGAACCAGATGCACTTCGATCTGACGAGCACGTCCCTCGACGACCAGCAGCAGGTCGTGGCGAGGTCGCTCGGACTCGGCGCCCGGCACATCGACATCGGTCAGCGCCCGGAGGAGGGGCATGTGGTGCTCGCCGACCCCGAAGGCAATGAGTTCTGCGTCATCGAGCCGGACAACGCCTTCCTGTCCGACTGCGGATTCATCGGAGCGCTCGCGTGCGACGGCTCGCAGGACGTCGGGTACTTCTGGAGCCAGGCGCTGGGCTGGCCGCTGGTCTGGGACCAGGACCAGGAGACCGCGATCCGCTCGCCGCACGGCGGTCCGAAGATCACTTGGGGCGGTCCGCCACTGATGCCGAAGACCGGGAGGAACCGGCTGCATTTCGACCTCGCTCCCCCTGCCCACGGTGATCAGCAGGCGGAGGCCGACCGTCTCGTCTCCCTCGGGGCGACTCGGGCCGGGGCGGCCGGGGCGAGGCCGGCCGGGTGGTGATGGCCGATCCCGACGGCCACGAGTTCTGTGTACTGACCCCCCGATGACGCGAGCGGTCCGGAGGCGGCGCCGCTCCTCACGGCGGGGCGAGCCGCCGTTGACGGCAGGCCCCAGGGGCCGCACCGCTTCTTCTGTTCCCGTACGGCGTCGTGGGCTCCCGCCGCGCTGCCGTCGGCGGATCGACCTCCACCGGGGGTGCCACGGCCCGCGCTCGACCCGCTCCCCGGGCTGGATGCCCTCGACGGGGCCCTCGGCGATCTCGGGCTGCTGCACGCCGCTGCCCGCGACGGCGTCCGTGTCGCCCTTGCCGGTCCGGGGCCGCGGTCCGCGCCGTTCCTCGCGGGCGTCGTCGTCGCGTTCCTGGCGTCTCATCGCTGCGCTCCGCTCCTGCGGCTCCGCCCGTGCGGACCGGTCTGGTGGTTCTCTTCGGCATGCCGGCCGGGTACGCCGCCGCCCTCGGCCGCCTTCCGCAGCCGGGGCGGCCGGGTGGCGTACTTCCCGCTGCCTGGCCGGGGCCCCGTACTCACCCCTCCCGTCGGTCCCCGGACTCGTCCCGTGCCCCATGCGCCTCGGCCGTAACAGCGCTCCCGCGGCGGGCTCAGCCGGCGCTTCCCTCCCCCGGGCCGTCCCGCAGTCCGTCCCGCAGCGCGTCCGCGCCGCGCCGGTCGAGTGAGACCCGTACCAGCGCCGCCGCCAGCGGGGCGTGCTCTCCCTCGCCGACGAGCCGGGACAGCTCGGCCGGGTCGGCCGGGAGACCGAGGTGTTCCGCGCCCTGGAGGACCTTCCCGTCCAGGTACGGCGCGACCCGGGGCCACACCGCCTGCGCTTCCCGCAGAAAGATGTCCGCGCCGGCGGGCCCGATCCCCGGCACCTCCCGCAGCAGGCTCCGCAACGCCTCCGCGTCGCCGTCGGCGGCCTCGCACATGCGGCGCAGGTCGCCGCCGTACCTGTCGAGCACCAGCCGCGCCCCTTCACCGAGCTGGGTGGCGGTCCGTTCGTCGTAGCGGCGGTAGCCGCCCGCGCGAGTGCCGTCGACGCGCTGCTGCTCACGTGCGGCCTCCATGCGGCGCGCGTCGCGCAGCCCCGCGTCGTGGAGCGCGCGGGCGGCCGCCACGGCGGTGGAGGCCCGGATCCGGGCGCTCAGCAGGCAGGACAGGACGAGGAGGCGGTAGAGCGGCTGCGGGGTGTCGCGCAGCCGGATGCCCGCCTCGGCGGCGTACGTCCGTCCGTACGCGTCGAGGAGTGCTCGCACCGTGCGCTCGTCCTGGGAACGGTCGCGGGTCCGGGCCCCGGAGGTCATGCCGGCTTGAGCGGGTCGTGCCCCAGCCGCATCAGCCGGTACCGCCAGGCCTGATCACCGGCCGTCGGCTCCAGGTCCTCGCGGCGCTGCGCGGTGACGGTGTCCACCACCTGCCGCATGACCGCGATGTCACCGTCGGTCAGGTCCGTGCGCCGCTTGCTCAGGATCGAGAGCACGTGCCGTCCCGCCTCGGTCCCGGCGTGCTCGGGCAGCGGCTCGGCGTTCTCGTCCGCGTCGCTGGTCCGGAGCCAGGTGGCCAGTTCCTGTGACGTCATGTTCACCACACGGTGGAATTCGTCCCAGAGCGTTTCGAGTTCCGGGGCGGTGAGGTCGTCCATGGTGTGCCTTCCGGGCGGTTCGGAGGTGGTTGCCGTGTACGTCGGATGTGCATCGGGCGGCATGATCTGGACCACCGCGATCCCGTCCGCAGTACCCCGCCCGCCGTGACCCGAAACAGCCCATGGGGGGAGGAACCAGGCACCTCGGCGGGGTCTCAGCGCGTGAAGACCGCGTCCAGGTAGACCCACGCGCCCTCGTGGCGGGCGAAGCGGCTCTGCTCGTGAAGGTCGCCCGGCTCGCCCTGGTGGATGTAGTGGGCGCGGAAGGTGACCGTTCCCGTGGTGTGGAAGGCGCTGCCTTCCGTGGTCGCCAGGATGTCCAGGCCCTGCCAGCGCATGTCCGCGTCGAGGTCGAGGATCCGCGGCCTGGTGCCGGGGTGCCACGAGCGCAGCAGGTACGCCGCGTCCTGGACGGCGAAGGCGCTGTAGCGGGAGCGCATGAGGAGCTCGGCGGTGGGCGCGGCGGCCGCGGCGGAGTGGAAGCGTCCGCAGGCACGCGCGTAGGCGGCGGGGAGGCCGCAGGGGCAGGGCGATGCGGCGGAGAGGGGCGCGGGGAGGGCCGGCTCCGGGGGTGGCGGCTCGTGGCGTGTGCACTGCGTCGGGACATGTCCCCATTGTGCCTGCGCCCGGCGGGGCCCTTTCGCGCTGCTGATGCGGGGTGCCGGACGGCCGATGCGGGGCGATGCGGGGCACCGGACCGCCGATGCGGGGCGCCGGTCAGGGCGGGCCGCCGGGTGAGCCCCGGTCGTGCGCGGCGATCAGGTCGCGCAGCCGGACCAGGGTCTCCGGCTCCACGTCACGCAACTGGTGCTCGTTCATCCGGTCCAGCACCGGACGGACGGCGGCAGCGAACCACCCGCTCGCCCGGTGCGACGCGCCGGTCCGGATCCAGAGAGCCAGGACACGGTCGAAGGCGGGCCACCCCAGGAGGGCTTCGACAGCCAGCTCCCAGTAGGCCCGGAGATCGTCGCCGTCCTCGCCGGTGGCACCCGACTCCAGTGCCGCCGACGCGGACCGCACCACCAGTTCCAGCATGGAGGGGTCGAGGATCTCCAGGGTCAGCGCGCCCAGCACGCTCTTCACCACGGACGCCGGCAATCGGGTGGCGTCCTGGGCCAGTTGCCCCAGGACCAGCCGGGCCGCGCGGTCCCGGGTGTCGTGATCGAGACGGGAGAACGGCTCCAGGAACGCCGCGCAGTGCTCGTACAGGGCGGCCAGGTTGCCGCCCGGGGCTCCGAGACCGCCGGCCAGCCACAGGTCCGTCAGGCTGTGCGCGACCGAAGTGGCGATGCCCCCGGGCGTACCGAAGAACGTGGTCACGGCGGACCCCATCCGGCGGAAGACGGGGTCCACGGCGTGCAGGACGACCGCGTCGTTGGTCCCGCCGGACACCGCCATCTTGTGCCGGATCTGGCCCGGGTACGAGCGGGACCAGCAGACCCGGCCGGCGCGGTCCGCGTGGCCCGGCGGACGGCCGTACAGCCAGTACGCGTCGACCGGTTCGGGAACGAGGAGATCCTCCGCCGGCCGGATGTCCAGGTCGCGCCGGTCGCCGTTCCAGATGTGGCGGAGGTCGAGGGCGATCGCGAAGTCCGTCCACTCCGGTTCGGTGAGGGCCGACCGCCACAGCAGCACGTGCCGGTGCCAGGTCCCGGCCGGGTCGGCGTCGCCGGGGAACGCTTCGCTCGCCTTGACTCCGTTCCTGACCAGCACCGTCAGCATCATGAGGTTCGCGCCGTAGAGGCCGTGCCGTGACGAGGTCGCGCGGACCGCCGGCCGGTACCCGGGGAACCGGTGCTCGGTGCGGTTGCGGTGGTCGGCCATCACGGTGAAGAGGAGTTCGCCGAGCCGCTCACGGTCCTGCGGGGCGATGTGGCGGATCCGGGCGCCGACGAAGCGCAGCATCTGGCGTGACGACAGCGGCGCGTACGACAGCAGGACGTACAGCAGGTCGTCGTCCGTGCCCGCCCTGCCGAGGGAGAGCGCCGGGCGCTGGTCGAGCAGGCCCGCGAGCAGCTGCACGGCGAGGCGGCGGGCGGCCAGGTACTCACCGAAGGTGGCGTGCAGGAACTCGTACGTCGCCAGCCGCTGTTCGTCGCGGAGAGCCTGGGCCCGCTGGACGAAGAAGAACCGGCCGAGCGCGATCTCCGCCTGGTCGAGCGGCGCGTGGAAGCCGGTGGCGTGCGGCTCCCGGGGACGGCCGAGCAGCGCGGTCAGGTCCTGCTCCAGCTCGGTGGCGGTGATCCACTGCCGGTGCCGGTTGAGCATGCCGAAGGAGACCAGGGAGAGCCGCTGGAGTTCCTGCTCGACGCGGCCGGCCAGTTGCTGCCCGGTCAGCGCCGGGGTGGACTTGCCGACCTCCCGGACGGCGAAGGACGCCAGCAGTTCCTCGTACAGCTCGGCCTCGTCCAGGGGTTCGTCGTCCTGGGCTCCGCACTGCAGCGCGTTCCCCGTCGCGTCGTACAGGGCGAGCATCAGCAGGAGCAGCGGCTGGGAGGCCAGGGCCTGGTGGCGGGCCGCGACGGCGGGGAGCAGGGGGCGCAGCCCGTTCGCGCTGAAGTACGGCTCGTTGAGGTGGTTCCACAGGCCGAGCCAGCGCTCGACCTGCTGCTCCCTGAAGGGTTCGAGGCGCAGCGCCACCGCGCCCTCGGGGTAGCGCGCACGGTCGGCGACGGCGGTGCGGCTGGTGACGAGCGCGAGCACGGGCCGTCCCTGGTCCGCCTCGCGCCGCTGGAAGCGGGCCACCCGTACCAGGTAGTCGGACTGGCTGACGCCGGTGGCCTGGAGCAGCTCGTCGAAACCGTCGAAGAGGAGGACAGGGACGGCCCCTTCCGCCGCCCGGATCAGCTCCGGCCAGGAGACCCGCTCGCCGGTCGTGGCGCGTACGGCGTACTCGATCTGGTCCTGTACGTCGGTGTCGGCGGGCACTTCGCGCAGGACGACCCGGACGGGCAGGAAGCCGGCCCCGGGCAGCCGGGCCGCGAGGATCTTGGTCAGTACGGACTTCCCCGCGCCCGGCTGGCCGAGGACGACCAGGGGAGCGGTGGTGGAGGCGACCGTGGTGAGGGCGCCCGCGAGGTACTCGGTGAGGTCGGACCGTACGGGCACCGCGTCCCACCACTCCTCTTCGGCAGGCCCGTGGGGATCCCCGGTCACGGCCCGGACCCGGAAGTCCGGGTCGACGTAGCCCTCGCCGAGGGTGGGCAGGTAGACGCCGTCGGCGCGTCCCCCTCGGCCAGGATCGGGCGGGGCAGGGCCGCCCGGTAGCCGGTCGGCGAGGGCGGCGGCGACGTGGGTGAGCGGGCGCGGCGGGGTCAGACCCGCCAGAGCGGTCTCGATGCCGGTGAGCGCCTGGCGGATGCCGGCGCGGGTGGCCTGGTGCTCGGTCTGGCCGGACCAGAATCCGAACTCCGGCACCTCCATCGCCAGTTGGGCGTACAGGCCCTGATACCGCTCGATCGCCGCCGGATTCAGCCTGTCGGCCAGCGCCTCCAGGGTCGCGCGCCGCTGCGCCCCGTCCAGGCGGTCCCATACGGCGAGCCCGGTGATGAAGCGGTGCAGCCGGTCGGTGAGGCCCGTGTACCAGTACCGGAGTGCGCCGAGGACCTGTTCGTAGGGCTGGTGCGGGGCGGGCTGCGGGATGGCGGTCGCGGCCAGCTCGCGCACGAAGCCGTGCCCGCTGTCCGGCCCACCCGCGAGGCCGGCCTGCTCACGCCGCGTCAGCTGCAACTCGCTCAATTCAAAAGGGAGTTCCAGATCTCCGAGTGCTTCGAAGTACGCCGTGACCACGAGCACCGCGTGCGCCGCCGCGATCCGTTCCGTACGTTCCGCCCGCTCCGCGGACCCCTGCCGCTCGCGCAGCCCGTCGTCAGGTCGCGCCCGAGCCTGAGCACTCCGCCCCGCGCCTCGAACAGGTTGAGCACCACGCTGCTCGCCCCGCCCGTCGCCATCGACAACGCCCCGCCGAGCGCCCGGTCGGCCGCCGCCAGGGCGGCGCTGTCGCCGCCGAGAATCGCCACCGCGTCGCTGTAACTGAGAAGTCGTCGCCCCCGCACCGTTCCGGTCTATCACCAGAAGCGGTCACAGACGTCCGGCTTCGACGATCCGCCGCAGAAACTGCCGCGTGCGTTCCTCCTGCGGGTCGCCGAAGATCTGCTCCGGCGTGCCGCGTTCCCGCACCACTCCCCCGTCCAGGAAGCAGACCTGGTCGGCGACTTCGCGCGCGAAGCCCATCTCGTGGGTGGCGAGGACCATCGTCATGCCGTCGCCCTTGAGGTCCCGTACGACATTGAGCACCTCGCCCACCAGCTCCGGGTCGAGCGCAGCCGTGATCTCGTCGAGCAGGAGGAGCGCGGGCGTACGGCGAGGGCTCGGGCGATGGCGACGCGTTGCTGCTGGCCGCCGCTGAGGCGGTCCGGGTAGGCGCCTGCCTTGTCGGCGAGGCCGAGGCGTTCCAGAAGGTCACGCGCCTGCTGGGCCGCCCGGGCGCGCGGTGTGCCGTGAACGCGGTGCGGGGCGAGCGTGATGTTCTCCAGCACGGTCATGTGCGGGAAGAGGTTGTACGCCTGGAAGACGACGCCGATACGGCGGCGTACGGCGTCCGCGTCGACCCTCGGGTCGGTGATGTCCTCGCCGTCGAGGAGGATCGCGCCGTCGTCGATCTCCTCCAGGAGGTTCGAGCAGCGCAGGAGCGTCGACTTGCCGGATCCCGAGGCGCCGATGAGGGCGGTGACGGTGTGCGGGGCGACGTCGAGGTTCACGTCGCGCAGGACGACGCCGTCGCGTCCGAAGGTCTTGCGTACGTTCTCCAGTCGCAGCACCGGCGCAGTGGTGGTGGTCATGTCGTGCCTCCCTGGGCGCGCTGCCGGTCCATGCGGGCCGTCACCCAGTCGGTGAGGCGCGTCATCGGGATGGTCAGCGCGACGAAGACGAGGCCCGCGACGACGTACGGCGTGTAGTTGAAGTCCTTGCTGGCGATGATCTGCGCCGCGTACACGGCGTCGACGGCGCCCGCGATCGAGACGAGGCCGGTGTCCTTCTGGAGCGACACCAGGTCGTTGAGCAGCGGCGGCACCACCCGGCGCACGGCCTGGGGCAGCACCACGAAGCGCAGCGCCTGGCCGCTGGAGAGGCCGAGCGAGCGGGCCGCCGCGCGCTGGGAGGGGTGGACGGACTCGATGCCGGCCCGGAAGACCTCGGCGACGTACGCCGAGTAGGTCAGCGTGAGCGCCGCGCCGCCGAGCAGCACGGGGTCGGTGGTGACACCGGCCAGGCGCAGGGCGGGTACGCCGAAGACCACCAGCAGGAGGCAGATGATCAGCGGCAGGCCGCGGAAGAAGTCGGTGTACGCCGCCGCCAGGGCGCGCAGCGGGAAGAACACCGGCCCGCGCAGGGTGCGGGCCACGGCGAGGAGCATGCCGATGACGAGGACGGCGGCGCCGCAGACGACGAGCAGCCGCAGGTTGAGCCAGAGGCCGTCGACGACCTCGGGCAGCGCCGCGCGGGCGTACTCGGCGCTGAAGAAGGTCTCGCGCGTACGCGGCCAGCCCGGTGAGCCGGTGACGACGAGGTAGAGGACCGCGGCCGTGAGCAGGGTGCTCAGCGCGGCGACGGCGGTGGCGCGACGGGCGCGGGCGCGCTTGTGGCGCTCGCGTTCGAGGCGCCGCGCGGAGGGGACGTACGCGTCCGCCTCCGCTGCCGTCACGGCCTTCTCCACCCCCTCCACCTTCTCTGCGGTCACTTGAGCACCGGGGCGTCGGCGGCGTCGGACAGCCACCGCTTCTCCAGCGCCGCGAGCGTCCCGTCCGCGCGCAGGGCGTCCACGGCGCCGGTCACGCACGACGTGAGCTCGCTGTCCTTGTCGAGTACGAGACCGAACTGCTCGGCCGCGCCCCCGGTGTTCTCCAGCTGGCCGACGACCTTCGCTTCGGGAACCTCGGCCGAGATGATGTAGAAGGCGGTGGGGAGGTCGAGGACGATCGCTTCGACCTGGCCGTTCTTGAGCGCGGTCTTGGCGAAGTCGTTCTTCTGGAAGACGGCGGGCCGCTGCTCGGGCTTGATGACGTCGCCGATGACGTCGAGGCTCGTGGAGCCGACCTGCGCGCCGAGCTTGACGTCCTTGAGCCCGGCCAGGGACGTGATCTTCGCGGCCTTGGAGGACTTGAGCGCGATGACGGCCTGGCGGACGTCGTAGTAGCCGGAGGAGAAGGAGACGGCCTTCTTGCGACTGTCGCTGATGGAGATCTGGTTGAGGTCGAAGTCGAACTTCTTCTCGCCGGGCGCGAAGGCGGTGTTGAACGGCACGGTCTGCCAGACCACCCGGTCCTTGCCGTAGCCGAGCTTCTCCGCCACGGCGTACGCGACCGCCGACTCGAACCCCTTGCCGTTGGCCGGGTCGTCGTCCTCGAACCACGGTGCGTACGCGGGCTTGTCGGTGCCGACGGTCAGCTTGCCGGGTACCTCGGTGACCAGTTCGCCGGGCACGCAGCTCGCCCCGGCGCCGGGCGCGGCGGCCGGGGTCTCGGGCTGCGGGGCGCAGCCGGTGACGGCCGCGACGGCAGCGGCGGTGAGGGCGACGAGCATCGCGAACGGTGCGAGGGCGGTCGTGCGGCGGCGGGGCTCGCTGGCAGGGCGCATGGCGGGAGCGTGGCAGCGGACGAGGGCGTCTGTCCACGTCAAAAGGGGAAACGTCCGCATCCTGGAACATGCCCGCAACGGTGTTGCGGGGGTGTGAATTCCGGCCGGTTCAGGCGCCCGGTGCGAAGCGCTCGCGGTAGGCGCTGGGCGTGAGCCCGGTGCGGCGGCGGAGCTGGGCGCGGAGGTTGGCGGCCGTACCGAGGCCGCTCGCCCGGGCCACGGACTCGACGGCGGGATCGCCGCGTTCCATCAGGCGGCAGGCCAGCGCGACGCGCTCGGCGGTGAGCCAGGCCAGGGGCGTGGTGCCGAGCTGGGAGCGGAACCTGCGGTGGAGCGTGGCCGGGCTGACGGCCGCGTGCGCGGCGAGCGCGGCGACGGTCAGCGGCGTGCCGAGGCGTTCCCTGGCCCATTCCAGGAGCGGGCCGAGCGAGGTGCCGGTGGAAGCGGCGGCGGAGGGGACCGGGTGCTCGACGAACTGGCGCTGGCCGCCGTCGCGGTGGATGGCGAAGACGAGGCGGCGGCTGACCGAGACGGCGGCCTCCACGCCGTGGTCGCGGCGTACCAGGTGCAGCCCGAGGTCGAGGGCGCCGCGCTGCCGGCGGCGGTCAGGATGTCGCCGTCGTCGACGAACAGCACGTCCGGTTCGAGCCGGACGGCGGGGAAGCGCGCCCGGAAGGTGTCCGCCCACTGCCAGTGCGCGGTGGCGCGGCGCCCGTCGAGTACGCCCGCCTCGGCCATGGTGAAGGCGCCGCTGCAGAAGCCCACCAGCCGGGCGCCCCGCGCGTGCGCCCGCCGGACGGCGTCGAGCACCTCCGGGCGGCGCGGCACGTCGGTGTCCGGCCGGTTGGGCACGATCAGGGTGTCCGCGGTGTCGGTCGCCGCCAGGTCCGCGACTCCGGTGAGCGTGAAGAACCCGTCCCTCATGAGGGTGCGGGGCTCGGGGGAACAGAGGGCGAAGTCGTAGAGGTCGCGGCCGAGTTCGGGCCTGCGCAGGCCGAAGACCTCGGTGGCGCAGCCGAGTTCGAAGGGGTTGGAGTTCTCGTCGACGATCACGACGACGCGGTGGAGGCGGGGCGGGGTGTGCGAGTTTCCTTGCGGCATGTGCGATTCCTAGCACTCGCGGTGGCCCGGCGCCAGGGACGACGATGAAGCCATGACTACGAACGAACCGCGCGAGCGGCAGGAATCCCCCGTCGCGCTCGCCGACGCCCTCGGCTCCTTCGACGCGCTGTGGAGTCCGCGCATCGTGACGCGCGTCAACGACTACGACGTACGCGTGGCGAAGGTCGCGGGGGAACACGTCTGGCACGTGCACGAGGACACGGACGAGTTCTTCCAGGTACTGGACGGCGAGCTGACGATCGCGCTGCGGGACCGGGAGGACGACGACGGGGAGCGGTCCGTGGTCCTGCCCACCGGGTCGGTGTACGTCGTGCCGCGCGGCACCTGGCACAAGCCGTCGGCGGCGGCCGGCGCGTCGCTTCTGCTGTTCGAACCGACGGGTACGTCCTCGGTGGGCGACCGCCACGACCCCGTCCCGACGCACGTGGACGCGACCACCGGCCACGCGCTCTGACGGAACCCGCCTTCCGCGTTCTCGGAGGCCGGAGACGGTCTTCAAGCGGAGGCCGTGGCGACGACGGCGGACGCGGGCGCTCGCGGGCGGTGACGGCGCGCTGTCGGTCCCGCCGGTGGCCGGCGCGTCGGCGCGGACGCGGCGGAGGCCGCCGACGAGGAGTTCTCGTCGGGGTGGTGGTCCTCGCGCCGGCTGCGGACGGCGGGCGGGGGCGTCCTCGGGGCGGCCGCGGCCGTCGCCGGGTACAACGTGACGCGCGGCGCCGGCCGCCCTTCGCGGGTTCCGCCGGGCACCTGAGCGCCCCCGCGCCGCATCGGAGCCGGGGCGCCGGCCCTGTCCCGCCTCCGCGGACGGCGCCGGCCGGCGCGACACGGGCAGATCACTCAGGTGACAGGCGGCGCACGGTACTTGTGGTGCGGCCGCCGGGTCAGCACCCTTTCCCCATGACCACCCCCGTCCATGGTCCAGCTCCCGTCCCCGTGGCAGCCGACCGGCCGGCCCGCTCGCGCCGGGCGCTGGTGGCGGGGTCCGTCGGCAACTTCATCGAGTGGTACGAGTTCGGCGTCTACGGCTACTTCGCCACCATCATCGCCGCGCACTTCTTCACCCCCGAGGGCGGCAGCGACGTCGAGGGGCTCGTCAAGACGTACGCGTCCTTCGCCCTGGCCTTCTTCTTCCGCCCGGTCGGCGCCGCGGTCTTCGGGCGGGTCGGGGACAGGATCGGCCGGCGGCCCACGCTGATCCTGGTGATCTGCCTGATGACCGGCGCGACGGCCCTGATCGGCGTACTGCCGACGTACGCCACCATGCGCGGCCGCGCCGTGGCTGCTGACACTGCTGCGGCCCTGCAAGGGCTGTCGGCGGGCGGGAGTTCGGCGGCGCGGTGACGTCATGACGGAGTTCGCGCCGCCGGGGCGGCGGGGCCGGTACGGGGCGTGGCAGTCGTTCACCGTGGCGCTCGGCCTGCTCGGGGGCGCCGGAGCGGCGGCGCTCCTGGCGACCGTACTGAGCGAGTCGCAGCTGACCGGATGGGGGTGGCGGGTGCCCTTCCTGCTGACGCTTCCGCTCGCGCTCGTCGCGCTGTGGCTGCGGCTGCGCCTGGACGAGACGCCCGCCTTCGCGTCGGCCGCCGTCGGGAAGAGCGCGCCCGTGCGGCCGCCGCCCGCCGGCGAGACGGCCAGGGCGATCGCGCTGGGCGCCGGGCGGCTGATGGGCTGGTCCGCGGCCGGTTACACCTTCCTGGTCGTCCTGCCCTCGTACCTCCAGAGCACGCTGGACGCGACGTTCCAGCAGGCACTGATCGCCACTGTTCTGGCCAATCTCGGGTTCGCGGCGTCGATCCTGCCGGCGGGCGTGGCCAGCGACCGGGTGGGGCGGCGGACGGTGATGCTGGCCGGGGCGCTGCTGGTCGCCGTGCTCGCGCTGCCGCTGCTCAACCTGGTGCAGGACCCGGGCGCCTCGGTGTACGCGAAGGGGGCGGCGCTGTTCGGTGCGGGGGCCGCCGTCGGGCTGATGGCGGGGCCGGGGCCGGCGATGCTGGCCGAGATGTTCCCGACCACGGTGCGCTACACGGGGCTCGGCCTGGCGTACTCGCTGTCCAATGCCGTGTTCTCGGGCTGCGCGGGGCTCATCATCACCGAAGTCGTGACACGGACCGGTGACGCCGACATCCCCGCCTACTACGCGGCGGCGACCTGCGCGGTCAGTGTCCTGGCCCTGCTGACGCTGCGCGGCGACGACCACCGGCGGGCACTGCGGTGAGCGGCGGCATGCGGGTCATCGGTCTGATGTCCGGCACCTCGTACGACGCCATCGACGCCGCTGCCGCCGATCTCACCCTCGACGGGGACACCCTGGTGCTCACCCCGCTGGGCATGATCAGCACGGCGTACGACGACGGTCTGCGGGCGGCGCTGGCCGAGGCGCTGCCGCCCGCCGGGACCACCCTGGCCGCCGTGTGCCGGCTCGAGACGCGCATCGGGCAGGCCTTCGCCGGGGCGGCGGTCCGGGCCGACCGCGAACTGTGCGGCGGGCGGGCGACCTGATCGCCTCGCACGGGCAGACCGTCTACCACTGGGCCGAGGACGGCCGGGTTCGCGGCACGCTCCAGATCGGTGAGCCCGCCTGGATCGCCGAGGCCACGGCCCGCCCCGTCGTCTCCGGCTTCCGTCCGCGCGACGTCGCCGCCGGGGGCCAGGGCGCGCCGCTGGTGAGCATAGTCGACGTTCATGTGGCTGCGCGGGCGGCCGGGTGTCCCGGTGGCGCTGAACCTCGGGGGCATCGCCAACATCACCGTGGCCGGCGAAAGCCCGGACGAACCGCTGGCCTTCGACACCGGGCCCGCCAACGCGCTGATCGACGCGGCGGTGCGGGACCTGGCGGGCGGCGGGGCGGCGTACCCCTTCGACCGGGACGGCGCCCTCGCCGCCCGGGGCAGTGTCTGCACGCCGCTGCTGCGACGGCTGCTGGACGAGCCGTACTACGCCGGGCCGGCGCCGAAGACGACGGGCAAGGAGCTGTTCCACCTGCCCTATCTGCGCACCGCGCTGGCCGGTTTCGGTTCGCTGCCCGCAGAGGACGTCGTCGCGACCCTGACCCGGCTCACGGCACGGACCGTCGCCGACGCCGTCCGGCCCTTCGGGGCGACCGAGGTGATCGCGTCGGGTGGCGGCACCCGCAATCCGGTACTGATGGAGTGGCTGCGCGAGGAGCTCGGCGCGCGGGGCCGGCGTACCGCTGCGGACGTCGGACGAGCTCGGGCTGGCGTCGGCCGCCAAGGAGGCGTACGCCTTCGCCGTCCTGGGCTGGCTGACCGCACACGGCCTGCCCGGCACGGTCCCTTCGTGCACCGGCGCCCGCCGCCCGAGCGTCCTCGGCTCCCTCACGCCCGGCGGGCCCGGCCTGCGCCTGCCGGAACCGGTGGCGACGGCGCCCGTCCGGCTCACCGTCTCCCCCACGGACAACCCGGTTCCTTCTACGCCTCGTTGACCGCGCCCGCAGGCTCCCGCCACCGCGTGACCACCAGTCGTACGACGGCAAGCCGGGCACGCCGCGTGTCGTGCCGTGGGGCGACCCGGCACCGGAGTGCGGCTCGCACACGGTCGGGTACCGGACGATCGGCGCGGGCGGCGGCGCCGGCGCGGTGAAGGCGTTCCGCGTGACGCCGGTGCCGCCGGGGGGGCGGGGGTGCGGGCGGACGGCAGGAGGGCGGGCGCTGAGCGGCGGGCGCCGGGCCGTTCCTACCCGGGGCAGCCGGTGTCCGGGTCGCGCGGTTGCGTGGGGGTCGAAGAGTCGCCCTTCATGTACGCGCGCGTGGGCGCGGCGTCCAGGTCGTGGATGTCGGAGACCCGCAGGACCGCGAGGTTGCGCTCGTTGCCGATGCGCGAGGTCCGGAAGTCGACCTCCCCGGTCGCGCCCTGGAAGGTGGCTTCCCGGAGCTGCTGGGCGACCGCCGCCCGGTGCGGCGCCACCCCCTTGGCCGGTGTGTACCAGCCGCTCGTGCAGCGTGGAAGTGGCCTCGACGAGCAGCCCCGCCACGTCGTAGGCGTTCCGGTGCGCTCGGCCGGCCACGGTGTCTGGGGCGACTCCTCGGCGGGGAGCGTCTTCACGAGTTCCGTGCGGAGACTCCCGTACCCCGCGCAGAACGCGTCCAGCGGCGTTCCCGCCCCCAGCAGGGGTGCGGGGCGCCCCTCCTCGGCGCACGAGCGCCGCCAGCGTGACGAGGCTGCCCATCCCCACGTACGACATGGGCTGGCCCGCGAGCGAGTCGTGCCGGCGGTTCTCCTTCTGCGCGACGAACCGGGAGACCGCGTCGGCGGCCACGACGAGGGGCAGTTTCCGCCGGCTGGTGCACCCCTTGGTCACGGACCGGATGAAGTCCCCGAAGTCGTCCTCGCGCCCTGTGTAGTAGGCGATCTCGTCGCTCCGGTCCACGTCGTCCGCGCACAGGGAGGCCACCTCACCGGCCGACCCCTGCCACGTGGTCTCCGCCACGGGCACGCCCAGGGCGCCCAGTTCGGTGCCGGCCGCCTCGACCAGCGTCTCGATGTAACTGTCCGTTCTGCGGGGGTGGTACAGGGTGACCTTCCGCGCCTTGAGATGCCCCGCGTACTCGGCGATCAGCCGGGCCTGCACCGTGTTGTCCGGGACCACCTGGAAGTACAGCGGCGACCGGTCGCCCAGCCCCGAGCCGGTCAGCGTGGTGCCGATCGTCGGAACCCCGGCCAGGCCGATCTCGGTGATCGCCCGTTCGGTTTCCTCGACCGTGCGGTCCAGCCCGATCACCCCCACCACCGAGGGGTCCGCGTCGAACAGCGGGCGGAGCATCTCGCGCACCACCTCCGGCGCCTTGCGCATGCCGTCCCCGCCGTTCGCCACGATGACGCGCAGCAGGGGCTGCGTCTTGGACTTGACGTTCTGTGCCCGCTGGCGCAGGAGCAGCCCTTCGAGTTCCTCGGCGGCGGCGTGGTCGGTGTCCGGGGCGGCATCGCGGTGCGTCAGCCCGACGAAGTGCACGATGCTGAGGTACGGGCGGCCGGACTGCTGCCTGCGCAGCTTCTCCGCCGTCTCGTTCTGCGCGAAGATGGCCTGCTGCGCCTTCCGCAGGCGCTCGTTGGTGCCGAAGACCTGCACGGCGTTGTCGCTGTAGCCGATGCACTGGCGGTCGTCCGGCTCGATCTCGACGGTCTTCACCGAGACGCCGTCGTGGAAGCCGGACCGGAAGTAGACGCACTCGGCGGCCCACGAACCGATCGCGCTCTGAGTCACGGGGAGCAGGACCAGCACCGTCGCGAGCGCCAGCAGGGTCTCGCCGACGCCCCGTCGGGAGAGCAGGGGGGCCGGGGGCGGCCCGAAGTCTTCCTCACCCTCCCCGGTGCCGTGGGCGCCGTCCCGGGGCGTCCGCGCGGGCGGCAGGCCGATCCACAGGTAGCGGGCGCTCTCCGCCAGCCGCTGCCGTTTGCTGGGCAGGTTGTCCAGCCAGGTCTTCAGCGCGTCGCCGGCCTCCTGGGGGCTGTAGAGCCTGCCGGAGTCTCCCGCGTCGAGCGCCGCCGGGCGCTCGTTGCTCGCCGCGACGACGAGAAGCGGGTCGAGCTCCCCGGTCTCGTTGCGGACCTCGCTGATCAGCCGCAGGAGTTCCCAGCCGCCGTTCTCCTCCGTGACGTTGTCCAGCAGGACGGTGGTGTACGCCGTGCGGCGCCACCCGGAGCGCTTGGGGAAGACGACCCAGCGCCGACGGCGGTACGCCCGTCGCAGGTCTTCGAGGAACGCGTGCACCAGCAGCTTCTTGATCTGCTCCGGGTTCTCCGACTCCCGGCTGCGTTCCGTGAGCCGCTCCGCGAACCCCCTGAAGCTGGTGGAGTGGCGGGGAACCATGAAGGGCTGCCGGCGCATGAACCAGCGCGCCTCCCGCCCCAGGCCGGGGCTGCGCCGCCCCAGCCAGCGCAACCCCATCCGGCGGCCGGCCTCCACGAACAGATACAGGTCGGACCCGACTGACGTTCAGGGGGACGGGGGGTGGCGGGCCATGGCGGTGGTGAGCGCGGCCCGGTCCGACCGGTGCGCCCGGCCGCCCCACTGGCGCAGCAGGGCGGCCAGTTGTTGATCGCGGCGTCCCGGCGTGGGGGACAGACGCTGTCCGGTCAGCCAGTCGGTCAGCCGGTAGTAGTCGAAGCGGAAGGGACGCCCGGGGCCGAAGCGGTCGGTGGCGAGCTCGGTCATCAGCTCGTCCAGCAGCGGGATCAGCGGAAGCGACCGGTCGGCCGTGCCTTCCCAGCGGACCGCCACCGAACCGTTCACCGACTCGGCGTCGATACAGGCGTGGGGTACCCAGGACCGGTGGTCGGGCGCCTCCAGCCGCTCCTTGAGAACGGGGAGGAAGTCGTTCGGACCCCGCTCGCGCACCAGGCAGACCAACGGCAGTGGGCGTTCGCCCCGTACTTCGTCGTCCGAGGTCCTGGCCAGGAACCGGCGCCGCTGGGTCAACTCCCTGATCGTGGACAGCAGTTCGCGCGCACCGGTGAAAGCCGTCCCCGTCTCTGGCATGCCAGGCAGGCTACCCGCGTCCATCACGCCCGATAAGGGATTTCCGTCAGAACGTGCATGATGCACGCGTGGCGCCGACCGGCCCCGCGGAAAATGATCCCGGACCGACGCGGGGGCGCTCGCGAGGCCCACAGCCACCCGGGGCGGAACGCCTGGGCCCCCGGCAGCAGGTCCGCGACCATCACCGCGAACTCGTCCGGGGTGGCGGGCCGCCCGGTGAGGGCGGTGACGGTCTTCACTCGACCGAGGAGCGGGACGGGGCGGTCTTCTTCATTCCCAAAGGCAACGACAACGGGACGCCCCTGCGGTTGCAGAGCCCGATCGAGTTGCGTATCGAAGACGGAGACGCCGTCGCGGAGTTCGCTCTACGGCCCAACGAAGTGCTGGATTTCGTGATCGAGGCGGCCTCTCCGGGCCGTCGAGCGGCGCCGCGCACCTCGAAGGTGGCCGGCGGCACTTCGTCCGGATGCGCCTGCTCGTACCCCTCGACCGCCCGCACCAGCCGGTCGTACGCGACGACGTCCAGGGCGCTGTCGCCCCGGCCGCAACAGGCGGCGGCCGCGCGCGTCGCGGTCTGTTCCGCCTCGGCGTACGCGGCGGTGTTCTCGAGAACGGCTGACGTGCTCGTCATGCCCTGCCTCCTGCCTCCCACCACTGTCAATGCCCGGGGGCCGCCCGCCGCGCGGCGTCGCCTAGGCTCTCGGTGCCATGAAGAGCAACCCCCCGCGGCTGGAACCCAAGGCCGACAAGGACACCGTGCGCCGGCACAACCTGAGCCTGGTGCTGCGCGCCGTCCACGACGGGGGCGAGGTGACGCGTGCCGCCGTCGCGGCCCGGGTGGGGCTGACGCGGGCCGCCGTCTCCTCGCTGGTCGAGCAGTTGCTGGCCGGCGGGTTCCTCACCGAGTCGGGGAAGACGTTCAGCGGGCAGGCGGGGCGGCCCGGCACCGTCCTGGAGGTGGCGCGCACCGGCGTGGCCGGGCTGGGCGTCGAGGTCAACATCGACTACGTGTCGGTGTGCGTGACGGACCTGTCGGGAAGCGACCGGGTACGGCTCACCGAGCACACCGACAACCGCGGCGCCGAGCCCGCCGAAGTCCTGGCACGCGCCGCCCTGATCGCGTCGCGGGCGTGGGAGTCGGCGGCCGGGCTCGACCTGCGGCCGGTCGGCGTGCAGCTGGCACTGCCCGGCCTGGTCTCCGGCGGTACGGTCCGCCAGGCGCCCAACCTGGGGTGGAACGGGGTCGCGGCCGAGGACCGACTTCGCGCGGGCGCTGGCGGAGTTGCTGCCCGGACCGCGGGCACTGCCGGTCGGCTCCGACAACGAGGCGAACCTGGCGGCACTGGCCGAGCTGTGGTTCGGCGATCTCGGCCGCGAGCGGACGTTCCTCTACCTCAGCGGGGAGATCGGCGTCGGTGGCGCGCTCGTCCTCGGCGGCGAACTGCTGCGCGGCGCGCACGGGAACGCGGCCAGATCGGGCACGTGGTGGTGGACCCGGAGGGGCCCGAGTGCCGCTGCGGATCGCGGGGCTGTCTGGAGCAGTACGCCGGGCAGCGCGCCGCTGCGGGCGGCGGGCATCGACGAGAGTGCCGGGCTGCCGGGGGTGACGGAGCTCGAATCCCGGGCGCGCGCGGACGACGCGCGGGCCGTGGCCGCGATCCGGCAGGCCGGGGCCATGCTGGGGCTCGTACTGTCCGGCGCGGTGGCTCTTCGATCCGGACGCGGTGGTGCTCGGCGGGATCTACCGGACGCTGATGCCGTGGCTGTCGCCCCCCGCCGACCGGGAGCTGAGCCGCCGGGTGGTGTCCGGCCTGTGGTCCGGGCCCGACGGCCGGCTGCGCGCCGCGTCCCTGACGGGGGACGCGGCGCGCGGCGCGGCGGTGCGTGGTACGGGAGGTACTGGCCGACCCGGCGGCGCACTGACCCCGGTTACGGGCGTACGCCCAGCAGGTGGTCCAGTGCAGCTGGTCCAGCATCTCGAAGGCCATGCTCCGCTCGGCCGCCTCCGTGACGTCGAAGTCCTCATAGGCCCCGCGGTCCGCGAGGAGGCCGCGAGGCCGTCCTCGGCGGTGGGCTCGGCGAGTTCGTCGAGCCGGGAGGCGCGCAGGCGTGTCCTGGACCGCCGGGTCGGCGCGGAAGGCGGCGGCCCGCTCCTTGAGGATGAGGTAGTTGCGCATGCAGCCGGCGGCGGAGGCCCACACCCCGGCGATGCCGTCGGTGCGCACCGGCTTGAAGTCGAAGTGGCGGGGGCCTTCGTAGCCGGCCGTCTCCAGCAGGTCGACGAGCCAGAAGGCCTGACGCAGGTCGCCGGCGCCGAAGCGGAAGTCCTGGTCGTACTTGATGCCGGTCTGGCCGTTGAGGTCGATGTGGAAGAGCTTGCCCGCCCACAGGGCCTGGGCGATGCCGTGCGGGAAGTTGAGCCCGGCCATCTGTTCGTGGCCGGTTTCGGGGTTCACACCGACCATTTCGGGGCGTTCCAGGCGCTCGATGAACGCGAGCGCGTGACCGATCGTGGGGAGCAGGATGTCGCCGCGCGGCTCGTTGGGCTTGGGCTCGATGGCGAAGCGCAGGTCGTAGCCCTGCTCGGTGACGTACTCGCCGAGGAGGTCGAAGGCTTCCTTCATGCGGTCGAGGGCGACGCGCACGTCCTTGGCGGCGCCGGACTCGGCGCCCTCGCGGCCGCCCCAGGCGACGTAGGTGGTGGCGCCGAGTTCGACGGCGAGGTCGATGTTGCGGATCGTCTTGCGCAGGGCGTAGCGGCGTACGTCGCGGTCGTTGGCGGTGAACGCGCCGTCCTTGAAGACGGGGTGGGTGAAGAGGTTCGTGGTGGCCATCGGCACCTTCATGCCGGTGTCGTCCAGTGCCTGGCGGAACCGCTTGACGTGCGCCTCGCGCTCGGCGTCCGTGGAGCCGAAGGGGATGAGGTCGTCGTCGTGGAAGGTGACGCCGTGGGCACCGAGCTCGGCGAGGCGCCGGACGGACTCGACCGGGTCGAGAGCGGGGCGGGTCGCCGTACCGAAGGGGTCGACGCCCTGCCAGCCGACGGTCCACAGACCGAAGGTGAACTTGTCGTCAGGGGTGGGGGTGAAGCGCTCCGACATGTGACCGACCTCCATTTGTTTGTTGACATGACTAATACTGCACGACCAACCTGTTCCACAGAAGACCAAGAAGCCGAGAAGGCGCGGAAGCCATGAGAAGACACGCAGCCGAGGAAGTGAGGGGTCCCATGCAGCCGAGCAGGGTCGTCATCGGAGTGGACAGTTCCACGCAGTCCACGAAGGCGGCGTTCACCGATGCCGCCACCGGCCGGCTGCTGGCCGTCGGTCGTGCGCCGCACCGGGTCACGGGCGAGGGGGGCGCGCGCGAGAGCGACCCGGAGGAGTGGTGGCAGGCCCTGGTCGCCGCCGTCGCCGCCGGGCTCCGCGAGTCCGGCGTACCGGCCTCCGCCGTCACCGGCATCGCGGTCGCCGGCCAGCAGCACCGGTCTGGTCGTCCTCGAACGCGCCGGGCGCCCGCTGCGGCCCGCCCTGCTGTGGAACGACACCCGTTCGGCCCCGCAGGCCGCCGCCCTCACCGAGGCGCTCGGCGGCCCGGCCGCGTGGACGGCGCGCACCGGATCCGTGCCCGTCGCCTCCATGACGGCCGCCAAGTGGCGGTGGCTGCGCGAGAACGAACCGTACGCCGCCGAGTCGGCCGCCGCCGTACGCCTCCCCCACGACTTCCTCACCGAGCGCCTCGCCGGGGTGGCCGCGACCGACCCGGGCGACGCCTCGGGCACCTGCTGGTACTCCACCGCCACCGGCGCGTACGACCCGCAGCTCCTCGGCCTGGCCGGCCTGGACGAGAAACTGCTGCCGCCCGTGGCTCCCACCGGAGCCACCCGCATCGGCTCCCTCACGGATGCGGCGGCCGGACAGCTCGGCCTGCCCGCCGGGATCGCCGTCGCGGCGGGTACGGGCGACAACATGGCCGCGGCGGTGGGGCTGGGTCTCGGCGACGCCGGGCTGCTGGACCATCCGGTGCTCAGCCTGGGCACGTCCGGCACGGTGTTCGCGCGACCCGCACCCGGCCGGACTCGCCCGCGCTGGCCGGTTTCGCCGCCGCCGACGGCGGCTACCTGCCGCTGGCCTGCACCCTGAACTGCACCCTCGCCGTCGACAGGGTCGCCGCCCTCCTGGGCCTGGACCGCGACGACGCCGCGCCGGGCGGCGAGGCGGTGCTCCTCCCCTACCTCGACGGCGAACGCACCCCCGACCTGCCCGCCGCCTCCGGCCTCCTGACCGGCCTGCGCCACCACACCACCCCGCAGCCAGCTCCTGGGCGCCGCCCTACGAGGGCGCGGCGGTGACCGTGCTGCGGGCCCTGGACGAGGTACTGCGTGCCTGCGGCCTCGATCCCGCCGATCCGGCGGTGGCGTCGCGCCCGCTGCGCCTGGTCGGGGGCGGAGCCCGGGGGCGTACGTGGGTGGAGACCGTACGACGCCTCTCCGGGCGTCCGCTGCTGATCCCCGAGGCCGCGACTGGTCGCGCTCGGCGCGGCGGCGCTCGCCGCGGGGGCTGCGAGCGGGCGGGACGCGGTGGCGATCGCGGCGGAGTGGGGTGCCGGGGGCGGCGCGGAAGTCCCGCCCCTGGAGCGCGACTTCGCCACCTGGACCCGGGTCACGTCGGTACTCGACGGCCTCACCGGCGCCGGGCCCGCGGGCTAGGAGGGCGGGCCGGCGGGGCCGTCGTCAGAGCTTGCGGGCCACGCCCGTGTAGCCCGGGATCGGGTCGTCGCCCGCGGTCTCGATGACTTCGCCGAGCTCGGGATGCCAGTCGGCGGCCAGCGAGACGCCCGGCTCGACCAGCTCGAAGCCGTTGAAGAACGCGGCGAACTCCTCACGCGAGCGCGGCCGCAGCGTGAGGCCCCGCGCGGAGTACATCGCGGACGCCTTCGCCGCACCCTCGGGGTCGAAGTCCCCGGTGACGTGGGAAAGGACCAGGTAGCTGCCGGACGGCAACCGGTCCATGAGGCGGTTCACCAGCGCGTGCGCACCGTCCTCGTCGCCCACGAAGTGCAGCAGCGCGACGAGGGACAGCGCGACCGGCTGGGTGAAGTCGAGCGTCTTGCCGGCCCGTTCCAGGATGAGATCGGGTTCGCGGGCGTCGGCCTGGATGTACTCGGTGGCACCCTCGGGGGCGGAGCGCAGCAGCGCCTCCGCGTGGGCGAGCACGATCGGGTCGTTGTCGCAGTAGACGACGCGCGCGTCGGGCGCGGTCCGCTGGGCGACCTGGTGGAGGTTCGGCTCGGTCGGTATGCCCGTGCCGATGTCGAGGAACTGGCGTACGCCGTTCTCGGCGAGCCAGCGCGTGGCACGGTGCATGAACGCCCGGTTGACCCGCGCCATGTCGCGCCCCCGGGAATCGAGGGCCAGGAGCTGGCGCGCCATCTCCTCGTCCACCGGGTAGTTGTCCTTGCCGCCCAGGAACCAGTCGTACATGCGCGCCGGGTGCGGCTTGCTGGTGTCGATCTCGACGGCGGTGTGGTCTTGCCCGGTCATACGGCGCTCCGTGGGTAGCGGTGGACGGCGAACGGTGAGGAACGGGGCGGCACGGTGGTTCAGGTGAGCAGGAAGTCCGCCTGGCCGGCCTTGGCTCCCTGGATGAAGGCGGCGATCTCACCGGGGGTGTAGATCAGCGCGGGGCCCTCGGGGTCGGCTGACTGACGGACCGCGACCCTGCCGTCGGCCAGCTTCATGGCCTCGATGCAGTTGCCGCCGTTGCCGCCGCTCCACGGCTTGTACCAGCCCTCCGCGGGCAGGTCGTTCGCGGGCATGCCGTTGTATATCCGGTCCATCACAGCTCCTTGCGGAGATCCTTGAGGATCTCCTTCGTGCGTTGTGCAGTCGCGGCCTGAGCCGCCATGCGATCCATGACTTCGAGGTGGGACGCCACCTCGGAGCGCGAGTCGAGATAGACCGCGCCGGTCAGGTACTCGCTGTAGACCATGTCCGGGAGTTCCGGCACGGCGAAGCGGAAGAGGACGAAGGGGCCGTAGGTTCCGGGATGGTGCCCCGTCACGAACTCGGCGATCTGCAAGGTGACGTTGGGCATGTCGACGGCCTCCAGGAGGCGGTCGATCTGCTCCCCCAGCACGTCCGGGCTGCCGACGGGCCGGCGCAGGACCGTCTCGTCCATGACGACCCACAGCTTCGGGGCGTCGGGGCGGGTGAGGAGGCTCTGGCGTTCCATGCGCAGGGCCACGTGCCGCTCGATGGCGTCGGGCCTGGTCTGGCCGACGGCTCCGCTGCGCATGATGGCGCGGGCGTAATTCTCGGTCTGCAGGAGACCCGGTACGAACTGCGGTTCGTACGCCCTGATGAGTGACGCGGCACCCTCCAGGCTGACGTACATGCTGAACCAGTCGGGCAGGATGCCGTGGAACCGCTGCCACCAGCCGGGCCTGTTCGCCTCCTCGGCCAGCTCGACGAAGGAGGCGATCTCCTCCCCGGGGAGGCCGTACGCCTGCAGCAGGAGCTGTACGTAAGGGATTTTGAGCGCTACCTCGGCCGTCTCCATCCTGCGGACGGTGGCCGGGGTGACGCGGAGCACCCTGGCGGCCTCTTCGCGGCTCAGGCCGGCTCTCTCGCGCAGGTCCAGCAGACGCTTGCCGAGGACGACCTGTCCCACCGTCGGGGCGGACCGCGGTTCACTCACTTCAGACCTCCCCATGGGCTGTTGCGAGCAGTGTGCCACGCGGCCGCGAGCAAAGAAACGACACTCTGCAATTTTCACAGTGCCTCTTGCCAAGTGTCGGGTTCAGGAGGAGAGTTGAGTGGCGAACCAGTTCACGCGGATGCCGCACGCCGCCCCCGGGGGGAGGCAGTTGTCCGGCGCTGCCCCCCCCACCGTGAGGAAACGCTCGTGGCACCAGGCACTGCGCTCGTCCCCCAGCTCATGGACCTATGCCGGGGGACAGCCATACGCCGGTACGGATTCGAATTACCCGCACGAGCGGAATTCGTGGCCGCCGCCCGGCGCCTGACCAGGCAGCAGCTCACGCAGTGGGACGTCGACGAGGACGCCTGCGACACGGCGGCCCTGATCGTCACCGAACTGTTCACCAATGCCGTGCTGCACACCGCGAGCGAGCACGTCGCGTGCGAACTGCGCGACAGCGACGGCCGGCTGCGTGTCGCCGTGAAGGACCAGGGAATGCGTCCCACCGGGCCGCAGCTGCGCCAGGCCGGCCACGAGGAACACGGGCGCGGGCTGCAGCTCGTCGACGCCCTGAGCAGCTTCTGGGGAACGCGCGACGTCGCGGACGGCCCCGGACGGATCGTCTGGGCGGAGCTTCCTTGCTGAGGTCCGTGATGACCAGCCTGCCGGCCGGCCGCCTTTCGCGCGCCCGCCGCCGTGCGAACCGCGCGCACGGCGGACGGCAGTGAGCACGGCGGGCCGAGTGAGCAGGGCGAGCACGGCGGCGGGCGGGTCCGGCTGCCCGTGCCGCCCGGCCTCTCCGCACCGCTCGGCTGCGACGCGGTGGGCCTTCCCGCTCGGCACGGATTCCGGATGATGGCGCATCTGTCCCGGCCCACTGCGTCTTCGCCGAGACCGACTGGTGGTGGTGGGTCGTGCCGGCCGAGTCCGACCACGGTCTCCTCTGGCCGCAGCCGGCCCAGTACGTCCCCGGGGTGTACGTGCCCGCGACGCGCCCGCGCCTGATCCACTCGCCGGAAGGCAGCTCGCCGTACACGCCGCCGATTCCGCTCTACCTGATGGCGTGCCGCATCGCGGACACCGCTCCGGCGTGGTCCACTGTGCCGCATCAGGGGTCCTGACCCCCTTCGCGCGAGCCACCGCTGCCGGTTTCGCACCCTGGACAACACGTGCCGCGCCGGGAGTCAATTCCCTGAGTGCCGTTTCCGGCATGTCCATGCCCAGGGGAGGGATCTCCGCGCCATGAACAGACCCGTGTTGCGCACGCACGCCCCGCCCTCCCTGGCGGCCGTCGCCGTCGTGCTCGGAACACTCCTCGTCTCCGGGCCGCCGTCCGCCGCCTCCCCGTCCCCCGGGGCCTCCGCCGCGCGCGGCACCACCCCCGTCGTCACCTGGGCCGCCAGCACGGACCGGCTGTCCACCGCCGGCGCGCTCCCCGAACGTACGTACCGGCTCGTCGTGCACACGAGCGCGGGCGCAGCGGCTGCGGATCCGGCTCTCCAACGCCTTCGGCGACCAGCCGGTGACATTCGGCCGCGCCTACGCCGGGCTGCGCGCCACCGGCGCCGCGCTGGTGCCGGGCACCAACCGGCCGCTGTCCTTCGCCGGATCGCCCTCGGTCACCGTCCCGCCCGGCGGGTCCGTCCACAGCGACCCGCTGCCCGGCACGGTCCGGCCGCAGTCGGACCTGGCCGTCAGCGTGTACGTGCGGCAGGCGGGCGGCGCCGCGACCGGCCACAAGATGGCCCTGCAGACCTCGTACATCGCGCCCGCCGGAGACCACGCCGCGGACGACTCCGCCACGCCCTACACCCAGAAGATCACCTCGTGGTTCTACCTCGACGCGGTGACGGTCGGCGCCCGGCGCGGCACCGGCGCCGTGGCGACGCTCGGCGACTCGATCACCGACGGCGCCATCTCGACCCGCGACACCAACCGCCGCTGGCCCGACTTCCTGGCCCGCCGGCTGGACGCCGACCCCGGTTCGCGCATCAAGGGCGTCGCCAACGAAGGCATCTCCGGCAACAAGGTCCTCAAGGACGGCGCCGGCGAGAGCGCGCTCAAACGCCTCGACCGGGACGTGCTCTCGCAGCGGGGCGTGCGCACCATGGTCCTGCTCGAAGGGGTCAACGACATCAAGGCCGTGCCCGCGCCGACGGCCGCCGACCTGATCGCCGGTTACCGGCAGCTCGTCGACAGGTCGCACGCCGCGGGGGTGTGCGTCGTCGGGGCGACCGTCATGCCGTACGAGGGCTGGCGGGAGTGGACGCCGGCGGGAGAGGCCGTACGGCAGGAGGTCAACGCCTTCATCCGCGACAGCGGCGTGTTCGACGCGGTCGTCGACTTCGACGGGGCGCTCAAGGACCCGGCCGCGCCGTCACGGATCCTTCCGGCGTACGACAGCGGCGACCACCTCCACCCCAACGACCTCGGAATGCGGACGATGAGCGACACCGTCGACCTGAAGAGCCTGCGCTGCTCCGGGCGTTAGCGCCCCGGCCGGACCTCCCGAGCCGGGCGGGAGGCGGCCGGGGCGGTCGTTCTCGCCCGGGTCAGCCGCCGAAGAAGTCTCCCAGGGAGGCGGCAAGCGCGTCCGGGGCCTCTTCGGCCACGTGGTGCCCGGAGTCGATGCCGTGGCCGCGTGCGTCGGGCGCCCAGTGCCGCCAGATCTCCAACGGGTCTCCGTAGAGCTCTTCGAGATCGTCCCGGAGCGACCACAGGATCAGTGCGGGGCACCGGACCCGCACCCCGCCGGCCCGGTCGGCCTCTTCGTGGTGCCTGTCGACGGTGAGGCCGGCCCGGTAGTCCTCCAGCATCGCCCGCACCACGTCGGGGTTCCTCGTGGCCTCCCGCCACTCGTCGTAGTTCTCCTGCCCCATGCTCCGCGGGTCGCCGCGGTACCAGCGGTCCGGGTCCGCGTTGATGACCCGCTCGGGTACGTCCGGCTGGGCGAAGAAGAACCAGTGCCACCACTGCGTGGCGAACTCGGCGGTGATGCGGGACAGGTGCTCTGTGACGGGCAGGCAGTCGATGAATGCCGCCCGGGACACCGCGCGGGGGTGATCGAGGGCGAGACGTAACGCGACGCTGCCCCCGCGGTCGTGACCGGCGAGCGCGAACCGGGCATGCCCGAGGGAACGCATCACCGCCACCATGTCGTCGGCGACGGCACGCTTGGAATGACCCGAGTGGTCCGCGGTGGGCGCCGGACCGCGGGACCGGCCGTACCCCCGCAGGTCGGGGCAGACGACCGTGAAACCCCGTTCGACGAGCAGCGGGGCAACGCGGTGCCAGGTCGCGGAGGTCCGGGGGTGGCCGTGCAGCAACAGCACCGGCGGGCCCTCCCCGCCGTGGCGGACAAAGACGGATGCCTCACCGGTCTGAACCCGCCCGGTTTCGAAGCCTTCGAACATCGTTTCAGCCTCCTTCGCATGTGCACCAGGAGGCTGCCCCTGCGACCGGCCGGCCAAAAAAAGCCCCGCGGACGACACCCGTGAGGGCCGCGCGCCGGCAGACGCCGCCTGCGGCATCAGGCCAGTACCTCCCGCGGCCAGGACCGTTCCGCGCGGCCGGCGGCCCGGGCGATGACGAGCACGCCCCGGCGGTACGGGTCGGCGAGGAAGCGACCGGCGTCTGCGAGAGCTGGGCGCCGGCGCCGCAGCGGGGCGATTGACGCCGCTTCCGCCGGGGGAGGGTCATGATCATGACACAGACCCTCGCCCCTGCGCGCCGCCCCGTCCGGCAGTTGCTCGCGGCCTCCGTGGGCAAAGCCGTCGAGTGGTACGACTGGTACGCGTACACCTTCCTCGCCACCTACATCGCCGGCCAGATCTTCCCCCCGGGCGCCGGGAACTCCCTCGTCCCCCTGCTCTCCACCTTCGCCGTCTTCGCCGTCGGCTTCTTCATGCGGCCGGTCGGCGGCCTGCTGATGGGCGCCGTGGCGGACCGGCACGGGCGGCGTGCCGCGCTCACCGTCACCATTCTCCTGATGGGCGGCAGCAGCCTGCTGGTCGGCCTGACACCGACGTACGCGTCCGCGGGGATCCTCGCCCCTGTGGTGCTGGTCGGCGCCCGGCTGCTCCAAGGGCTTTCCGTCGGCGGCGAGTTCGCCGCCTCGACCACCTTCCTGGTGGAGTCCGCCGGACCCGGCAGGCGCGGTCTCTTCTCCAGCTTCCAGTACGTCTCGACCACCGCGGGCCAGCTCGCCGCGTCCGGCATCGCCGCCGCGCTCGTCGCCGGTCTCGGCGAGGGGGCCATGGAGGACTGGGGGTGGCGTGTTCCGTTCGTCGTGGGCGCGGCGCTCAGCCTGGTCGGGTTCTGGATCCGTCGCGGGGCCCAGGAGACGCTCGCCACCGAGCATGTGCGCAAGCCCCGTCCGGGGCTCTTCGACGCCCTGCGCCACCACCCGCGCCAGTCGCTGCTGATCTGCGGCATCACGGCGGGCGGCACGATCGCGTACTACACGTGGACGTCCTACCTGCCGACGTACGCCGAACTGAACGCGGGCATCGCCAAGTCCGACGCGCTGCTCGCGGGCACCGTCTCACTGGCCTTCTTCGCGCTGCTCCAGCCGGTCGGCGGGCTGCTCTCCGACCGTTACGGCCGCAAGCCGCTGCTGCTGTTCTTCGGTATCGGCTTCGCGCTGCTGAGCGTGCCGCTGCTGCGCTCCGTCGACGGTCCTTCATGTCGCTGCTGCTCGTGCAGTGCGCGGGAATGGTCCTGCTCACCGGCTTCACCTCGATCTCGGCAGCGGTCAACGCGGAGATCTTCCCGGCCAGGGTGCGTGCCGCCGGCATCGGTTTCCCGTACTCCCTCACGGTCGCGCTCTTCGGCGGTACGGCGCCGTACGTGGGCACGCTGTTCAAGGAGCTGGGCCGTCCGGGGCTGTTCCCGTGGTACGTCGCCGCGCTCTGCCTGGTGTCCACCGCGGTGTACTTCCGGCTTCCCGAGAGCGCGCACAAGGAGCTGGAGCGCTGATCCCGGGGAACGGTCCGAAGCAGCCCCGAACAGGCCGGAACAGGCCGGAACGGGCTTCAGAGCGAACTCAGCGCCTCCCCGGCCCGCGCCACCAGTCCGTCGGCGCTGCACTTCTCCGCGAGGGCCAGGCCCCGGGCCAGCTCGTCCTCGGAGCGCGCGGCGATGCCGTACTCGACGCGGGCCAGGGCCGTGCTCGTACGCGCAGGGGGAGTTTTCGAGGAACGCGACCGCCTTGGCCAGCAGTTCCACGGCCCGCTCCCCCTCCTCCAGGGCCGCCGCGCAGCGCAGTGACTCCCCGATGGCGGTGTCCGTGCCGAAGCGCTCCGCGCGGTCGCGCACGTAGGCGGCGAGGGCGCCGCGCGACCGGGGTCGTCGGCGCCACCGCGCGGGCGAGGTCGCCCGCCCAGGGGGCCATGACACCGTTGTGCCGGCCGCGCGCCGTCAACGCCCGGCCGGCGGCTTCGAGTTCGACGACGGCTTCCTTGGTGCGCCCCTGGGCCAGCAGCAGCCTTCCGCGTACGCACCGCGCGTCGGGGACGACGATCGACGACGGGTACGGCGGGGCGAACCCGTGGCGGTCGGCCGCCTCCTGGGCCTCGTCGGTCCTGCCCCGCGCGAGCAGCGTGTCGATGAGCATGCAGGCGGCGTCCCAGTGCATCGGCAGGCCGTTGCCGACGCGCTCGGCCAGGCGCAGGCTCTCGCGCAGGTACGCCTCGGCCTCGGCGAGCCTGCCGCGCCTGCGCTGGAGGTAGCCGACGAGGGCGTGCGCGAAGGCCAGGTGGCCGCCGCTCCAGCCGGAGATCTCGAAGTCGCGCAGTGCCTCGTCGAAGAGGCTCTCCGCCCGGTCGAGGTGACGGCGAAGGCGTACGCGAGGCCGAGCAGGGCCGGGGGCTCGAAGCCCCATTCGGTGTTGGTCCAGCCGAGGCCCGGCGCGAGCCGGCCGTCCAGCAGGGCGCGGTCGCAGATCTGGACGATCTCCTCCGCGTTCTCCCCGCGCGCGGCCGCGTCGAAGGCCCTCAGTATGAGCAGCGCGCGTTCGGAGTTGTCGCGCCCCTGGAGGCCGTCGGTCATCTCGGCGAGGTGCCGGGAGCGTCCGGGGCCGTCGTCCTCGGACGCCTGTACGCCCTCCCACAGGAAGTGCACGGCCTGGAGGCGCATCCTGGCGGGGCCCGGGGCGGTCCTGGCGGCCTCGGCGGCCACGACCTGCGCCGCCTCCCGCGTCTGGTTGTTGTGGGTGAGGGCCTGGGACAGCCGGAAGACCGCGTCCACGCGCCGGCCGGCGTCGAGACCGCGCATGCCGAGGGCGGCCGTCAGGTGACCGACGGTGGTGGCAGGTGAGGTCAGCAGGGTGGCGCAGCCCAGTTCGTACAGGACTTTCGCGTGCTCTTCGGGCAGCGGCGGCTCCAGGAGGGCGCGCTCCAGACAGCGCCTGGCGGCGTCCGGAGCACCGACGGCGAGGTGCTCGGCGGCGGCCTCGCGCAGTTGGGCGACCAGCTCCGGATCGTCGTCCGGATGGACTTCGAGGAGGTGCCTGGCGGCGGCAGCGGCGCCCAGGCCGGCCCGGGTGAGCGTCCAGGCGGCCCGGCCGTGCATGGCGGTGCGGGTGGCCGGCGGCATGGCGCGGTAGACGGCGCCCGCGATGAGCGGGTGGACGAACTCCATCGGGTCGCTGCCCGCCAGGATGCGGGCCGCGCGCAGCCGTTGTGCGCAGTCGGCGGCCTGGTCGCGGTCCAGGCTCGCGAGCGATGCGGCGAGGTCCAGTGAGATCTCGGTGCCGAGGATGGCGGCCGCCCAGGCGAACCTGGTGGCGGCGGTGCCCAGTTCTTCGAGTCTGGCGATCAGGCCGGTGCCGCGCGCGGACGCGCCGAGGGCGCGCAGGGCGCCTGCGGAACCCTCCACGGGGTCCAGGTTCTCGTCGCGCACCTTGGCGACGAGCTCCACGGTCTCGTAGAGGTTGCCGCCGGTGACCGCCCACACCTCACGGCAGAACGGGTCGTCCGCGTGCTGCCCGAGCGCGGCCCGTGCGAGGCCGGCCACGGCTTCGGGGGTGAGCGCCCGCAGGCAGACGCACTGGCGGGCGACGGCCTCCACCGCCCGGATGAACTCCGCCGTGTCGCCGGTGGGTTCCTCGGGGCGGTACGCGATGACGACGAGCACCGGAAGATCCTCGCGCTGGACGAAGGACGCCAGCCAGCCGAGCGTTTCCAGATCGGACCAGTGCGCGTCGTCGACCACCAGGACCAGCGGCCGGTGCGTGGCCGCCAGCCGCAGGACGAGGGCGTCCAGGCCGTCACGGACGCCCTGGGGATCCGCCCGCCCGTCGGGCGGCGCCACGCCGAGCGCGGGCCCGATGATCTCGTACCCGTCGCCGAGCAGTTCCCTGGCGTCCACGGCGCCGGACAGGGCGAGGGCGGGCTGCAGGAGTTGCCGTACGACGTGGAAGGGGACGGAGGTGACGGCCTCGCCACCGCGCGCGGACCACACCGTGCACCGTCCGGCGGCGAGACGCCGGATCTCGGACAGCAGCGCTGTCTTGCCCAGGCCGGCCTCGCCGCTGCAGACGAGGACTCCACCGGCCGGCGTGTCCGCGCAGAGCGCTTCGACGGCGCGCGTGGCGGCGGCGAGTTCCGTCTCTCGTTCCAGCAGCGGGACGGTGACCGGGTGCTCCGGGACGGGCACCATCATCCCTCCCCCAAAAGGTGGCGGATCCCGAGCGCAGCCCGGCAGCACCGCGGTGCGGAATCGATCGGCGCACTTTGATCCAGGACGAGTGAACGACCGTTACCCGCGGGCCCGGTCACCGGCCGGCGTCCCGACGGTCAGGCGGTCGCCGTCGCGGCCGCGGCGCCGGCTCCGCTCCGCTTGCTCCGGCGGGCCGCCAGCGGCACCAGCGAGATGGCCACGGCTCCGCAGAGCCCGGCCACCGCGAAGGCGGTGAACCCCCAGTCCTGCATGCCGTTGGCCACCAGGGCTCCGCCCAGCGACCGGCGACGACCGCGCCGAGCCGGCCGACGCCGGTGACCCAGCCGAGGCCGGTGGCGCGCTGGCCGGGTGCGTACACCGTGTTGGTGGCGGCGTAGACCATCACCTGGGCGCTGAACAGCCAGACGCCGGTGATGAACACGACGCCGTACATCAGGGCCAGTCCCAGCTCCTGACCCATCAGCAGCGCTCCGGCGGCGGTCAGGACGAACCACAGGGCGGAGACGCGCACCGCACCGAAGCGGTCGGCGGTGCGTCCGGCGACCAGCATGCCGACGATGCCGCCCGCGTTGATGACCATCAGGAAGCTGATGGAGGAGGTGAGGCCGTAACCCGAGGCGCGCATCAACTGCGGGAGCCAGGTGCTGACTCCGTACACGAGGAGCAGACCGCAGAAGGACGCGACCCACAGCAACGGGGTCGCCCAGCGGCAGCCGGGGGCGAACAGCGCGAGCACCGAGTCCCAGCGGCCCTTGGCCCCGGCGGCCGGCGCCTCGGCGGGCTCGGGACGCTCCAGTCCGTACCGGTCGGCGATCGCGTCGGCCTCGGCGCGGCGGCCGCGGGCGAGCAGCACACCGGGCGACTCCGGCAGGTGGCGCACGATGAGCGGCACGGCGACGACCGCGGGAGCGACACCGGCCCAGAACACCCAGCGCCAGCCGAACGCCGGGGCGAGGGACAGGCCGAGGCCGGTGGCCACCATGCCGCCCGCGTGGTACGAGGTCATCAGCAGCCCGGTCGCGAGGGCGACCCGGCCGCGCGGGGCGAACTCCATGACCATGGCCAGGCAGGTGGGCATCAGCCCGCCGAGCCCCAGGCCCGCGACGAAGCGCCCGGCGCCGAAGAACGCGGGCCCCTCGGCCAGCGCGCAGAGCGCCGAGCCGAGCGAGAAGAGGATCACGGACCAGATCACGACGGGCCGCCGGCCCAGCCAGTCGGTGAGGTTTCCGGCGGCCAGCGCGCCCAGGAGCATCCCGAAGGTGGTCCAGCTGCCGATGGTGCCCGCGCTGGCCGGGGTCAGACCCAGGCCCTGGTCGTCGAGCATGTGCGGCATGACCGCGCCGTAGATGTTGACGTCCATGCCGTCGAAGAAGACGGCCAGCCAGCACAGGCCGAGTACGAGCGCCACGGGGCGCAGGGATCTCTGGGGCATGGGGAACCTTCGGATCGGGGCGGGGACGGGAAGGAAAGAGCACGTGTTCGCTCAGTGAACTTAAGTTCGTGATCAGTTCGCCCCGCAGTTTCCGCCCGCCCTCCGCGCGTGTCAATGGGTCTGCGGGCAGCGGCGCCCTCAGAGGCCGGGGCTCATCGCGTACACCCGCCGGACGCTCGTGCCGAGGCGCGACAGGTCCGCGCCGTACACATGGAGGGAGATCGCCACATCCGTGCCCGCGTTCCAGACCTGGTGGATGTCTCCGGGCGGCGCGAACCCGCACACCGTCCCCCGTGGGTTGACGACGTCCTCCGTCGCGACCAGCCGCGCCGCCGCCGTGCCGTCGCAGGACGGGACCAGCCGGTAGCGCCGTTCGCGTTCGGCGCCCGCGTGGACGCCGGTCGTGCACCACGCCACATGGTCGTGCACGGGGGTGCGCTGGCCGGGCAGCCAGATGAGCGCGACGAGCGAGAAACTCCCGTCGCGCTCGGCGTGCAGCAGATGCTGGCGGTAGCGCTCGGGATCGCCCGCCCGCTGCCCGGGCGGTGAGCAGGTCGTCGGCCCCGCAGGTGCGGCGCGATCCGCTCGCCGACGAGGTACGCCGTCGGGTCGGGCGGCAGGCCGAGGGCGACGGCCTCGCGGACTTCGGAGATCAGTACGGCGAGACGCGTGGTCGTGCGCCCGGTCATGGCTGTGCTCTCGGTGGTCATACGGGCAGCCTCGCGCCGCCCGGCCCGCCACGTCCAAGGAGGGTTTGTGCGGCAACGGCCAAGCTCCGCTTATGGGTTTACGGGCGGGGCGCCGTCAGCAACCGATCTTGTTCGCCGCGACCGTCCTGAGCTCCCCGAGCACCAGCGCCGTGGCCGGAATCCGCAGCTGCTCGCGCAGGACGTACGCCGAAATCCGGCGCCGGGACGCCGGCTGCAACGCCCGCCCCGCCACTTTCGGGTGGCGGAGGAAGTTGAGGACCAGGCCCGGCATCATGGCCACCCCGAGTCCCTCCGCGACGAGGCTCTGCACCACGAGGTTGTCGTCGGTGGTGAAGGCGATGTCGGGCGCGAAGCCCTGTTCGGCGCACTCGTGCAGGAAGTGGACCCGGCAACGGGGGCAGCCGGCGATCCAGCGTTCGTCCGTGAGGTCGGCGAGCCGCACCGCACGCCGCCGCGCGAGCGGATGGCCGGCCGGCAGCAGGACCAGCAACTGGTCCTCCATCAGCGGTACTTCACCGACCTCCTCCGGCACGTCCTCGTGCGGCCCCGGGTAGGTGAAGGCGAGCGTGATGTCGCATTCGCCGCGCACGAGGCGCCGCAGCGACCGGGGCGGCTCGTCCTCCAGGAGTTCCACTCCCACCCCGGGGTGGCCGGCGGCCAGCAGGGCCATGGCCTCGGGGACGAGGGTGGCGTTGGCGCTGGGGAAGGCGCAGACGCGTACCCGTCCCGCGCGCAGCCGGGCGAGGGAGTCCATCTGCTGCCGGGCGGCGGACATGTCGTCGAGGATGACGGCCGCGTGCCGCGACAGCGTCTCCCCGGCTTCGGTGAGCCGCAGGCCACGGCCGGCCCGGGTGAACAGGGGCGTACCGGCGTCGCGTTCGAGCGCTTTCATCTGCTGGGTGATCGCGGGCTGCGTGTACCCCAGGGCACGGGCGGCGGCGGAGTACGAGCCGGTCCTGACCACTTCGTGGAAGGTCTTGATGTGCCGCGTGTCGAACACCCGTGAAGCATAAGCAGGTTTTGGGGCCTGCGGACATTACTCATTCAGCCGTGATGGACGGCCCGGCCGGCGGCGGCTCAGCCGGTGACGGCTCAGCCGGTGACGGCTCAGCCGGTGACGCGGACGGTGATGCGCAGGCACCGGCCGCCCGGGCGGACGGTGGTGCGGATCGCCGCGTCGCCCGGACGGACGGCACGGACCTCCCCTGCCTGAACGTCCGGGCCGGTTTCGTGGCCGACCGGTACGCGCACGACGGCGAGCTGCTCGCCTCCGGCCGCGGGGGGATGTCCAGCGCCGGCGGCCGGCCGGCTCCCGGCCCGACCCCGCCCTCGTCCGGGCGTGACGGAGATGCCCGGACAACTCCGTTTGGGCGGAGGCGACTTGTCGGCGGGTCAGCCTGCTCGGGGTGGCAGGGTGGAGCGGCGTACGACCAGTTCGGGCTGGAGCACCACGCGCTGGTGCTCATGCTCGTGCTCGCGGTCTGGGTCCAGCGCGGTGGCGGTCCCGGTCTCCTCCAGGAGGAGACCGGTGGCCATGGCGCCCATGGTCGGAGCGGGCCGGCGCACCGAGGTGAGGGGGACGGCGGCAGCGGCGGCGAATTCGATGTCGTCGTACTCCGACGATCGCCAGCCGGTCCGGCACGCCGACACCCGCCGCATACATCGCCTGGAGCACGCCGAGCGCGAGCAGGTCGTTGGCGCAGAAGACGGCGGTGGGCCGGTGCGCGCCGGGCAGGCCGAGCAGCCGGGCGCCCGCGTCGCGGCCCGCCGCCACGTCGAGGCGGCCGGTGGGGATCTCCGTGAGCGCGCCGGGCTCCAGGCCCGCCTCGGCGAGTGCCGCGCGGGCGGCGTCGCGGCGGTCCTTGACCTGCTGGAGCCGGACGGGGCCGCCGACGAACGCGATGTCGCGGTGGCCCGCGTCGACGAGATGGCGTACGCGAGTGCCCCGCCGGTGACGTCGTCGACGGAGACGGAGCACCCCGTCCAGCCCCTCGGCGACGCGGTCGACGAGGTCGAAGGATGCCGTGGCGGCGGAAGTCCTCGACGGTGCGGCCGGTGGCATCGGCAGGCGTGAGCAGCACGCCGCGTACCCGCTGTTCGGCGAAGAGACCCAGGTAGTCGGCCTCCTCGGCGGGGCTCTGGCCGCTGTTGCAGAGCATGACGCCGAGCCCTGCCGCGCGCGCCGCGCGTTCGGCGCCGCGCGCGACCTCCACGAAGAACGGGTTGCCCATGTCGAGTACGAGCAGGGCGATCATGCGGCTGCGGCCCGCCCGGAGCTGGCGCGCGGAATCGCTGCGCACATATCCCAGCCGGCTGATCGCGGACAGCACCCGGATCCTGGTCGGCCCGGCGACGGTGTCGGGCCGGTTGAGGACGTTCGACACCGTGCCGACCGAGACCCCGGCGGCGCGGGCCACGTCCTTGATGCCCGGCGGTTGTGCCATGGCCAAGACCCTGCCCTCTTCCTTCGGCCGACGGGTGTCGGACCCGGCCTCCACCGCGCCGCGCCCGCCCGTCCATGAGTCGTTGTGAATGGTCCGGTCCGCAGAGCCCGTCGGCCCCACGGGTTCTGACGCTGAGTCAGCTGTCGAGCCGTACGCCGCCACCTCACCGGCCGGCCGTCGAGCAGGGCCGTCGAGCAGCGCCTTCGTGTCCGGCGCGGTGTGGTGGGCACGAAGAGGTGGCTGCCGGCGTCCTCGGCGGCGGCAAGGGCAGTGCCCGGTCCGGCTCCCGGCCGCCGCCGAGGCGGGTGGAGACGTACCGGGCACTGCCCTTGCCGCGCCGGTGCCGGATGACGGCGGGGCGCCCGGCGCGGTCTGCGGCGTACGGCCTGCGGCGTCCGGTCGTACGGCCTACGGCATCCGGTCGCCGATCAGCGCCAGGTTCTCGATGGCGGCGAGGCCGTACAGCGCGGTGTCGTTGGTGTAGACCCAGTTCGCCTCGCTGCCCGGCACGAGCGTGACCGGCCCGCTCACCTTCTCCGTGGTCCACGGCGACGACTCCTTGTAGCCGTCGCTGTTGTAGAACTTCTCCCAGGCGCGCTTGGCCAGCTTCTCGTCGCCGCTCTGCACCGCCGCGTACGCGTCGAGCCGCGAGTGTCCCTGGAAGAGGATCAGCGAACCGAAGTTCTTGCCGTAGCGCGCGGCCTGTTCGGCCTTGGTGGCGTTGAAGTAGCGGCAGTAGTCGAGGTACGCCTCCTTGAACTCCGGCATGTCGACGAGGTCGATCAGCTCGGCGCACAGTTCGTTCAGTCCGAAGACCGCCGACAGGTGCGAGACCTCGACCTTGGCCTCCTTCGCGACGGCGAACCGGCCGGTGTCGAGGTCGTACAGGCCGCTGCCCTGGACGAAGCCGTTGGGCTGGGCGGCGATCGTCTCCATGGTGGACAGCACCCGGGCCTTGGCCTTCGCCGCCTTGGGGCCGCCGCGTTCCCACTCGGTGAGCCAGGCCGAGACCAGTCCGCTCCAGTCGGTGCCGAAGCCGACGGACAGGGCGTGCCGGTCGGGGGTGTACGGCTCGGTGCGGATCTTGCGGATCGGGTCGAGGGCGAGGAAGGTCTCGTCGGAGTCGACGTTGGCGTGCATGAGGTCGCCGGTGCGTTCGTCGGCGGTGAGGAAGTAGTAGAAGCGGCGGTAGGTGGTGTTGGCGATGCGCTGCTGCTTGGCGCTGTCCGCGTAGTGCTGGATGCCGTGCCGGGTGCCGAGGCCCGCCCAGGTACCGAGGTGGTAGACGTCGACCTCGCCGGTGTGGCGGGTCATGGCCTCGGCGAAGCGGAAGATGTCGGCGCGGCCGGAACGCAGGTAGGCGTACCAGAGCCAGAGGTCGGGCGAGAGCTCGGAGTTGTCCCAGGCGTAGCCGCCGACGTCGTAGCGCCACTGGTGGCGGGCCGGGTCGTAGCTGTGCATGACGTCGCCGTAGTCCCAGAAGCCGTACCAGCGCCGCATCTCGACCTGGTCCTTGTAGTAGGTGAAGAGGAAGTCCAGGTGGTCCTCGATCTTCGCCTTGGCGGGCACGGACCGGTCGGGTTCGGAGAACAGGCCGCCGAAGACCTTGGCCTTGATCAGTTGCCTCGGCGGGGCGGCGAGCTGGGGCGGGGTGCGGACGGCCGTCACCTCCTGCGCCAGTGCGGCGGCGTCCGGTGTGGAACCGTGGGCCCAGAAGAGGAGTTCGCTGGTGCGGGCGATGCCGTACGGGGTGCCGAAGCCGGGCTCGTAGTCCTCGTAGGTGATGTTGAGACCTTCGAGCTGTTCGGCGTAGGTGTCCTGGCCGAGGCCGTCGTGGTAGAAGCGCAGGTCCATGGGCGGGGCCTCGGGCGACCAGAGCCAGAGCGTGACCTCGGCCTCGTCGGTGTGCGCGCCGCGGACGTCGAGTCCGGCGGGGTGCTTCTCCCAGAAGTCGCGCAGCCCGAAGGAGAGTCCGCCGCTCGCCCCGCCGACGTAACCGAAGCCGGAAGCGCGGCGTCCGCCGCCGGCCGGGATCCAGCCGTGACCTTCCTTGGTGCGCTTGCGCAGGGTGAAGCCGTCGGCGGAGAGCTGGCTGAGGGTGTAGTCGCCCCAGGTGGGGATGAGGTGGAGGCGGCTGGTGACGCGCTGGTCCCAGGTGGCCGGGTCGGGCAGCTTCTTCCCCTCGAACTGCGCGGCCTGGACGGCGGCCCCCGGGTCGCGGCGCAGGCCCGTGATGCCCTTGACGGCTTCGCGCAGCAGGCCCGTGCCGTCGCCGCCGATCCGGATGTGGCGGTCGTACGCCTCGTCGCGCATCGGCACGGTGAAGCGGACGCCGAGGCCGCGGATGAAGTCGCCGCTCGCCTTGCCGGGCTCCTGGGTGCCGTCGTACGTGATGGTGTGCACCATGCGGAACGACTCGGCGCCCGCGTAGAAGTAGAGCCGTACGGAGAACGGCAGCCAGCTGCGGTTCCCGCGGCGGTGCCTGCCGTCGATACGGACGACCGCGCGGACGGGTCCGTCCTGTTCCACCTCGGCCCTGGAGATGGCGCTCTCGAAGCGTTCGTACTTCGTGCTCCCCTGGTCGCCGTCCTCGATCTCGCCCTGTCTGAGGAGGACGAGCCGTCCGTCCTTGGCGATCTCGGTGGCGCCACGGCGGACGGACTTCACCAGGGTCGAACCGCTCTTGCCGATCTTCGCGGTGATGACGCCCGTGGACACGTCGATCGTGCCGCCGCCGCCGGAGACCGTGACCTTGCGGGCGGGCGCGGCCGGCGCCCCGGCGCTGAGCGTGAACGCGGCGGGCGTCGCCTCGGGGCCGACGGCGTGCGCGGTCCACTTCAGCGAGCCGTCGGGCCAGTGGGCGAGCGGCCAGGACTGGACGGGGACGTCCTTGCCTCGGCGGTGGCGAGCGTGAACGTCTGGTCCTTGCCGTACGCGCCCTTGGGCCACGGCACTCCGAGGGTGGCGCCGGGGGCGGCTCCCAGACCGGTGTCCTCCAGCCACTTCAGGGTCACGGGGTCCGTGTCGGCGGCGTCGGCCCGGGGGCGCGGCCTGGGCGTTGGCGGCGCCCAGCGCCCAGCTGAACTGGGCGGCGGCGCCGGCGACCGCCGCCGCCTTGAGGAGGGACCTGCGGGGGATCGGAGACATCGTTGTGCCCTTCCGTTGGGGGAGGCGTGGTGTGAGGCGTGGTGGAGGTGAGGGAGGCGGCGGCCTCAGCGGGTCGCGTACCGCTGCTCCACGGCGACGCCGCCGCCGTGACGGCGCCGATCACCGGCACTGCCAGCGGCGCCACGAACCAGGCGGAGGCGGCGACCACCGCGAACCCGCCGACGATCAGGAGCGATCCGGCGGGGTCGAGGACCGTACGCCGGCCCGCCGCCCCCAGCAGGACGCGCCAGGAGGCCGACGGCTGCCAGTCGGCGGCCGCCCGCAGCCCCGTCACCGCGCAGCCGATGGAGGCGAGGATGCCGACCGTGCCGACGAGGGGGCCGCCGGGCAGGCCCGCCCGTACCGCCGCGAGGTCCAGCCACAGCAGCCAGGCCACCGCCCAGCCGGCCAGGCCCACGGCCCAGCCCCGGCGGGCCGCGACACGGAAGTCGGCGGCGAACTCCCGCCATCCGGCGCTCTCCTCGCCGGCCAGATGGCGGCGCAGGTGCCGCGCCCCGGCGGCGAGCGCCGCGGGCCACGTGACCAGCGGGAGCGAGGCGAGGGCGATCCACACGCCGGTGAGCAGGCACTCGGCGAAGACGCCGAAGCGCTCCTGGAAGCGGGCCATGGCCGCTCAGCCCTTCAGCCCGGAGGTGGCCATGCCGTCGATGAGGTAGCGCTGGAAGGCGAGGAAGAACGCCAGCACGGGCAGCAGCGCCACCAGCGACATGGCGATCATGCCGCCGTAGTCGGCGACCGCGTCCTGGTCGACGAACATCTTCAGCCCCAGCGAGACGGTGTACTTCTCGGGCTCGTTGAGATAGAGCAGCGGGCCCATGAAGTCGTTCCAGGCGTTGATGAAGGTGAAGATCGCGCTGGTGATCAGGGCGGGGCGGCACAGGGGCAGCACGATCGACCAGTAGATCCGCAGGTGTCCGCAGCCGTCCAGGCGCGCCGCCTCGTCCAGTTCCTTGGGCAGGGCGCGCATGAACTGCACCATGAGGAAGACGAAGAAGGCGTCGACGGCGAGGTACTTGCCGAGCAGCAGCGGGACCATCGTGTTGATCAGTTCCAGCTTCTGGAACAGCACGTACTGCGGGATCATCAGGACGTGGTACGGCAGCAGCAGTGTGCCGATCATCAGGGTGAAGAGGAGGTTGCGCCCCGCGAACCTGATCCTGGTGAAGGCGTAGGCGGCCAGCGAGCAGGAGATCACCACTCCGCCGACCGAACCCACGGCCAGGATGGTGGAGTTGACGAAGAAGGTGGAGATGGGGATGCCCGCGATGCCTTCGGTGAGCCGCGTGTAGTTGGCCACGATCGGATCGGTCGGCAGCAGGTCGAGGCTGCCGATGATCTCGTTGCCGGGCTTGAAGGATCCGCCGAGCACCCAGACCACCGGGTAGAGCACGACGGCGAGTACCGCCAGTGCGCCCAGGTGCCAGCCGAGTGATCCGGCGTGCCTGCGCCGGTTTGACGAGGTGGGGTCGAGAGTAAGGGTCACCGGGCGTTCTCCTCGTAGTGCACCCAGCGCTTCTGCGACCAGAACAGCACCGCCGTCACCAGGCCGACCGCTATCAGCAGCATCCAGGCCATGGCGGAGGCGAAGCCCATCCGGCTGTTCTCGAAGCCCTGCTGGTAGAGGTAGCAGGTGTAGACGAGCGTGGCGTCGGCGGGCCCGCAGGGGTTGCCCTGGCCGCCGAGGATGTACGCGGAGCCGAAGATCTGGAAGGAGTGGATGGTTTCCAGCAGGACGTTGAAGAAGAGCACTGGGGAGATCATCGGCAGTGTGATGTTCCAGAACCGGCGCCAGGGGCCGGCGCCGTCCATCTCGGCCGCTTCGTACAGCTCGCGCGGCACCTGCTTCAGCCCGGCCAGGAAGATGACCATGGGCGCGCCGAACTGCCAGACGGTGAGCGCGACCAGGGCGTACAGGATCATGTCGGGGTCGCCGACCCAGCCGCCGGCGTCCATGCCGAAGAGCTGCTGCGTACGGTCGACCACGGCGTCGTCGGTGAAGAGCGCCCGCCACACGACGGCGACGGAGACGCTCGCGCCGATCAGCGACGGGGCGTAGAACGCGGCCCGGTAGAAGGCCTGGCCCCGGCGGCTCTGGGCGAGCAGCAGGGCGACGCCGAGTGCGGCGGCGAGTTTCAGCGGCGTACCGATGACGACGTACTTGACCGTGACCTCGACCGACTTCTGCCAGCGGGGGTCGGCGAACATGTCGCTGAAGTTCTGGAGGCCGATCCACCGGGGTGCGTCGAAGAGGTTGTAGTCGGTGAAGGCGAAGTAGAGCGAGGCAGCCATGGGGCCTGCCGTGAGGAGCAGGAAGCCGGCGATCCAGGGCGACATGAAGAGGTAGCCGGCCAGGTTCTCGCGCGGTTGCTGCGCGCAGTTCGGCGGGGCGTTCCGCGCCGCCCCGCCCGGCACCGGGCGGGGGCTCGGCGCGGGCGGCGCCGGCGGCGGGGCGTGTCCGGTGTGCGTCACTGTCCGCCCCATCAGGCGTTCGCGGTGAAGGCCGTCTTCGCCTCCGTGAAGAACTTGTCGACCGCCTCGCCCGGTGACGCCTTGTCGAGGCTCATCTCGGTGGCGAGGCGCAGGAAGGCCGCCTCGATGACATCGGCGCCGGCGGGGTGCGGGGTGATGGGTTCGAGCACGCCCGTCTCGGCGATCTTCGTCTCGTACTCCGAGATCTGCTTGCTCACCTTGTCGGTGGGCTCGAACGCCTCGAACTGCTCGGTGGTGGAGAGCACTCCGCGGTCGTAACCCATGATCCGGCCCACCTCCGGGTCGTGGACCATGAAGTTGATGAAGGTGGCCACTTCCTCGGGGTGCTTGGTGCGGGCGGTGCCGCTGAGCATCAGGGAGCCGAGGTACTGGCCCGTCTTCTTGCCGTCGGTCGTCGGTATGGGCGCGATGCCGTACGAGCTCTTTCCCTCGGCGGCGTAGCGGACGGTGAAGTTGTCCCAGGTGAACTCGCCCGCCGAAAGTCCCCCGGCGGTCGCGGCCTTGGGCTTGATCTGCTCGACCTTCTTGGCGTCGCTGTAGACACCGGACCTGATTCGTTTCATTGCTTCGGTCCACTCGGCTTCGAGGTCGCTCTCCTGGAAGCCGAGTCCGTCCTCGGTGAAGAACGCCTTGCCCTGCTGCCGCAGCTTCAGGTCGTAGTAGTACATGATCGAGTGCGGTCCCGAGTCGCCGGGGACGCCGGTCCTGCTCTTGATCTTCTGCAGACCGGCGTACCACTCGTCCCAGGTCCAGCCGAACTCGGGCGTGACACCGGCCTTCTCGTAGACCTTCTCGTCGATGATGTAGCTCATCGAGTTCGAGCCGACCGGCAGGCCGAGCAGCTTGCCGTCGATCTCGGCGAACTTCTCCAGGCCGGCGCGGAAGTTGTCGGTGCTGAGGTTGCCCGCCTGGACCTGGGGGTTCAGGTCGAGGAGCACGTTGCGGGCGGCGTACTTGCGCAGGAAGGTGACCGCGTTCTGGATGACGTCCGGCGGGTTTCCGCCCGCTGCCTGCGTGTTGAACTTCTTCCAGAAGTCGACGTAGGGCTGGAAGTCCGTCTTGACCTTGATCTTCGGGTGCTTCTTCTCGAAGAGGGCGATCGACTCGTTGATCTTCTTGGCGCGGTCGTCGGCGCCCCACCAGGCATACCTGATGGTGACGGGACCGCCACCGGAGGAGCCGCTGCCGCCCCCGCACCCCGCAGCGGTCAGCCCCACGGTCGCCAGGGAGGCGCCGGCCGCCTTCAGGAAGGTACGCCTCTCGACATGCCTGGTTGTGCGCATGGTTCACCCCTTCAGCTGGCGATTGAATCGTTTTAGGAAAGCGCTTGCCGGGGCAATGTACGAGTGCCCGCCGGGCCCGTCAACGGTTTGCGCAGGAGGTCGGTGAATCAGCCGCCGGGCGCACGGCCCAGCACTGCGCCCGCGTCGGCGGCCGGGCCGCGGACGCGGGCGGGAGAGTGGCGCCGGCGCGTCAGGGGCGTCCCTGGCCGACGAGCCTGACCGGTCCGTCCGCGACGGGGACGCCGAAGTCCGGGGTGCCGTCCGGCTTCCAGCGCAGACGCTGGATGCGGGTGTGCCGGTTGGGGTCGTGCAGCGGGTCGCCGCTGATCTCCTTGTACTGCCGGGCGTGGTAGACGAGGACGTCGGTACGGCCGTCCTCGGCGACGGTGAAGGAGTTGTGCCCCGGGCCGTACTGGCGGGTCGTGTCGTTGCTCGTGAAGACCGGCACCGGCGACTTCGCCCAGGTGCCGGGGGCGAGCAGGTCGGCGTCCTCGTCGGCGGTGAGCAGGCCCATGCAGTAGTTCGCGTCGGTCGCGCTCGCCGAGTACGTCATGAAGAGGCAGCCGTTGCGCCGGATCACCGCGGGCCCCTCGTTGACCTTGAACCCGATGCGCTCCCAGTCGTACTCGGGCGTGGTCAGGCGCACCTGGGGTCCCGTGAGGGTCCACGGGTTCGCCATCCGGGAGAGGAAGACGCCCGTGTTGTGGTCGATTCCGGGCTCGTGCTGCGCCCAGGCGAGGTAGCGGCTGCCCCGGTGGGTGAAGGTGGTGGCGTCGAGCGAGAAGGTGTCCCAGGCGGTGGTGAGCTGCCCCTTCTCGGTCCAGGTTCCCTTGAAGGGATCGGCGTTCCGGTTCTCCAGGACCCAGATGCGGATCTTCCAGACGTCGTCGGCGGGCGCGGCGGCGAAGTAGATGTACCAGGCCCCGTCGATGTGGTGGATCTCGGGCGCCCAGATGTGCGCCGCCATGTCACCGGTGGTGTGCCGGCGCCAGATGACGGACTCCTCGGCCGTCGCCAGACCGGCGAGGGTGCGGGAGCGGCGCAGGATGATCCGGTCGTACTCGGGCGAGGTGGCGGTGAAGTAGTAACGGCGGTCGGTGTGGCGGTGGATGTGCGGGTCGGCGCGGTGGCAGACCAGGGGGTTGGCGGGGGCGGCGACGCGTGGGCGGGGGTCGCGACGGCGGGAACGGCGGCGACGGCGCCCAGCGCGAGGGCGCCCTTCAGCACTCCTCGGCGGGTGGCCGGTATGTGATCGCGGCTCACGGAGCCCTCCTCAGGGAAGCGTTCGATATGTCGAACGACGTACGAAATCCTGTGCAGCGGAGACGGTAATCGGCAGCGGGCGCGCACACCAGCCCCCTTGGAGCGCGGCCGAAAGGTTTTTCGTTCGGCCACCCGAACGCCGCGCCTGATTTCGAACGGATTCCGTCCGGGGCCCTTGTCGGTGCGCCGGACGGGGGGTTAGCGTCCGGCACCGTCAGGGCGTCGCGCCCTGCGGGGCTCTTCCTCCGCCCGCCCCTTCCCGGACCGGGGCAAGCCCCGGACCCCCGACGCCCTTCGGGCGTGTCCCCGAACTCCCCCGGACTTCGTCCGGGGGGACCCCCGACGGGCCCGTCGCCGCCGCTCGCGGCACCCCCCGAAAGGACCCGCGCCCTTGCGCCCACGCATCCTGTTGCCCCTGCTGTCCCTGCTGGTCGGCCTGCTGGCCGTACCGGGGAGCGGCCTCGCCCACGCGGGGCCGGCACCCGGCGACGACACCGCGGCCACCACCCTGGCCGCCCGGGAACTCACCGTCCACCACCTCGACGACGTACGCGGAAATCTCACGCTGCCCACCGCGGGCTCCCACCGCACGGCCGTCCGCTGGGCCTCCGACGAGCCCTCCGTCATCGACGCCACCGGTCTCGTGCACCGGCCCAAGCACGGCAAGGGCCCCCGCACCGTGGAGCTCACCGCGACCGTCACCCGCGGCGAGGCCCGGACGCGCCGCACGTTCACGGCCACCGTTCCCGCGCTGCCGAAGAAGCGGAAGTACACCGGATACGCCTTCAGTTACTTCACCGGTGAGGGAACGTCCGACGGCGAGCAGGTCCGGATGGCGCTCAGCCGGGGCAACGACCCCCTGCACTGGCAGGAGCTGAACGGCGGCAAGCCGGTCCTCACGTCCACGCTCGGCACCAAGGGGCTGCGCGACCCGTTCGTCATCCGCTCCCCCGAGGGCGACAAGTTCTACCAGATAGCCACCGACCTGCGGATGCACGGCGGCAGCGGCGGCAGCTGGGACCAGGTGCAGCGCACCGGCAGCAAGTCCGTCATGGTGTGGGAGTCCACCGACCTCGTCCACTGGACCGACCAGCGCCTGGTGAAGGTCTCCCCCGACACGGCGGGCAACACCTGGGCGCCGGAGGCGTACTACGACGAGAAGCTCGGTTCGTACGTCGTCTTCTGGGCGTCCAAGGTGTACGCCGCCGACGACCCGGACCACACCGGCGCCACGTACAACAAGATGCTGTACGCCACGACGCGCGACTTCCACACCTTCAGCGAGCCCAAGGTGTGGCACGACCCCGGCTACTCCGTCATCGACTCGACGGTGATCCGCCACGACGGCAGCTACTACCGCTTCACCAAGGACGAGCGGAACAACTCCTCCACCACCCCGTGCTCCAAGTTCATCACCGCCGAGAAGTCCGACGACCTGCGCTCCACGTCGTACGGCTTCGTCGCCGACTGCATCGGCAAGGGCGCGATCGCGCGCGGTGAGGGGCCGACGGTCTTCAAGTCCAACACCGAGGAGAAGTGGTACCTGTTCATCGACGAGTTCGGCGGCCGCGGCTACATCCCCTTCGAGACCACCGACCTCGGCTCGGGCACGTGGACGGTGCCTGAGAACTTCGAGCTGCCGGCCAGTCCCCGGCACGGCACGGTACTGCCGGTGACGAAGGCGGAGTACGACCGGCTGCTGGACGCGTACGCCCGCTGAGGCAACTCACCGGCCCGGCGCGGAAGTTCTTTTGCGCGAAACATTGACGGCACATGGCTGCGGGCTTAGCTTCATCGCGTCGTACTTCGTACGTCATATATGAGACGCGATACACGAGATATGTGAGTGCCCATGGCTTTCGCTCCGAGCCCGATCCCCTCCCGCACGCAGTACGTGCTGGAGGGGATCAAACACGCCATCCTCACCGGCGGCCTCAGTCCCGGGCAAGCCCTGGTCGAGACCGAACTGGCCGCCCAGTTCGGGGTGTCCAAGACCCCGGTGCGCGAGGCGCTCAAGACCCTGGCCGGCACCGGGCTCGTCGTGATGAACCAGTACAAGGGCGTCACCGTACGGACCGTCGACGCGGCCATGGCGCGTGAGGTGTACGACGTACGGCTGCTGCTCGAACCGGAGGCGCTGCGCCGCACCATCGCCTCGCAGGCCTCCCTGGAAGCGGCCCGCGAGGCGCTCGTCAGGGCCGCCGAGGCCACCGACCGGGCCGAACGCTCGCTGGCCAACCGGGAGTTCCACCGCGCGCTCTACCTGCCGTGCGGGAACCCGCTGCTCGCCAGGATGCTGGACGAGGTGCGCGACCAGGCGGCCCTCGTCTCGGCCGTCGCCTGGGCCGCCGTCCCGTCCTGGGAGCAGGAGGCGCGTGAGCACATGGAGATTCTGCGGCACGCGCTCGACGGCGACGCCCAGGGCGCCGCCCGCGCCCTGCACGCCCACATCGCCGACTTCGTCCAGCGTGCCTTCCCGGAGGGGGACCCCATATGACCAGCACAGACTTCTCCGCCCTGCGGAGCGCCCTCGCCGATGTGGTGGCGATCCCGGTGACCCCGTTCGCCGCCGACGGCTCCCTGGACACCGCCGCTCACCGCGCCCTGGTCGGCCGGCTGCTGGACGAGGGCGTACGGACCCTGACGCCGAACGGGAACACGGGCGAGTTCTACGCGCTGTCCCCGCAGGAACGCCGGCACCGTCACCGAGCTGACCATCGAGGAGGCGGGCGGCCGGGCCATGGTCCTCGTCGGTGTCGGGCACGACGTGCCGACCGCCGTCGCCGCCGCCGAGCTCGCCCGGGACGCGGGCGCCGAGATGCTGATGGTGCACCAGCCCGTCCATCCGTACGTCTCGCACGACGACTGGACCGACTACCACCGCGCCATCGCCGACGCCGTCCCCGAGCTCGGGGTCGTGCCGTACGTCCGTGATCCGCAGCTGAGCGCGGAGAGCCTCGCCACGCTGGGCGAAGCCTGTCCGAACGTCATCGGCGTGAAGTACGCCGTGCCGGACACGGCGCGCTTCGCCGCCTTCGCGCGGGACGCGGGCCTGGACCGTTTCGTCTGGATCGCCGGGCTCGCCGAGCTGTACGCCGTTCCCTACTTCGCGGTCGGCGCCACCGGGTTCACCTCGGGCCTGGTCAATGTCGCCCCGTCCGTGTCGCTGGGCATGCTCGACGCACTGCGCGCGGGCGACTACCCGGCCGCCATGAAGACCTGGGAGCAGATCCGCCCCTTCGAGGAGCTGCGGGCGGCCCGGCAGTCCGCCGACAACGTCACCGTGGTGAAGGAGGCCCTGGCCTCCCTCGGCCTGTGCCGGCGCGAGGTGCGCGCACCCAGCCGTGTCCTGCCCGAGGACCGGCGCGCCGAGATCGCGGAGCTCGTGGCGGGATGGTCCGTATGAGCGCCGGGCCGCCGGAGGAGCTGCGCAGCCATCAGTGGTACGGGACGGACGGGCTCCGCTCGTTCAGTCACCGCGCCCGCACCCGCCAGCTCGGCTACCTCCCCGAGGAGCACCTGGGCAAGCCGGTCGTCGCGGTCCTCAACACCTGGTCCGACATCAACCCGTGCCACGTCCACCTCCGGGACCGGGCGCAGGCGGTGAAGCGCGGGGTGTGGCAGGCGGGGGGCTTCCCGCTCGAATTCCCGGTCTCCACGCTCTCCGAGACCTTCCAGAAGCCGACCCCGATGCTCTACCGGAACATGCTCGCGATGGAGACGGAGGAGCTGCTGCGCTCCTACCCCGTCGACGGCGCCGTGCTGCTCGGCGGCTGCGACAAGTCCACGCCCGCGCTGCTGATGGGCGCCGCGTCCGTCGACCTGCCGGCCGTCTTCGTCCCCGCGGGGCCCATGCTGCCGGGCCACTGGCGCAACGAGGTGCTCGGCTCCGGTACGGACATGTGGAAGTACTGGGACGACAAGCGGGCCGGGCTGATCGGCGACACCGAGATGGCCGAGCTGGAGAACGGACTCGCCCGCTCCCCCGGCACCTGCATGACCATGGGAACGGCCTCGACGCTGACCGCCGCGGCCGAGGCGCTGGGCGTCACCCTGCCCGGCGCGTCGTCCATACCGGCCGTGGACTCCGGGCACGACCGGATGGCGGCGGCCTCGGGCCGCCGGATCGTCGAGCTCGTGCACCGCGACCTGAAGCTGTCGCGGATCCTGACCGCGACGCGTACGAGGACGCGGTCGCGACCGTGACTGGCGCTGGGCGGTTCGACGAACGCCGTGATCCATCTGATCGCCATGGCGGGGCGCTCCCAGGTGCCGCTCACGCTCGACGACTTCGACCGGATCGCGCGGACCGTGCCGGTGCTCGCGAACCTGCGGCCGGGCGGCCAGTACCTGATGGAGGACTTCCACTTCGCGGGCGGGCTTCCGGCCTTCCTGGCGCAGCTCACGGACGTACTCCACCTGGACCGGCCGACCGTGGCGCACGACTCGCTGCGCGAGCAGCTGGCGGGCGCGCTGGTGCACAACCCCGAGGTGATCAGGCCGCGTTCCAGGCCGCTCGCCCAGGAGGGCGGGGTCGCGGTACTGCGCGGCAACCTGTGTCCGGACGGCGCGGTCATCAAGCACATCGCCGCCGAGCCGCATCTGCTCCGCCACACCGGCCCCGCGGTCGTCTTCGACGACTACAAGACCATGCAGCGCACCATCAACGACCCGTCGCTCGGCATCACCGCCGACACCGTGCTCGTGCTGCGCAACGCCGGACCCAAGGGCGGCCCCGGGATGCCCGAGTACGGGATGCTGCCGATCCCCGACCACCTGCTCAAGGAGGGGGTCCGGGACATGGTGCGGATCTCCGACGCCCGGATGAGCGGCACGAGTTACGGCACCTGCGTGCTGCACGTCGCCCCGGAGTCGTACGTGGGCGGGCGCGCTCGCGCTCGTACGGACCGGAGACCCGATCACCCTCGACGTCGCGGCCCGGTCGCTGCGGCTCGAAGTGACGGACGAGGAGCTGGAGCGGCGCAGGGCCGAGTGGAGCCCGCCGCCCGCGAAGTACGAGCGCGGCTACGGGGCGCTGTACAGCGAACAGATCACCCAGGCCGACACCGGCTGCGACTTCGCTTTCCTCTCCGCCGGAGAGGTTCCCGATCCGTACGCGGGCTGAGCCGTCCGCCCGCACGGCACCGTCCTGCACTGCACTGCACCGCACTGTCCTGCACCGCCCCGCACCGCACCGCACTGTCCTGTCCTGTTCAGCGATGGCCGGTATCTCGAACGACATCCGGAAAGCGCTTCACCACCCGCACTTATGTCTTGAGAACGGAGAAGCAGTCATGGCCTCAGCCTCAGCCGTGGCCGACAAGCCCAGGGCGCCGGGGCGCCGCGTGGGGGCACCACCCCGCCGGCTCCCGTATCTGCTCATCGCGCCCGCCGGGCTGCTGATGCTGGGCTTCATCGCCTATCCGGTCATCAGCGTCTTCTACTACAGCCTGCAGAACTACAACGTCACCAAGCCGTGGCGCAACGGCTTCGCGGGCTTCGACAACTTCACCCGGATCTTCACCGACGATCCGCAGTTCTGGACCACCCTCGGCTTCAGCGCCCGCTGGGTCGTCGTCCAGGTGAGCCTTCAGCTCGCCCTCGGACTCGTCCTCGCCCTGCTGGTCAACCAGACCTTCGTCGGACGCGGCATCGCCCGCGCGATGGTCTTCTCGCCCTGGGCCGTGTCGGGCGTGCTGACCACCACCATCTGGATGCTGCTCTACAACCCGTCCACCGGCGTCAGCCGCTACCTGGCGGACGCGGGCATCGGCTCGTACGGCACCTCGGTGCTCTCCGACACCGGCACCGTCTTCTGGGCCGCCGTCCTCGCCGAACTCTGGCGCGGTGTCCCCTTCTTCGCGATCCTCATCCTCGCCGACCTCCAGTCCGTCCCGAAGGAGCTGTACGAGGCGGCCTCCGTCGACGGTGCCGGCCGGATGCGGCAGTTCTTCCACATCACGCTGCCGCACCTCAGGGACGCGATCGTCCTCGCCACACTGCTGCGCGGTGTGTGGGAGTTCAACAACGTCGACCTGCTCTACACCCTCACCGGCGGCGGACCGGCCGGCGTCACCACCACGCTCCCGCTGTACGTCGCCAACACCGGCATCGAGGGCCACGACTTCGGCTACGCCTCCGCGCTGACCACGGTCGCCTTCGTGATCCTCCTCTTCTGCTCGATCCTCTATCTGCGCCTGAGCAAGTTCGGAGGCGACACCAAGTGACCGCAGCACTCGCGGAGAAGGACCCCCGCTCCCCCGCGGCCCCGGACTCCGCCACCGACGCCCCCGCACCACCGGGCCGCGGCGCGCGCCGCAAGAACCGGCGCGAGCGCGCCTTCGACGACGTACCGCGCTGGCAGATCTACCTGCCGCTCGCCCTCTACCTCCTCTTCACGCTCGTCCCGTTCTACTGGATGCTGCTGTTCGCGGTACGGCCCGCGGGCTCCACCTCGCTGGTGCCGTGGCCGATCACGTTCGAGCACTTCGAGAAGGTCTGGACCGAGCGCAGCTTCGGGATGTTCTTCGAGAACAGCATGATCGTCGGGGTGGCCACCCTGGTCATGACGACGGGGATCGCGCTGGCCGGCGGCTACGCCCTGGCCCGGTTCGAGTTCCGGATCAAGAACGGCTTCATGCTGGCCCTGCTGTGCTCGCAGTTCATCCCGGGCGCGCTGATGCTCGTACCGCTCTTCGAGATCTTCAAGAACCTCCAGATGATCAACTCCCTGGGGAGCGTGATCATCGCGGAGACGGTCTTCCAGCTGCCGCTGTCGATCATCCTGATCAGCGGATTCATCAAGAACGTGCCGGTCACGCTGGAGGAGGCCGCCTGGGTGGACGGCTGTTCGCGCTTCCGGGCCTTCTGCGCGGTGGTGCTGCCACTGCTGCGGCCCGGCCTGATCGCCGTCGGCTCCTTCGCCTTCGTCCACAGCTGGAACCACTTCCTGTTCGCCCTGATGTTCCTCAGCGAGCAGGACAAGCAGACCATTCCGGTCGGCCTCAACACCCTGATAGGAGCGGACAGCGTGGATCTCGGAGCACTGGCCGCGGGCGGTGTCATCGCCGCGGTTCCGGTCGTGATCGTCTTCGCCTTCATCCAGAAGTGGCTGATCACCGGCTTCAGCTCCGGGGCGGTGAAGGGATGAGCCCCCTGCCCCTCCCCCTGCCCGTCGTACTCGCCGGCGCACGCGGTCACGGCCGCTGGCACCTGCACAACATCCGCCGTCTCGAAGCGCTGGGCCTGGTCCGGCTCGCCGGGATCTGCGAGCTGAAGCCGCTGGACGCCGAAGAGCTGGACGGCTTCGGTACGCCCGAGCAGTCCGCCGACTTCGGCGGACTGCTGGACTCCACCGGCGCCCGGATCGCGATCGTCTGTACGCCCATCCAGACCCACACCGACCTGGCGCTGGCGGCGGCCTCGCGCGGGGTGCACCTGCTGCTGGAGAAGCCGCCCGCGCGTCGTACGCGGAGTTCGAGCGCATGGCGCACGGGGTGCGGGCGGCCGGCACCCGCTGCCAGATCGGCTTCCAGTCCCTGGGCTCGCACGCCCTGCCCGCGATCCGGTCGCTGATCGACCGGGGCGCGATCGGCGAGCTGCTGGGCGTCGGCGCCGCCGGGGCGTGGGTACGGGACACCGCGTACTTCACCCGGGCCCCGTGGTCGGGGCGCCGCCGCTGGGCGAGGTCGACGTGGTGGACGGCGCGCTGACCAATCCGCTGGCGCACGCCGTCGCCACCGCCCTCGCGGTGGCCGGGAGCCCGCGGGCCGAGGACGTGGCGGGCATCGAGTCCGAGCTGCTGCGGGCCAACGACATCGAGTCGGACGACACCTCCTGCGTACGGATCACGACGGCGCACGGGATCCCGGTCACGGTGGCCGCGACGCTCTGCGCGGAGGAGCCGGACGAGCCGTACGTCGTCGCCCACGGCGAACTGGGCCGGATCACCTTCTGGTACAAGGAGGACCGCGTGCTGGTGCAGCGCGCCGGGCGCGGTCCCGAGGAGTCCGTGTACGGCAGGACCGACCTGCTGGAGAACCTGGTCCGCCACCTGGCCCAGGACGCGCCGCTCCTCGTGCCGCCGGAGCTGACCGGTGCCTTCATGCGGGTCGTCGAGGCGATCCGGCTCGCTCCCGACCCCCTCGCGCTGCCCGCGTCCGCCTGGCGGACCGCGCCCGGTGAGCGGGCGCCGCGCCGGATCGTCACCGGGGTGGACCGCGTGGTCGCCGCGAGCGCCGAGACCCTCACCCTCTTCTCCGAACTGGGCGCCCCCTGGGCGCGCTCCACCGAAGCGAGCACACCGTGAACTCGACACTGACACTGCGCTGTTCGGGGCGTCCCGTCGGCCGCTACACCTACCGGCCCGCGCTCGGCGCCCGGCTCCGCGCCGCGCCCGTACCAGCACCCCCTGTCGACACTGGGCGGCGCGGCGGTCACCGAGGAGATGCCCGACGACCACGTCCACCATCTGGGGGTGGGGCTCGCCGTGCCGGACGTGGCGGGACACAACTTCTGGGGCGGGAGCACCTACGTACGCGACCGGGGCCCGACGGAGCTCGACAACCACGGCGTGCAGCTCCACCAGGAGTGGCGGCAACGCGACCCGGACGGCTCCGGCTTCGTGGAGGAGCTGAGCTGGCGCACCGGTACGGACCACGCGGACGAGCTGCTGCACGAGCGGCGCACCGTCGCCGCCGTCGCGCTGGACGACACCGCCTGGGCGCTGGACCTCACCTTCTCCCTCACCAACACCTCGGGCGGCGACCTGTCCATCGGCAGCCCGGCCACCAACGGCCGGGCGGGCGCGGGGTACGGCGGTTTCTTCTGGCGCGCCCCCCAGCAGGCCGCGGCTCCGACGGCCTTCACCGAGGCGGCGGAGGGCGAGGACGCCGTGCACGGGCGGGCCGCCGACTGGCTGGGCCTGGCGGGCGACGGCTGGACGCTGGTCTTCGCGGGGGCGACGGCGGACACCCGCCGCGACCCGTGGTTCGTACGGACGGCCGAGTACCCGGGCGTCGGGTCGGCGCTCGCCTGGTCGGACCGGCTGCCCGTACCCGCCGGGGAGACGGTCGTGCGCCGCGTGGTCACGGTCGTGGCCGACGGCCGGCTGGACCGGGACGCCTCGGCGGCGTACGTCCGCAAGGCGGTGGGCGCGTGAGCCGGCCGTGGACCGCCGACCGGGGCGACGGCACGTATCGCAATCCGGTGCTCGCCGGTGACTGGTCCGACCCGGACGTGGTGCGGGTCGGTGACGACTACTACCTCACCGTCTCCAGCTTCGGCCGGGTGCCGGGACTGCCGCTGCTGCACTCGCGCGACCTCGTCAACTGGACGCTGACCGGGCACGCGCTGGAGCGGCCGGCGCACCCGGAGGACGCGGAGGAGGGGCAGGAGGCCGCGGAGCCGCGGCACGACGGTGGCGTCTGGGCACCGTCCATCCGGCACAGCGGCGGCCGGTTCTGGATCTTCTGGGGCGACCCGGACGTGGGCATCCACCAGATCAACGCGGAGGACATCCGCGGGCCGTGGACCGAGCCGCACCTGGTGAAGGCGGGCAAGGGCCTGATCGACCCGTGCCCGCTGTGGGACGAGGAGAGCGGCCGGGCGTACCTCGTGCACGCCTGGGCCAAGTCCCGGTCGGGGGTGAAGAACCGGCTGACCGGACACCGGATGAGCCTGGACGGGCGCACCCTGCTCGACGAGGGCGAGGTGATCGTCGACGCGGACCTGATCCCCGGCTGGTTCACCCTCGAAGGACCGAAGCTCTACCGCCACGACGGCTGGTTCTGGATCTTCGCGCCGGCCGGTGGCGTGGAGACCGGCTGGCAGGGGGCGCTGCGGTCGCGGGAGTTCTTCGGCCCGTACGAGGAGCGGGTCGTCCTGGAGCAGGGCCGCACCGAGGTCAACGGCCCCCACCAGGGCGGCTGGGTGCGCACCGGGGCCGGCGAGGACTGGTTCCTGCACTTCCAGTCGCGCGGTGCGTACGGGCGGGTGGTGCACCTCCAGCCGATGCGCTGGGACGACGCGGGGTGGCCGGTGATGGGGGGACGCGGGCGAGCCCGTGTCCGTACACCCGAAGCCGGACCTGCCGCCGCAGCCGGTCGCGGCTCCGGCCACCGACGACAGCTTCCCCGGCGGGCGTTACGGGCGGCAGTGGCAGTGGACGGCCGCCCCGCGGGCGGGGTGGACGGTGCCGCACTCCGGGGACGGGCTGCTGGCCACCTGCCTGCGGACGGCCGACGCTCAACGACCTGCGGCGGCTGCCGAACGTGCTGGTGCAGCGGCTGCCCGCGCCCGAGTTCACCGCGACGGTCGAACTGACCCTCAACAGCCCGGAGCCGGGGGCCAGGGCCGGGTTCGCCGTGCTGGGAGACGCGTTCTCCTGGATCGGTCTGGAGCGGGGCGCCGACGGCGGCGTACAGCTGGTGCACCGGTACGCCGAACCGGTCGCCGAACGCGAACGGGACGCGGAGTACGCCCGCCCGGCGCCCGGGGGGCGGGCGCGGCTGCGGATCGAGGTCTCGGCCGGGGCGCGCTGCCGGTTCGCCGCCGACACCGGGGACGGATTCGTCCCTTCCGGCCAGGTCTTCGCGGCCGTGCCGTGGCGCTGGGTCGGGGCGCAGCTCGCCCTGTTCACCGCACGCGCCGGCCGGGGCGGGCCCCGCCGGCACCGCCCTCTTCGGCAACTTCCGTATCAACGCCTGAACACGGCCTGACCAAGGCCCGACCACCGCACGACATCTCCGAGGAGCCGCAATGACGCACACCGAAAGAGAAGAGCAGCCCATGAGAGTTTCTTCCGGCCGACGCCCCCGCGGGCGGGCCACTGCCGCGGTCGCACTGACGGCGGTGCTCGCGCTGACCGCGACGGCCTGCGGGGACGACGGCAGCGGCGCGAGCGGCACCGAGGGCTCGGGCAAGGGCGAGATCACCTTCTGGGACAACAACGGCGGCTCCGCGTACCGCCGTCTGGAAGGAGATCATCAAGGACTTCGAAGCGGCGAACAAGGACATCAAGGTCAAGTACGTCCCGATCCCGATCACCGATGTGCAGTCGAAGTACGACACCGCGATAGCGGGCGGCGGTCTGCCCGACGTCGGCGGCGTCGGCACCGCGTACCTCTCCAACATCGTCGCGCAGGACGCGCTGGAGCCGGTCGGGGACCGGATCAAGGACTCCGCGCTGGACGGCAAGCTGGTGGAGTCGATGGTCGAGGGGGTGCGGACGGCCGGCGGGCGCGGGGACGAGATGTACACCGTGCCGACGTCCGCGAACAACGGCACCCTCTGGTACCGGACCGACCTGTTCGAGAAGGCGAAGCTCGAGGCGCCGACGACGTGGGACGCGTTCTACACGGCGGCCGAGAAGCTGACCGACGCGGACAAGAACGCCTTCGGGTACACGATCCGCGGCGGCGCCGGGTCCGTCGCCCAGGCGCTGGACGCGATCTACGGGCAGTCCGGCATCACCGAGTTCTGGAAGGGCGAGAAGACCACCGTCAACGACCCGAAGAACGTCGCGGCGCTGGAGAAGTACGTCGGGCTGTACAAGAGGACGACGCCCGAGGCCGACGTCAACAACGACTTCGCCAAGATGGTCGCCCAGTGGGACTCCGGCACCATCGGGATGCTCAGCCACAACCTCGGCTCCTACCAGGACCACGTGAAGGCGCTGGGCGAGGACAAGTTCGCCGGCATCCCGAACCCGACGGGTCCCGGCGGTGTGCGGGTCCAGGTGTCCAACCCCGTGGACGGGCTCGGTCTGTTCAAGGGGAGCAAGAACAAGGCCGCGGCGTGGAAGTTCATCGAGTTCGCCGCGTCTCATCGGTCGAACAGCAAGTGGAACGAGGCGGCGGGCGCGATCCCGGCGAACACCGAGGCGGCGAAGGACGAGTGGATCAACGAGTCCGAGCCGACGAAGCTCGGCGCGCAGTCCCTCACCGACGGCTCCACCAAGATCGTGCAGCTGCCGTACTACCTGCCCGACTGGAACTCGATCACCAAGGCCGACAACGAGCCCGAGTTCCAGAAGGTCCTGCTCGGCAAGACCACGCCCAAGGCGTTCCTGGACAAGCTCGCCGGTGAGCTGAACGAGGCGCAGGCCGAGTGGGAGCAGCAGAACCAGTGACCCCGCACACCCACCGCGCGCGCACGGTCTTCATCGCCGGAGACTCCACCGCCGCCGACAAGCACGCCACGGCCGCACCCGAGGCCGGCTGGGGCATGGCACTCCCCTTCTTCCTGCACGAGCACCTGACCGTCGCCAACCACGCGGTCAACGGCCGCAGTTCGAAGAGCTTCATCGACGAGGGGCGGCTCGCACCCGTCCTGGAGGCGATCCGCCCCGGCGATCTCCTGCTCGTCCAGTTCGGCCACAACGACCAGAAGCACGACGACCCCACCCGCCTCACCGAGCCGTGGACCGGCTACCAGCAGCACCTGCTCCAGTACGTCGCCGGGGCGCGGGACCGCGGCGCGCAGCCCGTACTGCTGACCTCCGTCGAGCGCCGGCGGTTCGACGCCGCCGGCACGGCGCTGGCCACGCACGGCGCGTACCCGGAGGCGGTGCGGGCGCTCGCGGCCGCGCACGAGGTGCCGCTGCTGGACATCGCGGCGCTCTCGCTCGCGCTGTGGCAGAAGCTCGGCCCCGAGGCGAGCAAGGGGCACTTCCACTGGCTGGAGCCGGGCGAATCCCCCAACTATCCGGACGGTGTCGCCGACGACACCCACTTCCACCCGCGCGCGCCGTCGAGGTGGCCCGGCTGACGGCGCGCGCCCTGGCAGCGGAGGGCGTGCTGGCGGCGGACGAGCTGCGGCGCCTGGAGGCGGACGTACCCGAGACCTGGCTGACCTGGCACGAGGAGTCCTGATGCGCAGAACACAGACACGCCGTACACAGACACGCCGTACACGCCTCGTCTCCCTGGTCGCCGCGGTGGTGACGCCGGGCGTGCTCGTCGCCCTGCCCGGCGCGAGCGCCCACGCCTCACCGGTGCGCGACGCCCACGTCCTGCCCGCGCACGACGGCTGGGCCTCGGCCGACGGCGGTACCACCGGAGGCGCCGGGGCCGATGAAGCGCACACCTACACCGTCACCACCTGGGAGGGGCTCAAGCGCGCGCTGGAGGACGGCGGCGACGCCCCGAAGGTGATCAAGGTCAGAGGCACGCTCGACGGCATGGGCGGCCAAAGCTGCGAGGACTTCGCCACCGGCGGCTACTCCCTGGACGCGTACCTGGCGGCGTACGACCCGAAGACCTGGGGCACCGCGCCGCCCGCCGGCCCGCAGGAGGAGGCCCGCGCCGCTTCCGCCGCCGCGCAGGCCCAGCAGGTCAAGGCGTACGTCCCGGCGAACACGACGATCGTCGGCGTGGGCGGCGGCTCGCGCGGCTGCTCGGCGGGTCCCTCCAGATCAAGGACACCGACAACGTCGTGGTCCGGGGCCTCACCTTCGAGGACGCCTTCGACTGCTTCCCTCAGTGGGACCCCACGGACGGCGACGGGGGCGCGTGGAACTCCGAGTACGACAACCTCGTCGTGCACGGCTCGACGCACGTCTGGATCGACCACAACACGTTCACCGACGGCCGCCGCCCGGACAGTGAACAACCCGTCCACTACGGCCAGTTGTTCCAGCAGCACGACGGCGAGCTGGACGTCGTCAGGGGCGCCGACCTGGTCACCGTCTCGTGGAACGTCTTCGCCGACCACGACAAGACCCTGATGATCGGCAACAGCGACAGCGCGGGCGCCACCGACCGGGGCAAGCTGCGGGTCACCCTCCACCACAACCTCTTCCGGAACATCGTCGAGCGCGCGCCGCGCGTGCGGTTCGGGAAGGTCGACGCGTACAACAACCACTTCGTGGTGGCGAAGGGGTACGCGTACTCCTTCGGCATCGGCTTCGAATCCCAGCTGTACGCGGAGAAGAACACCTTCGCGCTGCCGGCGGGGGTGAGCGCGGCGAAGATCCTGAAGAAGTGGAAGGACGCCCCGGTCACGGCCGAGGGCAACTACGTCAACGGCAGGCCGGCCGACCTCGTGGCCGCCCACAACGCCGCGAACCCCGGCGACCTGCTCCGCGAGGGCGCCGGCTGGACCCCGGCCCTGCGCACCCGGGTCGACCGGCCGCAGGCCGTCCCGTCCCTGGTCACGCGCCGGGCGGGCGCGCCCCGAACCCACTGATGCACACAACAGTCTGTCAGGAGCCGCAATGACGCACCCTCACAGCAAGCGATCCAGAACCCGGGTCCTCGGCCTGATCGTGGCACTGGCCGCGGCCGTGGCCGGACTCCCCGCGACGCGACGGCGACGGCGGCGACGGCACCGCCGGCGCCGCCGGCCCGGCGCCGTCCTCGCACCGCGCCTGGTCCGACACCCCGCACGGCTTCGCGTCCCTCGACGGGGGCACCACCGGCGGGCGGGGCGGCAAGGTCGTCACCGTCAGGAACCAGGCCGACCTGGCCAAGTACGCGGGCGCCGAGGAGCCCTACATCATCCGGGTGGCGGGCACGATCGCCGTCGAACCGTTCGGCTCGGACATCGACGTCGCCTCCGACAAGACCATCGTCGGCGTCGGGAACACCGCCGAGCTCGTCCACGGCGAACTGCACCTGAACCCCGGCACCCACAACGTCATCATCCGCAACCTCACCATCAGGGACTCCTACGTCGAGGGCGACTGGGACGGCAAGACGACGGACTTCGACGCCATCCAGATGGACTCCGTCCACCACGTCTGGATCGACCACAACCGCTTCACGCACATGGGTGACGGACTGCTCGACGTGCGCAAGGACAGTGAGTACATCACCGTCTCGTACAACCGTTTCGACCACCACAACAAGGCGTTCGGGATCGGCTGGACACCCAACGTCAAGACGCAGATCACCATCGACCACAACTGGTTCAGCGGCACCAAGCAGCGCAATCCGTCCGCCGACAACTGCGCCTACGCCCACCTCTACAACAACTACCTGTCCGCGCAGGTGGAGGACGGCGACCCGGTCTTCTCGTACGGGAACTGGGCGCGCGGCAGGACCAGGATGGTCATCGAGAACAGCTACTACGAGGACGTCCAGCACCCCTACCAGGCCGACGCCACGGCGGAACTGGTCCAGCGCGGGTCGGTCACCGAGAACACCACCGGCCGTCACGACGCCTGGGGCACGGCCTTCGAGCCGCGCGACTTCTACCCGTACGAGCTGGACCCGGCGGCGGCCGTCCCGGCGCTGGTGACGAAGTTCTCCGGGCCGCAGAAGTCGATCGGCACGGACACCGTGCTGCGCCTGAAGGCGGACGGCAGCGGCGACTACCCGACCCTGCAGGCCGCCGTCGACGCGGTCCCGGCCCGCAACGACGGCCGGGTGACCCTGTCCCTGGCGCCGGGTACGTACCGGCAGAAGGTGCGCGTCGGCAAGGAGCAGCACCGCATCACCTTCGCCGGCACCGGCAGGCACCGCGACGACACGCTGATCGTCTTCGACACCCCGTCGGGCGAGGCGAAGCCGGGCGGCGGGACCGTCGGGTCCTGGGGAAGCGCCACCGTCGTCGTCGAGGGCGACGACTTCACCGCGCGCAACCTGACCTTCTCCAACGACTTCGACGAGGCGGCCGTCGAGATCAACGGCGAGCAGGCACTCGCCGTGAAGACCACCGGCGACCGGCTGCTCTTCGAGAACACCGGTTTCCTCGGCAACCAGGACACGCTGATGACCGACACCCCGGTCCTCACCGAGACCGCGCGCGTCTACGTCAGGGACTCGTACATCGAGGGCGACGTCGACTTCATCTACGGACGGGCCACGACCGTCGTCGAGCGGTCCGTCATCAAGGCGCTGAGCCGCGGCTCCGCCACCAACAACGGTTACATCACCGCGGCCAGCACCTGGAAGGGCAACCCGTACGGCTTCCTGATCACCCGCAGCAGGATCGTCAGCGACGCACCGGCCCAGTCCTTCCACCTCGGCCGGCCGTGGCACCCCAGCGGGAACCCCGACGCCGTCGGCCAGGTGCTGATCCGCGAGACGGCGCTGCCCGCGGCGGTCAAGTCCGCCCCGTGGACCCGACATGAGCGGGTTCCCGTGGCAGGAGGCCCGGTTCAGCGAGTACCGCAACCACGGCCCCGGCGCGGCGGTCACCCCGCAGCGCCCGCAGATGCCCGCCGGCGAGGCGGCCCGCCACCAGGTCTCCGACTACCTGGCGGGCCAGGACGGCTGGGCGCCGCACCGCACCCGCGCGCGTACCGCCTGAGAGCGTCCGCGAACGCCCGGGCCGGTGGTGTTCCCGCCGTCAGGCCAGGCGGATCATGTTCCAGGACATCGGCTCCAGGGTGGCGCTCAGCGTGCCGCCCCGCAGCGTCGTTCCCGTGGCCTCGCGCGGGGTGACCCGCTCGGGTTCGGCGAGGGTGTTGCGGGCTTGTGGGTCGGTGTCGGCCAGCACGCTGTGCTCGACGACCGAGGCCGGCGACAGTCCGTGCAGGGCCACTTCGAGCGGCAGCGACTCGCTCTGGCTGCGGTTGACCGCGAAGACGGTGACGGCGCCGTCGTCGCCGCGTACCGCCGTGGCGTGCAGCAGGGGCACCTCGCCGTACTTGCGCGTCTCGTACGTGGGTGAGTCGATCCGTACGTCGAGCACGCGGCCCCGCCCGTACCGGGACGCCTGCGCGAACGGGAAGAAGGTGGTCTGCTTCCAGGCCGGGCCGCCGGGCTCGGTCATGATCGGCGCGATGACGTTGACGAGCTGGGCGAGGCAGGCGACCGTCACCCGGTCGGCGTGGCGCAGCAGGGCGATCATCAGGGAGCCGAAGACGACGGCGTCGGTGACGGAGTAGTTGTCCTCCAGCAGCCGCGGCGCCTCGGGCCAGTCGAGCGGTTCGGCGTCGGCCTGCTCCTGGAAGCGCCTCATGTACCAGACGTTCCACTCGTCGAAGGAGAGGTTGATCTTCTTCGACGACTTGAGGCGGGCGCCGACGTGGTCGCAGGTGGCGACGACGCTCTCGATGAAGGACTCCATGTCGACGGCGGAGGCGAGGAAGGAGTCCCGGTCGCCGTCCAGTTCTTCGTAGTAGGCGTGCAGCGAGATGTAGTCGACGAGGTCGTACGTCTCGGCCAGTACCGTCGCCTCCCACTCGGCGAACGTCTCCATGGCCCGGCTGGAGCTGCCGCAGGCGACCAGCTCGACGTCCCGGTCGATCTGCCGCATCGCGCGCGCGGTCTCGGCGGCGAGCCGCCCGTACTCGGACGCGGTCTTGTGGCCGGTCTGCCAGGGGCCGTCCATCTCGTTGCCGAGGCACCACAGCCGGATGCCGAAGGGGTCCTTGTCGCCGTGCGCGATGCGGCGCTCGGAGAGTTCGGTGCCGGCCGGGTGGTTGGCGTACTCCTGGAGCTCCAGCGCTTCGGCCACACCGCGCGTGCCCAGGTTCAGGGCCATCATCGGCTCGGCCTGCGGGCCGATCTTCTTCAGGAAGGCGATGTACTCGCTGAGGCCGAAGCGGTTCGTCTCGGTGGAGCGCCAGGCCAGGTCGAGGCGGCGCGGCCGCTCGTCGGCCGGGCCGACGGAGTCCTCCCACTTGTAGCCGGAGACGAAGTTGCCACCGGGGTAGCGGACGGTGGTGACGCCCAGTTCGCGGACCAGGCCGAGCACGTCGGCGCGCAGTCCGGCCTCGTCGGCGGTGGGGTGGCCGGGCTCGTAGATGCCGGTGTAGACGCAGCGGCCGAGGTGCTCGACGAACGAGCCGAACAGCCGGGGGTCGACGTCGCCGACGGCGAAGGCCGGGTCGAGGGTGAAGCGGGCGGCGGCGGGGTCCGCGGGGCGGGTCATGCGTGCGGTTCCTTTCATGGCTGTCATGGGGGGCACGGCGGTCATGCCGGTGTTACTGGCCGGCCAGGCCGGTGTGGGCGACGCCGCGCACGATCTGGCGCTGGAAGAGCGCGAAGACGATCAGCAGCGGGAGGCCCGCGATGACGACGGAGGCCATCATCTGGGCGTACCGGAGCCCGTAGCTCGACTGGACGTTGACGAGTCCGACGGGGAGGGTCATGCCGCCCGGGTCGGTGGTCACCAGGAACGGCCAGAGGAAGTTGTTCCAGGTGGAGATGAACGTGAAGATCGCGACGGCCGCGAGGACCGGCCGGGACAGCGGCATGACGATGGTCCAGAAGACCCGCCAGCGCCCGGCGCCGTCGACGAAGGCGGCCTCCTCCAGCTCGCGCGGCACGCCGTCGAAGAACTTCACCAGGATGAACACCATGGCGGGTACGGCGACCTGGGGCAGGATCACGCCCCAGTACGTGTCGACGAGGCCGAGCTGGACCATCTCGGCGAAGAGGGGGGCGATCAGCACCTGCGGCGGCACCATGATTCCGGCGAGCACCAGTCCGTAGAGCGCTTTGCGCCCCCGGAAGTCGGTGCGGGAGAAGCCGTAGGCCGCCATCGCGCACAGGACGACGGTCAGCACGGTCGTCATCACCGAGATGTAGACGGAGTTGAAGAGCCACTGGGTGAGGTCGCCGGACTTCCACACCTGCCGGTAGGCGTCGAAGGTGATGGTCGAGCCGATCCACTCCAGCGGTGTCTTCGTCGTCTCGCCCTCCGGCTTGAGGGAGGTGGCGACGGCCCAGGCGAGCGGCAGCACCCACACCACCACCAGGGCGAGGGCGGCGAGCAGCATCGCGGCGCGGCCCGGGGTCCAGCGGGCCCGGCGGCCCGTGGTGTCGGCCGGGGCGTGGGCGCTCATCGGGCGTTCTCCTCGCGTGTACGCCGGGACAGCCGCAGCTGCACCAGGGAGACGATCAGGATCAGGGCGAAGAAGATGTACGAGACGGCGGACGCGTAGCCGATCCGGTAGCCGGTGAATCCGGCCTGGTAGACGTACTGGAGGATCGGCCGGGTCGAGTCGTCGGGGCCCCCGCCGGTCATGATGTAGACCTGGTCGAAGATCTTCAGGGAGGCGAGCACCTGGAGGACGACGACCACGCCCGTGGTGCGGCTCAGCAGGGGCAGGGTGATGTGGCGCAGGCGGTGCCACGCCCCGGCGCCGTCGAGTTCGGCGGCCTCGTAGAGGTGCTGCGGGATGGCCTGGAGCGCGGCGAGGTAGAGCAGGAAGTTGAAGCCGACGGTCCACCACACGGTGGTGAGGACGATGGAGAGCATCGCGTAGCGCTCGTCGGTGAGCCAGCCGATCCCCGGGTTCAGCCCGACGGCGGCGAGTGCCTGGTCGGCGAAACCGAAGTCGGACGGGAAGATCACCCAGAGGAAGAGCAGGCCGACGACTCCGGAGGGCAGCAGGAACGGCGCGAACCAGCTGAGCCGCCACAGCCACTGGACGATCCGGAGGTGGTGGGAGAGCAGGGCGAGGACCAGTCCGGTGACGACCAGGGGCACGGTGGACAAGACCGTGAACCAGACGGTGTTCCAGAGGGAGGACCAGACGTTCGGGTCCTGGAGGGCTTCGGCGTAGTTGTCGAAGCCGACGAACTCGCCGCCCGTACCGGCGATGTTGTCGCTGCTCATGCTCATGCCGATGCCGGAGAGCAGCGGCCACACCAGGAAGAGGCCGTAGAAGAGGAGGAAGGGCGCGACGAAGACGAGCCCGTGCTCGCTCCAGTGGCGGCGTACGGTCATGGGCCTGGTGGCGGGCTCCGCCGCGGGGGTCCGCGCTCCGGCGGCCGGCGGCACGGTGGCCGGGTGGGTCACGCTCATGCCGCACCTCCGAAGGGGTTGGGGGTCTCCAGCAGGGTGCGGATCCTGGCCTTGGCCTCGGTCAGGGCGTTCTCGGGCGTACGTGATCCGGTGAGGACACCGGAGAAGACGGCGCCGAGTTCGATCCACATCATGGAGGCCGAGCCGGCGAACCAGGCGGGCTCGTCGAGTGCCACGTCGTCCACCACCGACCGGTAGGCGGACTGCGGGGTGAGCTTCAGGTAGTCCGGTTTCTCCAGGGTCGGCAGGTAGGCGGGTACGTGGCCGCCCTTGGCCCACTCGACGGTGTTCTTGAGCATCCAGGCGACGAAGGCGTGCGCCGCCTCGTTGGTCTTTCCACCGCGCCCCTTCTGGTGCGGCAGGACGAAGGCGTGGCAGTCGGCCTGGGCGGTGGGGCGGCCGAAGAGGTTCGGTACGCGGGTCATCGAGAACGGCAGCTTGGTGGTGAGGAAGGAGCTGATCTCCCATTCGCCGTTGAGGTAGAAGCCGGTCTTCGCGTTGTTGAAGACGCCGATGGCGCCCGTGTAGTCGACCCGGCGGACGGCGAGGCCCTCCTCGACGAGCATGCGCATGTACTTCAGCGCGGTCAGCGCCTTGGCGTCGTCGACGGCGAGGGACTTCCCGTCGGGCGACAGCATGGTGCCGCCCAGCTGGGAGTAGAAGGTGGAGAAGAGCCGCCAGGGGCCGATGCAGTCGGCACCGAGCGTCTCGGTGACCAGGGCCGGCTGCCCGGTGACCTTCTTGACGGCGCGCAGCGCGGCGGTGAACTGTTCGGCACCCTCGATGGGCCGGAGGGTCTTGTCGGCGGCGAGCAGTCCGGCCTTCTCGCAGACCTCGGTGTTGTAGAAGAGCACCATGGGGTGGGTGTCGAGCGGGATCGCGTACTGCTTGCCGTCGACCGCGCCGCGCCGCCAGATGTCTTCGGGGAAGTCGTCCGCGTGGACGCCGTGCTCGGCCAGCAGGCCGAGGTCGAAGGGGTCGAGCAGTTTGCCGGGCCCGAAGCCGGCCAGGCGGGCGAGGTGGAGCGCGGCGACTTCGGGGGCCCGGCCGCCCGCGCCCGCCATGCCGAGTTTGGTGTAGTAGGGGGCGCCCCACTGGAGGGTGGCGGATTCCAGGGCGATGTCCGGGTGCTCGGCCCGGAAGGCGTCGAGCATCACCTGCATGTTGACGCCGTCGCCGCCGCCGAAGAGGTGCCAGTAGCGGAGCCTGGTCTTCCCGTCGGCGACTGCCTGTGGCGCGGCGCATCCTGCCGCGCCGGCCGCGAGAGTGCCGGCTGCGGCCAGCCCGCCTATCCCGGCAAGCACATTCCTGCGGCTCAGGAAAGGTCGTGCCATCCCCACCCCTAGTGTTCGATATTTCGAATGGTGCTCGTAACTTCGAACGGGACCGTAGATTCAAACACCACGCACGTCAATGGAGTCGCACGGATTTTCTTCAAATCTCCGGACGTCGTTCGAAGTTACGAACAAGCGGCTGCGATGTCCGCGGTGCGGGGCGCGCCGGAGACGACGTACTGGCGCGGGTGGGCTTATGGGCCGGAGATCTTGGCTCCTCTGTGGCGGGCAGGTCGGCGGTCCGGATCACCAACTCCCGTACGGGCAGGGGAAAGGAGGGGCGGGCGCGGGCCCGGACCGGGGGGATTCCCTCCGCG
>RHMC01000200.1 GCA_003719395.1 Streptomyces altiplanensis
GGGCGCGATGGCCCGCTTCACCGGTCCCGACGGCGTCCGGACGCGCACTGCGGCGTCCGCGACCTCGTCTCCGGTGAGGCCATGGACACCCGGGCACGCTTCCGCATCGGCAGTGTCAGCAAGACCTTCTCCAGCGTCGTGCTGCTCCAACTGGTCGATGAGGGGCGGCTGGAGCTCGACACACCGGTCAACCGCTACCTTCCCGGGCTGCTGCCCGACGATCGCATCACGGTCCGTCACCTGCTCACCCACCGCAGCGGCCTGGCCGACTACACCGAGGCCATGTTCGCCAAGACCGTGCCCGGCTTTGAAGCCGTGCGCAACCGCGTCTTCACCTACCAGGAGCTGGTCGACCTCTCGCTGGCCGAACCCCGCACCACCGAGCCCGGTGTGGCCTACAAGTACTCCAACGCCAACTTCGTCGTCGTCGGCATGCTCATCGAGAAGGCCGCGGGGACCTCGGTCGCCAAGCAGTACGAGCGGCGCATCATCAAGCCGCTGAAGCTGCGCCACACCTCTTACGTCCACCCGGAGACCCAGATCGAGGGAGCACACGTGCGCGGCTACCTCCACCCCGACGAGGCGGGGGCGCCGCTCGTCGACTCCACGGAGCAGACCGCTTCCTGGGCCCAGTCGGCCGGCGCGGTCATCTCCGACCCGGCCGACCTGAACACCTTCACGACCGCGCTCATGCGGGGCAGGCTGCTCTCGCCCCGGATGCTGGACGCCATGACCACGGTCACCCCGACGGACACCACCCAGACCCGCTTCTACGGGCTCGGGCTGCGCCGCTACGACCTGTCCTGCGGCACCCAGGTGTACGGGCACACCGGCACCGTGCAGGGCTTCTACACGTACGCCTTCGCCACCCGCGACGGCCGGCGCGCGCTCTCCGCCATGGCGAACACCTCGAACCGGGGCGCGGCGAACACGGCGCTCGGCGGGACGCTGGAGGCGGCCTTCTGCGGGAAGAAGACCGCGCCCGCGGCGTCGTCGACCAAGGTGCAGCGCGCGCTCTCCACCCTGCCGGCGGAGGCCGACCTGCCCGAGCGCCGCTGAGGCCGCCTTGGCCTGAGGCCGCGGCCGACGGAAGGCAGGGCCGGCGGCGCGCGTCGTGCGTCCTGCATCGCAAGGGATGCAGGCCACCGCCTCGCCCGGATATCGGCCCGAGTGCATCCCCGGACAGCGGTGCGGACGGACACCGCGAACCTCGAAGCCAACCGCTGACAGACGACCTCCTTCACAGACTGCCGCCCGCCACCAGCATGAGCAGCCCGAGAACCGGTCACACCAGCCCTTTGACCTGCGGCCTCAAATTGGCGGAGGCTCAGCGCACAGCACCCGATGCACATCGGATGCCGGACGGGCCGCTGCATCGTTCCTGGTCCAGGTTCGCTGCGTGCGACATCCCGCCCGAACGGGACGGCGCCTGGGGGAGGAGAAATCTCCGTCCCCGGGCGCTACCCGGCTTCCGCCTGGCTCAGGCCGCGGTCGCTCCGTACCCGGCGCCGACGAGGAACTGGTGGACCTGGCCGGCCTGCTGCATGCACGCGGTCAGGAACTCCACCGCCACCCAGGCGGCCTGTGCTGTACCGTCCGCGAGACACCGCCGCTTGAGGTGCCGGCACGCCACGGTCACCAGCTGCCGGAGGGTGTACGCGGACTCGCAGTCGGTGTGCTCATCGGGCACGGCGGTGATGTAGTCGGCCGGCGGCGCGCCGAACTCACCGGTCAGCCGCGCCGGCTCGGGGCCGTCGGCGTGGATCTCCGTGAGGGCGGCCTTCTCTTCCCCGCCGCGCTGGTCCTGCCAGACCAGCTTCCCGTAATCGGCGGCCCGCCGGATCTGCTCCGGGGCAGGGCGCCGCCCATGACGTCGGTCACGGACAAAAACCCACTGGTCTACCGGGTCAACCGGGTAAAAGCGGAAGCCGGTCGGTGGTGACCGTCAGGCCGCGGCCAAGGGGTGGCTTCGCACGGTGACCCCGGGCCGCGCCACTTCGCGTGCGGGCCGGACCTGTCACCGATCCGGCCGCGTACGGCCGGAGAATCCCCAGGCCCTGCTGGGCTTCCACTCCGAGTCCCGATGGTTGTGCTACGCGAGCAAGCACCTGTCCGGCATGTTCCCGTACCTGCCGCAGCGCGCGGGCCGCAACAAGCGGCTCCGCTCGGCGTTCGGGCCGGTCAAGCGGATGATCCGGGAACTGGCGACGGACAGCGACTTCTGGTTCGACAACCACTGGATCGCCGACTCGACGCCGTTGTCGTGCGGCATGTCGCGCCCGACCGTGCAGCGGCCCGACCCGGCGGGCTGAGCCGGCTACGGCTATTGCGCCTCCCACACCCGGTACTTCTGAGGCCTGCGGCTGTATGTGGTCCGCACCCCAACCGGGATGCCGATTGCCGATCATGTGGGCGCCGGCCAACCCGAAGATTGGCGAGCGCGAGGTGCTCGCGGTGATATTGGAGGTCGACGCCGACCTGGTTGCCACGCGCGTCGCCATCCGAGTCGCCCGACGCGTACTCGCGATGGCGGCCGGGATCTGGCACAACGACCTGATCGGCGCACCGGTCAACCGGTCGCTCATCGCCTACGACCACTGATCACATCGGATCTACCCGTCTTGGGAGCGTTTTAGAAGTTGGCGGCATGCTCAGGGGGCCAGCTGTGCGCCGTAGATAGTCTGCAGAAACGCGTTCCGCGGCAGTCACTGTCAGTGGTCCCGCATACGGTTCTCCAATGGATCATCGGCGGTCGTCGCTTCAGCAAGAGGACAACTTCTCAGTTCGGGAGACCGGGCAACGCCCCCTGCGAACCAGGGATATATGGGGGGACGCTCCACGTATGTGCGCTTCCTGCAGGGGTGGAGATCACACATGAGCGGAACTTCGACGGACGCGACAGGAGACGTGCGAGAGGCGTGGGGCCGGGTAACTGCGTGGCTTGAACGCAACGACCCTGAAACTTTCGCTGCGCTCGGCGGCCCGGGGAGCCAGGCGGCCATCAGGGAAGCCGAACTGCGCATGGGCCGGGACCTGCCGGGGGAGATGCGACAGTGGCTGCTGGCGAACGACATCGATGCCGACAGGCAACCCGATGGCCAGTCGTGTCTGGTGGCGCTGGGGTGTGAGATAGACCTCCCCGGCGGCCATCTGCTTCTCGGGCTGACGGACATTCAGCGGGTTTACCTCAGCCGGATGGGCCTGGAGGAGATGCAGCCGTCCGCAGACCCCGACCATCCGTTCTGGCGTCGTGAGTGGGTGCCCATCGCCGCGGAGCGCGACGGTCTCTACGGAACGTTTCTGGACACGCTCAACGGAACCATCGGAACCTGGGACGAGGCATACGGTCCCGAGGAGGGCGCATATGCCTCGTTGTTCGCCTTCTTCCAAGAGACAGCGGACCGACTGGAAGGGGTCTCCTCGGGAGACTGGAGAGGCCCCGGCAAGTCTGCTGGACCCCGTAGGCTCGATCCCCGTCCGGAAGACGAGCCGATACGCCTCTGGGCACGCGCCAACGGGTATCTCGTAAATGATCGAGGACGTATCCCTGCGTCCATCCGCGAGGCTTACGAAGTATCACAGAGGTGAGCACCAGATCCGGCTGTGCCGGTCAACGACCATTGGCTGGTCACAGCCATTCGTTGATCGTGGCAACGAGGACGGTGGCCTCGAAGCGGACCGCAAGTTTGTCGAAGCGGCAGGCCACCGCCCGGTTCCGCTTCAGGCGGTCGATTCCGCACACGACCGCGTGCCGGGCCTTGTAGTGCTCACGGTCGAAAGCCGGAGGCCGCCCGCCGGCCTTCCCACGGCGCTTGCGGTGGCCCGCCTGGTCGGCGGGTTCAGGAATCGTGCACCGGATCCCGCGCTTTCTCAGGTAGGTCCGGTTGGCCCGGGACGAATACGCCTTGTCGCCCCGCACTCGCAGAGGGCGGACACGGGGACGGCCCACCCCCATACGGGGCACTCGAATGCTGTCCAGGACGGCGGCGAACTGGGGACTGTGGCCGCGCTGACCTGCTGTGACCAGTAGGGCCAGCGGCCGCTGGCCTTGCTCGCAGACCAGGTGAATCTTGGTGGTGAAGCCGCCGCGGGACCGGCCCAGGCCGTGATCGTCGGGCTCAGGGCGGGCGCCGCCCGGCGGTTCCTTCTGGGTCAGACCGTCACGGCGGGCGCCTGCAGCGTGTTGATGGGCCCGGCAGATCCCGCCACGGAACACCGGTCCGCCCCCGCCACAGGATCCCGTCGATTAGCCTCCGCCGGCCCAACGGCGGCCGTCCCAACATCACAACCGGCAACAACGGCTCCAGCACCGACCACTGCTCGTCAGAAAGATCCCCTCGCCCCATACCCAGATCATTACGAAGCGAGACAAGGGATCGAGCTACTTTCAAAACACGGCCTAGGCGTCAGGTCTCGTGCTGCCCACCGTGGCCAGGTCGCGCAGAAGTGCTTCCGTGGCCTCGTCCATCGGGAAGAACGTCTCCACCGCGAGCTCGGAAAGGGTCACGTCCGCAGGGGCGCCGAAGGTGGCGATCACGCTGAAGAGCGACATGTCTCCATAGTGTGTACGGACGCGCAGCGGGACGACGATGCCCATCGGGTCCACCGGGCTGGGCGTGAAGTCGATGCCTGGGGGCGCCGGATAGACGGAGACCTCGTCGTACAGCTCCCGCAGATCGCGGTGGCCGGTGCCGTTGACCTGGTGGAGGAGGCGGCCGAGGGCGTGGGCGCGGACCTCGGCGAAGTTCAGGCACTGGGACGCCAGGCCGTCGGGGTGCAGGATCAGCCGCATGACGTTCGCGCCCGGGTCCGTCAGGTGCGGTGGAACCATGTTGAGGAGCACGGACATGGCCCGATTGCAGTCGACGACGCCCCAGATCCGATCGATCACGGCGGCCGGGTAGGGGTCGTGGCCTGCCAGCATGGTCCTCAGCGCCGTACGCACCATGGCCATCCGGTCGCTGCCCAGGGGACTCTCCCGGTAGGCGGGGGCGTAGCCGGCGGCCAGCAGCAGGCCGTTGCGGTCGCGCAGGGGCACCTCTAGGTGTTCGGCGAGCCGGAGCACCATCTCCCGGCTGGGCCGGGCGCGGCCGGTCTCCACACAGGACAGATGCCGGGTCGAGGTGTCCGCCTTCAGCGCGAGATCCAGCTGGCTGAGCTTCTTGCGCTGCCGCCAGCCCCGCAGTAACACCCCGACACGGGGCAGGTCTTCCGTCTCCATGCTTCCACCGTAGCCGTCGTCGTGAGCAGTGCCATGACCTCGGAGGTCATGGAGTCCGTGACCTGGCGCGTGTCACTGTGGGGCCACCCCCGACGGCGAGAAGGAGTCCTGAGATGACACACACCCTGGCCACGACCGACACGGCGGCGCCCTCGCGCGACACGGCCCGGCTGCTGCGCCTGGTGCTGCGCGTCGACAGTGTCAGCACCGCCGTGATGGGGATAGTGCTGATCGCGGCCGCCGGGCCGCTCGGTTCCGCCACCGGGATGCCGGTGCCGTTCTCCGTCGGGTTCGGGGTCTACCAGCTGGGCGGGGCGGTGGCACTCGCGCTGGTCGCGGGGTGTCCGGTGATCCCGCCCGGTCTCGTGTGGGCCGCGATCGCGGTGAACGCGCTGTCCGCCGTCGCCAGTGTCGTGCTGGCCTTCGGCGACATGGTGCCGCTCACCGGCTTCGGCACCGTCTTCATGATGATCGGCGCGCTGATCGTGACCGTCTACGCGGCGCTGGAGTACGCCGGTCTGCGGCGCATGACCACGGTGGGCTGAACCGCCCCGTACGAAGTCGCTTCCACGAAGTCGCCTCCGTCCGGGGCTGGTTCATCCGGCACAGGCTGGCACGACGTCAGTCGCGCGGGGCGCGGGCGCGCGTGCAGACGATCGGAGTGGGCAGCGTGATGATCCCGTCCGCGCCGCGCAGGGCGTCGAGTCGACGGGCCACCTCGTCGGCGAGTTCCTTGCCCTCCGGCTCGGAAAGCCTGTCCCAGAGCCTGCGCATGCCGTTCGAGCGGGTCCACTCCACCTACTGGGCGCCGGAGCCGACGGTGATGAGCAGGTCCTTCTCCACTGCCTCCACCTCGACGAAACCGGCACCGGTCAGAGTGGCCTCGACTGCCTCCGGGGTCACTGGCCAGTCGTTGTGAATGAAGCTCCGCCATCTTGAAGTGACTGGTCAGCGGGGTGGCGTGACCTCGTTTCGGGGTGCTCGTGCTGGTCGTGGGCGGCAGTCTGTGCTGTAGATCGTCCGACGGGATGGTTGTGCCGATGAGTTCACCGTCCTCGAACGGTCTACCCAGTGAAACGACCGTTCTCGACAGGAGTGCCATGTCCACCATCCAGCCAGTGATCGTGACTGCCGACCAGGACGTTCTGCTTGGCTTCTATACGAAATTGTTCGGCGCTGAGGAGATCTTCCGGGTGCCGGAGGAAGGCCCGGCCTTCTACCTTGGCTTGCGCATCGGCGACACCGACCTCGGGCTGGTGGCCAAGGCGAATCCGGGGACCGGGGCGGCGGCGCGGATCCTGCTCAGCATCGGTGTCGACGACGTCGACGAGACGCTCGGCCGGGTGGCGGCGCTGGGCGGCTCGGTCCGCGGCGGCCCCAACGACATGCCGTGGGGACAGCGCGTCGCCCACATCCAGGACCCCGACGGCAACCCGGTGAACCTCACTCAGCCGATCCCGGCCCGGTGACGCTGTTCCGGGGGCATGCGCTGATCGTGGGCGACCCCCGGGCCGCACAGTGGGCGCCGGCTCACTGGGCGCCGGTCAGATCGCCGACGGATCCTTGGATCCTGCCATCGACACACACCTCATCTGGGCAGACGTCGCCTACGGCCTCGGCTACCCCGAGGAGCTGGAGTCGCTTGTCCACTGCGGGAACGACCTGGACGGCTGGGAGGAGACCCGGGAGTCTTTCTTGGCCTGTGCAAATCCGTCGTCGGCCTTGGCCTGCCATGCCGCGGTGGCCTGAACCGGTCCGACGGTCTCGATGTCGTAGTCGCGGTGGGCAGAGACAAGGACACGCGCCTTGGTGTAGCCGGAGTCGACGAAGTGCTCAGCCGGCAGCAGGTTCCGCTCGGCGAGGCCGTGGTGGATGGTGTCCGTCACCTGGACGTCGTGGACGGGGCGGTCGTCGTGAGCACGTTCGTGATCAGATTGGGTTGGCCGGACTCGCAGGTCTCGGTGATGCAGGGGCGCGAGAAGCCATCTCGCGTCATGGCTCATGCCAGCTCCCAAGGAAACACAGCCATTTCACGCAGGCAGGATGCGCAGGCCCTCGTGGCTGATGTCGTCGACCACCCTCTCGGCAACCAGGAAGTCCGCCAGTTTGGACGGACTCCAGGCGGAAAAGGGCAGGTCGTTCTCGGTGGGTTGGGAAGCCGGCCGTGATTCTTGGCACCAGCTGATGCGTGCCTCCGGGAAAGGCGTTGCCCCGGGGCGCTCACTTACGACGGCTGTGAGAGCCGGTCAGGCGTTCGTGTTCGGGTCCAGCGCGTCGAACCCCCGCTCGTTGAAGGCGTGGATGACATCGCTGACGTAGTCCTCGCCGACCTGCATCAGCGTGGTGATGTCCTTGAGCGTCTGGCCCCGGGCGGACATCAGCACCACGATTGCCCGGCGGAGTTTCACCGGGTCCTTCGCATTCCGGCTGATCCGCTGCAGCTTCCGGCCCTCCTCCATGGCCACCGGCCGGACGAACACACTCGGTCGGCGTCCCACGACCACCTTCAAGATCAGGTCTTCGGGACAGTCTGCTGGTCGACGAACAGTGGGTCGACTACCCGGCCAAGGATGCATGGCGAGTCACTGGGTGGGCAGTGTCTTCGAGGCAACCGGCTCCGCAGTGGTTTGCACAGTTCCGTCGCGTGCAGTGTCCTCAAGGGTCCGCAGGAGCGGTTGGAGCTTGGTGTGCCGGGTCAGGAAGTGGTCGGAAAGGGGATTGGCGATGCCGCACAAGACCCCGATGAGGTGCCAGCGGCGGGGAACGGTGATGCGGGTCGCGCGTCGCTCGATCCCCTGGACCGCTCGCGGCGCGCGACGAGTTCCGGGGAGATGGCGGTGGCGAGGGGACGGGGGAAGGCAGCTTCCCGCATCCGGGTGGTGAGTTCGTGTCCTCCGAGGGCCGGTCGGCTCATCGTGGTTCGCACCCATCCCGGATAGAGAACGCCGGCCGTGGCCCCGTGCATGGCCAACTCGACTCGAAGGGCACGGGTGAACTGCTCGATCGCGGCCTTGGACGCTGCGTAGGGGGCGTTCGTGGCGCCGTTGATGTAGGCGTACGTGGACGAAGTGACCAGGACGTGGCCACGGTTGGCGATGATCTGCGGGAGTGCCGCACGCACAGTGCGCCACACTCCCAGGAGATCCACTTCGATGATGCGCTCGAACAGCTCCGGGTCGATGGTGGCGATGGTGGCAGGCAGGGCGGGGGCGATGGCTGCGTTGGCGAAGACGATGTCGAGCGCGCCGAACCGGTCGACCGTTTCGGTCATCGCGTTCTGCAGAGCTGTTCGATCGGTCACGTCCACCGTGAGAGGCAGCGTTCGTTCTTCCTCCAGCTCGCTGGCCAGGTCGCCGAGCAAGGAGGCGTTACGGCCGGTGAGGACCAGATTGGCGCCTCGGACATGCAGAGCTCGCGCGCTCGCTGTCCCGATGCCGCCGGCGGCTCCGGTGATAAGCACAGTCTTGTTCGACAGGGAGTACTTGGCCATGGAATCTGTCCTCATGACGGGGTGCGAAAGATGTACAGGCCCGGATCGCACGCTGTGCACACGTGCCGGCTCGTGCGGCGGCGGGAGACCTGGACGGAGGATGCTGGACTGCGGCGGCAGGAGGTCGTTCCGGAACGTGACGGGGGAGCTGAGGGGAACGGTGACTCGGCGGGCAGTGATGCTAAGAGGTTATGACGTGACCGGCGGTGAGATCTCTGTAGTGGCGGTTGCACGTGAGGAGGTCTTCGTGGGTGCCGGAGACCACTGTTCCGCCCTCGGTGAGCAGGATGATGTGCCGGGCGTTGCGGACGGTGGACAGCCGGTGGCTGGCGACGATGACGCAGCGGGAGGCTGCCAGGTCATCGACGGCCTCGATGATGTGGCGATCAGTGATGCTGTCCAGATGGGAATTCGGCTCGTCGAGGAGGACGATGTCGCTGTCTGTGAGAAGGGCCCGGGCCACGGCCAAGCGCTGTCGTTGACCTCCGGACAGGTCCTGGGCGCGGCCCAGGGACGTGTCGAGAGCTTGGGGCAGAGACAGAACGGTCTGTCGTAGCCCGACCTTGTCCAGTGCTCCCAGCAGGTCCGCGTCACTGAGCGGCGTGGCGAGCCCGAGCTGGAGATTCTCGCGGACGGTGCCTTCGATGAGGGTGGATTCTTGGTCGACGTAAGTCACACGGTGGCGCAGCTCGCCGAGGGACCAGTTGCTGACGGGTTGCCCCAGGACACGGATCTCTCCCTGGTCGGTTTCTGTGAGGCGGTTGATCAGCGTGAGGACTGTGGACTTTCCCGCGCCTGAGGAACCGACGAGGACGGTCAGACCGGTCGCGGGGACCTGGAAACTCGCACGGTCCAGGACGAGGCTGCCTTCTGGGTGGCGGAAAGTGACACGGTGAAAGGTCACGGCCTCCGCTTCGGTGCGGGGGAGCGGCAGGGCGAGTTGCGTGGTGGTGTCCGGTTCCGCCCAGGTGGCAAGGAGACGACGGAAGCGATCCCGTGCGGTTCGTCCCGCCTGCACATGGCCGATGCCGAGAGCGGCGACGGTCAGGGGTGAGGTGAGGTGCAGCAGGTAGAGGAAGAACCCGCTGAAGGCAGCCAGAGACAACTCGTCGTGTGTGATCTGCTGCCCCGCGACCAGGGCGACGGTCAGGATTGCGATCTGTTGCCCCAGGCTCACGACCGGGCCGATGAGGCACTGAAGGCGGGAGGCGGCCAGACATGCCGAGCGCACGGCGTCCGCAGCGTGGCCGAGTTTGGCTGCGGCCCCGCTCTCGTGCCGGCAGGCCTTGACCGTGACGAGTGCGCCGAGGTGGGCGGTGAGGTTCTGGGCGAGTTGTCCCAGGGCGTGTTGCTGGGCGGCCGCGAGGTGTTTCATCCGGGCCGTCATCAGGGTGATGCAGGCACCGGCCAGTGCGAAGGCCCCGGCGACGATCAAGGTGAGGAAGGGGGCGATGAGGACCATGGCGGTGAGCGTGGCCGCGGTGGCGACGAGGGCTACGGGGAGGTGGACGAGACCGGCCTCGATGAGCAGGCGCACCAGCACGGCGTCGGAGGTGATCCGGGCGGTGAGGCTGCCGGTGCCTTCATCGCGTACGGTGCGCAGCGGCAGCCGCAGCAGGTGGTTCACGGCGCGGCGGCGCAGTCGCAGCACGGCGCGTTCGCCGACGCCGGCAAGTAGCCATCCGCTCAGGGCCTGGAATGCTGCCGCGCCCAGGACGGCGGCGCTCATGCCTACGACGGAATGGGTAACTGGCTGGTGATGTGTGAGGGCGTCCGTCACGCCCATGGCCAGCCATGGCACGGCCAGGCCGGCTGCGGTCGAGACCAGGGACAGCACGGCTGCCAGGGCGAGCCGTGTCCGGTCGCCGTGCAGGAGGTCCGCCCCGATGCGCAGTCCCGGCGCCGTGCCCTGTGCGGGGGCCGGGGGTGGGTCCGATACTCGGGGGCGGGCCGTCAGGAGCGTCATGGCGCGGTGTCCGGCGACCGACGATCTCCGGCGACCGACGATC
>RHMC01000201.1 GCA_003719395.1 Streptomyces altiplanensis
GTGGTGGCGGGGCTGCTCATCGTTCACGCTCCCTTGAGCATGCCGCGCAGCTGACGACATAGGCGATCACCATCGTGATCAGGCCCATGACGATGGCGACCGTCGCGGAGTAGTTGTGCTGCTGGCCGTCGAAGGACAGCGAGTACGTGTAGAAGTTCGGGGTGTAGTCGGTGGTGATGGCGTTGGGCGCCAGGTCGCGCAGAATGACCGGCTCGTTGAACAGCTGGAAGCTGCCGATGATGGAGAAGATCGTCGCGATGACCAGGGCGCCGCGGATCGCGGGGAGCTTGATGGCCGTGACGACGCGGAACTGTCCGGCGCCGTCGATCTCCGCGGCCTCGTACAGCGAGTGCGGGACGACCCGCAGCGCGGAGTAGAAGATCAGCATGTTGTAGCCCACGAACTCCCACGTCACGATGTTGCCGATCGACGCCAGGACCAGGCCGGTGGAGAGCGGGTCGGGCAGCGAGACACCGAGAGCGTCGTTGATGTCGCCCACCAGGCCGAACCGGGTGCCGTACATGAAGCCCCACATCAGGGTGGCGACCACGGCGGGCACGGCGTACGGCAGGAAGATCGAGATCCGGAAGAAGCCCTTGCCGTACAGGCGCCCGCTGTCCAGAGCGAGGGCCACGAACAGTGCGATGAGCAGCATGATCGGGACCTGCACCGCGAGGAACGCCGAGACCCGGCCGAGCGAGGCCCAGAACCGGTCGTCCGCCAGCGCCTGCTGGTAGTTCTCCAGACCGACGAAGGTGGTGCCGCCGATCAGCTGGTCACGGAAGAGGCTGAGGTAGACCGAGTAGCCGATGGGGGCCAGGAAGACAAGGGCGAAGACCGCCGCGAAGGGGCCGATGAATCCCCACCCCGTCCAGGAGCGGCGGCTCCGTTTCACCGGGGGCGGGGCCGGGCGCCGTCCCGTGGCCACCGGCGGTTGTAGCGTCGTCATGTCGTTCCTCGCTCGTCCGTCCCGGAACCGGCGTCGTGCACCGCCGTGATGTTTACGTAAACATCACGCTCCGCAAGAGGGCTTGAGGCTGTAATGTTTGCGCAACATCCGATGGCGGCATGTCTACACTGCGCCGAAGACGGTGGTCAAGGGTCGTTCGGGAAACCGCGGTTCAGGCAGCGAGGGACACGGGTGGAGACAGCGGACAGCACCTCGGCGGGCAGGCCGCGGGTGAGAGCACGCACCGGGAAGCGGGCCGTCGGCCGCGCCCAGAGCGCGTCCATGGCGGACGTCGCCCGCCTGGCCGGGGTCTCCTCGCAGACCGTCTCCCGCGTCTCCAACGGGTACGCGGGCGTGACGGAAGAGACCCGGCGGCAGGTACTGGCGGCCATGAAGGAGCTGGGCTACCGGCCCAACAGCGCCGCCCGGGCCCTCAAGAGCGGCGAGTTCCGCACCATCGGCGTCATCACCTTCGGCCTCTCCACCACAGGCAACGTACGCACCCTGGAGGCGATCGCCCTCTCCGCGGCGCACGAGGGCTACGCGGTCACGCTCCTGCCCGTCGCCGTCCCCACGCAGGACGAGGTGCGCGGCGCGTTCTCGCGGCTGGGGGAACTGGCCGTGGACGCCGTCATCGTCATCCTGGAGGTGCACCTGCTCGATGCGGTGGCCCTCTCCCTGCCGCCGAACGTCCAGGTCGTCGTGGCCGACTCGGACGCCGGCGACCGGTACACCGTGGTCGACACCGACCAGGCGGGCGGAACCCGCACCGCCGTGCGCCATCTGCTCGACCGGGTCACCGCACGGTCTGGCACCTCGCGGGTCCCGAGGAGTCCTACGCGGCGCAGCGCCGCACCGACGCCTGGCGCGCCGAACTCACCGCGGCGGGCCGCACCCCGCCGCCCCTGGTGAGGGGCGACTGGTCGGCGGAGTCCGGCTACCGGGCCGGCCGGGAACTTGCTTCCCGGGAGGACTGCACGGCGGTGTTCGCCGCCAACGACCAGATGGCACTGGGACTCCTGCGGGCCCTGCACGAGCGGGGCCGGAAAGTGCCGGAGGACGTCAGCGTCATCGGTTTCGACGACATCCCCGAGGCCGGCTCCTTCCTGCCTCCCCTGACCACCGTTCACCAGGACTTCGCCGAAGTGGGACGGCGCTGCGTCGAGGGCGTCCTGCGGCAGATGCGTCACGACACGACGGAACACGGCACCACGCTCGTCCCCACGCGACTCGTGGTGCGCGACAGCACCGCCCCGCCGCCTTCACGCTAGCAGCCCGGCAGGCGCCGCCCCGGTGCCGCTGGTCCGCATACCGGGCGAGCGGCACAGTCCCGCCGCGGAGGCGCTCGCGGCCGCTCCCGGCCGACGGGGCCCGCCCGCGAGGACGTCCGGCGCCGCCCCTTCCGGCCGGGGCCCTCTATGCGGCCGCGCCGGGCCGGGAGGGCGCGCGGTATGCCTTCGGGAGCTTGAAGCCGTGGTCGCTCATCACGGTGCGCAGCCGGTCGGGGTAGTCGGTGATGATGCCGTCCACTCCGTCGTCGATCAGCTTGTTCATGGTGGCCGTGTCGTTGACCGTCCACGGGATCACCTTCATCCCGGCCGCGTGCGCCCTGGCCACCATGGCCCTGGTCACGTACGGCTCATAGCCGGGATCGTTCACCGTGCCGCCCTGGGGATCGCCGTGAACCGGGGAAACGGCGTCCGCGCCGAACGACTTCGTCGCGGCGACGAGGTCGCCGTCGAAGTCGTCGATGTCCAGGCCGCCCAGCCAGGGCGACCTGCCCTCCATGCCGGCCTGCAGGAACTGCTGTCCGTTGGTCAGGGCCACGATCGGCAGCCGCGGCTCGACCTGCCGCATCCGCATGAGCGCGCCCCAGTCGAAACTCTGGACGGTCACCCGGCCGAGCACACCGGCCCTGCGCACCTCGTCCGCCACGACCCGGACGAACTGCTCGCGGGGCGCGGTCTCGTGCGGAGCGCCGGCCTCGACCTTGGTCTCGACGTTCATCGTGACCTTGCGGGCCTTGTACCGCTCGACGAGGGCGAAGACCTCGGAGAGCAGCGGCATCTTCGCGCCGGGGCTGGGACGCTGGCCGGGGTACTGGGGAAGGGTCCGCGTCCCGCAGTCCAGTGTCCGCACCTGGGCGAAGGTGAGACCGGCGATGTACTTGCCGACGTACGGGTACTGCGGGTCCCCCGCGTACGCCGGGCCCGTGTCACGGCACTTGGCCGCGGCGATCCGCCGGTCATGGGTCACGACGGCCTTGCCGTCCCTGGTGATCTGTACGTCGAGTTCCAGCGTGCTGACCCCGGTTTCGAGCGCGTTCGAGAACGAGGCGAGAGTGTTCTCGACGACGAGCCCGAGTCCTCCGCGGTGAGCCTGAAGGTCGAACGCGTGAGGCCGGCCGGTCCGGCTGCTGCCGGCGGCCGCCGCCGGACGGCCGGAGCCACCGCTCCGACGGCTGAGAGACCGACGAGTGCGCCGCCGCGAGCCGGCGCCGGGCAAAGCGCCCGGGACGGGCGGTCGGGGGAGGGAACACCATGCCGTGCCTTTCGAGAGCGGCTGAAAGCTCGTTGCCGTACAGCTTCCGGCGAGAGCGGGGTCCGGAGGGCGGCTGCCGGGCGTCTTTCCGGCGGCGGCCCGGTGACGATCGCGCACTGCCCCCGGTGCCGGTCGGCGGCACGCGACAGCGCCCCCGCCCCTTGAAGGTGAAGAGGGGAGGGGCGCTGTCACCCGTGGAGGTCAGGAGGCGGAGCAGGACAGGCTGCCTTCGGAGGCGCCCTCGACGAGGGCGTCATGGGCTGCCTTGAGCCGCTGCACGTCGGGCTTGACCACCTTGCGGTCGTAGGTGAGCAGACCGTTCAACTCGCCCTCCAGATCGGTGATCTGGGTGTAGACGGCGCCGTTGCTTCCCCGGCAGGCGGCCAGCTGCTCGACCTCCTTGAGCCGGCTCAGGTACTGATCGGTGTACGTGTCCCGCTCGACGCCGACGTAGGTGTGCCGGACGGGCCAGGCGTGCCCGGGGATCGCCAGGCCGAGGCCGCCGTACTCACCGCTGACCAGCGCCCGCTCGCCGTCGGGGGCGGGCAGTTGCGCACCGGGGTAGCCGTGGGCGTCGGAGATGTCGCCGTTGCCGCCGTCCACGGCCCCGCAGCAGTTGTGCCCGCTCATGTTGTTGACGAGCCGGGTCGGGTCGAGTTCCTTGGCGTAGTCCGCGATCCGTGCCTGGTCGTACTGGCCCCAGCCCTCGTTGAAGGTGACCCACATGATCACGGACGGGTGGCTGTCGTGCTGCTCGATCATCTCCTTCAGCTCGCTCTCGAACTGCTTGCGCGCGGCCGCGTCCGGGTTCCGGTCCGAGCGCATGGACGGCATGTCCTGCCAGACCAGGAGCCCGAGCCGGTCCGCGTGGTAGAACCAGCGGTCGGGCTCGACCTTGATGTGCTTGCGCACGGAGTTGTAGCCGAGCTTCTTGTGCATCACCAGGTCGTACGCGAGCGCCTCGTCGGTCGGCGCCGTGTGCAGCCCGTCCGGCCAGAAGCCCTGGTCGAGCGTGGCCATGGAGAACACCGGTTTGCCGTTGAGCACGGTGCGCTGCTTGCCGTCGACGGTTTCGACCCCGATGCTGCGCATGCCGAAGTAGCTGCCGGCCCGGTCCGCCGAAGCGCCCTTGCCGACCGTCACCTTGAGCCGGTACAGGTGCGGGTCGTCGGGAGACCACAGGTGCGGATCGGGCACGGGCACGGAGAGCGCCGAGCCGGTGGTGCCGATGGCCCTGCCGGCCTCCCGCTCGCCGTCGTACGCGACGGCGGTCACCGGCAGGCCGTCGCGCACGCCGCGCACCTGGACGGCGACCTTCTCGCCCGCCACGTCGGGGGTCGTCCTGACGTCCGTGGCGTGGTCGGCGGCCACGGGCTCCATCCACACCGTCTGCCAGATGCCGGAGGACGGGGTGTACCAGATGCCTTCGGGGTTCAGGCGCTGCTTGCCCACGGGCGGGTTCTCGCCGCCCGGGGAGTCGGTCGGGTCGTACACGCCGACGACCAGCTCCTGCGGCCCGCCGCGCTTCAGGGCGTCGGTGACATCGGCGGTGAACCGGTCGTAGCCGCCCTTGTGTTCGGTGATCTTCCTGCCGTTGACGTAGACCTCGGCCTGCCAGTCCACGGCGTCGAAGTTCAGGTTCAGCCGCTTGCCGTCACCGACCTTCCAGCCCTTGGGAACGGTGAAGGTGCGCCGGTACCACATGCGCTCCTCGTGCCGCCCGACGCCGGACAGCTGCGACTCGACCGGGTAGGGGACCAGGATCTTCTCGCCGAGGTCCTTGCCGAACGGCGGCCGCTCGCCCTCGCGGGCCCCGGCGAACTGCCACTCGCCGTTCAGGTTCTTCCAGGCTTTGCGGGTCAGCCGGGGACGCGGGTACTCCGGGAGGGCGTTGTCCGGCCCGACCTCGCCGGCCCACTTGGTCCGCAGCTGGTACGCGGACCGTTCGGGCCGGAGGTCCAGAAGTCGTCGACCGCCTCGCCGTCCGCGGTGCTCAGTCCGCCCTCGCCGTCGTAGCGGACGTCGGCGGTCCCGCCCTGGCCGACCACCGGCTCGTTGAGCGTGACCAGGAGCTTCTTCGAGTCGTCCGTGTCCAGCCGCGCTTTGTCCAGCGGCCACTCGGCGCCGCCGATGACGGCGTCGAAGTGCTCCAGGAGTCCGGCCGGGGGAGTCGCCAGCGCCTCCGGGAACTCCAGGCTCAGGGTCCGTCCGGACGCCTGGACGGCCACGGCGGACGGCCCGTTGTACTCCATGCCCTCGGGCAGGGTGAAGGCGGACTGGGGCACCGCGGTCTTCCCGCCGCCGGGCGGTGTCCAGCGCAGGTGGAGGTTGGAGCCGCCGTGGTGCTCGAAGAACTCGGCCTTGATGTCGTACGCCCGGCCGGCCTCCAGGGCGACCGGTGCGGAGTTCTGCTCCCGGTCCCAGTCGTCGACCCAGTGGTCGATGACCGGCCGGCCGTCGATCCAGAGCCGGAACCCGTTGTCGCCGGTCATCGAGAAGACGTGGTCGCCGGTCTTCTCCGGGGTGATCCTCCCGGTCCAGCGGACCGTGGCGTGGTCGGACTGGCCGGTGCGCGCCTGGAGCCGTTCCTCGAGCGTGTTGAAGTCGAGGTTCGGGTCGACGGTGGTGGCCTTCAGCTCGCCGAAGTCGAAGGCCCCCGGCGCGGACTGGGTGTAGTAGTCACCTTTCAGGCCGTGCGCCGCGCCGGGCTCCTCCGCGGCCGAGGCGCTGGCGCCGGGCACGACGGCGGTGCCGGCAAGGGCGAGAGCTGCGAGGGTGACCAGCAACGAAGCGGGCCGGGCGTGTGCGCGGGGGAGCGCGCTCGTGCGGGGGAAACGCAACAGAACCTCCCGGTAGAACTTACGTGTGTACCTGGGGCGTTGAAGTCTCGTCGGGGGTGGTGACCGCGCCCGGTGGCGTCCGGGCGTCACGCGCCGCGGCCCCCTGGCCGGCGGGCCCTGCCCGCCAGGCCGGTACGCCGCCGGGGAAGTCCGCCCGCAACCGCAACCGCACCCGAAGGGGCAGCGCAGTGGTGGACACCGGCGCGAAGGCCACCCGGCTGAACCGGTCCGCGTTCCAGGGCAGCCCCGGGCGCACCTCGTACTCGGGCCACTCCTCGGTCCCCGCGAACCGCTTCCGGTCCTCGGCGGTCCAAAGGGAGCGGGTGAGCGGACCGTGGCCGACGGACACGGCGTCGCGGTTGTCCTCCCGGGCGCGTACGGCGGTGCGCATGGGGCGGCCGCGGTTGCAGGGTTCACCAGCTCCACCGGCGGCCGCGGTGGAGCGGCCTGTGCGGGCAGACCCGCCATGCCGCTCAGCCGTGGCGCGCCGCGACGGCCGGCGGGCTGGTGAGGAACCTTCGACGTTCCATGTCCCGGAGTCCTTCCGAAGTTACGTTTCGGCACGGTGCGGGGTGTACGGGGCGGGCGGCTCCGCAGAGGGGCGGGCGGGTGTCGTCGGACACCCGGGACGGCACTCGGGGCGGACGTGCGGGGGCGGCCCGGTGAGGGACTCCGGTGCGCGGTACCGCCGTTGTACTACGTTGGAAACCTTGGCGCCGTGCAGCATGAGAGCACGGGTGCGGGGCTCTGTCCACCCCGCTTTCACAACCTCCCCGGCGGGACGGAGGAAGCGGTTTCGGTGATCGGGGGCGGATACGGGATCCGGCGCGTCCGCAGTCTTGTCCCGTGGCGGCCGAGCCTATATAACGTTGTAAATCGCAAGGGGGTGAAGGCGTTGAGCAGGCCGCCTCCGTGCTTCGGACAGGGCGAGCCGAAGCCCTCGGCGTCGAAGCCGTGGATCACGTCCCGGACCCGTCCGGCCCCGCGCACGTCCTGGCAGTGACCGGGGACTGTGGAGCGGCGCCGGGGCCGCTCCACGGCCCCCGGCGTTTCCTCGGCTCAGCGAATCGTCTTCGATTTCGTCAAGGGCCGGCCGGCTGCCGGCCCCCGTGTCCCGACCGTACGGTCAGAGCGAACGGAGCCCGGTGCGGCGCCAGGAACGGCGCAACCGCAACCGCCACCACCGGCGCCGTGGCGACCACCGCCGGCTCCGGTTCGGCGAGGCGGTCGCCCGGCGGCAAGTCCGGTGCCTCGGCCGTGCGCGGGCAGCTCCCCACCAGCCACTCCCAGCCTCTCGGCCAGGGCCCCGCCCTTCCGGTCCACGACTGCGCGCTCAGCTGACGGCAGCGCCGAACCACTTCGGCAGCCGGCTGAGCAGATCCTGCTGATCCTCACCGACCCACGCCACATGACCGTCCGGCCGCAACAGCACCGCGGGCACGTCCAGTTTCTCGCTGACGTCGACGACGTGGTCGACCCGATCCGCCCAGCCCTCCACCGACAGCCGGCCGGTCCGGTCGAGCAGCAGTCCGCGGCCGCCGTGCATCAGCTCGTAGAGGCGCCCCTGCTTCAGCTTCACGTCCCGCAGCCGACGGCCGAGCAGTTCGTGGCCCTCGCCGAAGTCGTAGTGGACCCCGACAGCGGTGATCATCTCGGTCACGTACCGGTTCACCTCCTCGAAGTCCATCAGCTTCGAGAACAGCTCCCGCAGCGCGGTCGCACCCGGATCGGTCCCCAGCAGCGTGATCTGCGCGCGGGTGTTGTCCAGCACGCGGGCGCCCACCGGGTGCGTTCGTCGTGGTAGCTGTCCAGCAGCCCCTCCGGCGCCCAGCCGTCGCCTGGGCGGCCAGCTTCCAGCCGAGGTTGAACGCGTCCTGCACGCCGAGGTTGAGCCCCTGCCCGCCGGTCGGCGGGTGGATGTGCGCCGCGTCGCCGGCCAGCAGCACCCGGCCGGCCCGGTAGCGCTCGGCCTGCCGGGTGGCGTCGCCGAACCGGGAGAGCCAGCGCGGCGAGTGCGCGCCGAAGTCGGTGCCCGCGAAGGCCCGCAGCTGCTGCTTGAACTCCTCCAGGGCCGGCGCGGTCGCACGGTCCTCGGACATTCCTTCGGCGGGCACGACGAACCGGTACACCTCGTCCCCGAGAGGGACGGCGCCGAACCGCAGTTGCGTCTTGCGGACCTCCTCGACGACGGCGGCGACCGTTGCCGGATCCTCGGTCACCGTCATCTCGCCCAGCAGCGTCTCGACCTTGGCGGGCTCGCCGGGAAAGCCGATGCCGAGCAGTTTGCGCACCGTGCTGCGGCCGCCGTCGCACCCGGCGAGGTAGCGCGCGCGCAGGCGCGTGCCTCCCCCGCCGGCCACGCCCCCACGGACGGAGGGGTCTCCGTTCGCCAGCTCTACGGTCACCCCGTCCTCGTCCTGGCTCAGCCCGACCACTTCGCAGCCGCGCCGGATCTCGGCACCGAGTTCGAGGGCGCGCTCGTTGAGCAGCCGCTCGGTGACCGGCTGCGGGGTGGCGAGGCCGTACGGATGGGCCGTGTCCAGCCGGTCCGGCCACGGTTTGGCGATTCCGCCGAAGAGACCGCCGACCTGGAACTTCTCACTGACCGCGAGGAACCGGTCCAGCAGGCCGCGCTGGTCCATCATCTCGACGCTGCGCGCGTGCAGGCCCTGCCCACGGGACTGCGCGGTCGGCTCGGTCAGCTTCTCCAGCACGACCACGTGCACGCCGTGCAGCCGCAACTCGCAGGCCAGCATCAGACCGGTCGGCCCGCCGCCGGCCACGATCACGTCAATCATTCGGAACACCCGTTCAACGAGAGGGGATCTCGGCCAGTGGCTCTACACGGTCCGGCGGCGCGCACCCGCACCTCCGCGCCGGGCGCCCGCAACCGCACGGCGATTCCCACCGGCGGTTCGGCGTTCCCGCGCTGCCCGTACGCCGGCAACAGCACACACTGCGTGAATCTGTCATTTCCGCAGCTTCTGGCCTTGGCCGGCCATTCTGCGGCACCACCTGGGCCTTGCCGCAAGCCCCCCGGTGCGCTATATGTTGAGAGTGGCAAGGAGCGGATGACCTCCTTGCCTTTTCCTTTTGCCGCCCGCTGGGGACGGACAGCCTCCTCGCGAAACGGGGAGGCCGGAGCGATCCCGCTGATGCTCATGGCCAAACCGAGGCATCGCGGGCATCGCGGGCCGGAAAACGCGAAGCGGTACTTCAAGCCGTCGCCGGAGTCCGTCGCGGAGGTCACCGGCCTGCCGGTGCCCGGGGGCGCCCGGCGCCGAGCGGCCGTACGCGCCGTTGACGGCCGGGGTACCTCCTACGCATCCGGGGCGCCCCGGGAGGCAGGGCCGTTCATGGTGGCACTAGGGCGTCTCTTTCGGATCATTGGCTTTGTTCACGAGAACGGGTTCTGGCACGACGGGCCTTGACCCCGGATGTTGGACACGTCTATGCGGCTTGGGCCAGGGTAGTTGCTGCTGGTTGCAAGTCGTTCTCGTAGGCGATCGGGGACCGCTGACCGAGGCGGGAGTGCCGGCGGCGGGTGTTGTATCGGGTCAGCCAGCGGAAGGTGTCGAGTCGCGCCTCGTGCTCGTTCGACCAGCCTTTGCGGCCCTTGAGTGTCTCTCTTTTGAAGGCGGCGTTGAAGCTTTCCGCGGCGGCGTTGTCCGCGCTGGACCCGATCGCGCCCATGCTCTGCCGGACCCCTGCTGACCTGCAGATTTCAGCGAAGGCCCTACTCGTGTATTGCGGGCCGTGATCGGTGTGCATCACCGCTCCGGTCAGGCTCCCGCGGGTCCGCTCGGCGGCCGTGAGGGCGTCGATGACGAGCTCGGTTCGCATGTGATCGGCGATCGCCCATCCGGCCAGTCGGCGGGAGCGCAGGTCGATGACGGTCGCAAGATAGAGGGGCTTCGCGCCGCTGACCGGCAGGTATGTGATGTCGCCGACGTACTTGGTGTTCACCGCGGCCGCGGTGAAGCCACGGCCGATCAGATCCGGCGCCTTCGGCGCCGCTTGGTCCGCGACGGTGGTGCGGTGCCGGCGGCGCAGACGGACTCCCTCGAGCCCGATCGTCCGCATGATCCTTGCGACTCGCTTGTGGTTGGCCACCGGGCCGCCCTCGTCACGGAGCTCGGCGGTGATCCTGGGAGCTCCGTAGGTGCCGTCGGAGTTCTGGTGAACCTTGCGTATTCGGGCTGCGAGCCCGGCCTCGACGGCCTGCCGGGCCGCCCTTGCGGCCGCGGTGCGGCGCCAGTAGTAAAAGCTCGAGCGGGAGAGGCCGAGAATGTCGCAGAGCCGCTTCACGCCGAACCGGCGCTGGTGGTCGTCAACGAACTGGCAGCGGTTCACCAG
>RHMC01000202.1 GCA_003719395.1 Streptomyces altiplanensis
GCGGGGGGCCGGGCCCGCGCCGCCCGTGCGGCGGCGGTGGCGGCGGTGGCGGCCACCACGGTCCCGCGTCCCGGCCCGGAGGTTTGTGCGTGCACGCTCGCCCTCCTGTCGCCCGACGGCATGGGGTGCACGTCGGCATGCGCCGCGAGGGACGGGTGCGCCTACGGACAAAGGAGGGGCGGGTGTTGGACCAACGCGTCCGGCACCCGCCCCTCCCCGCTCACGTCGGGTGTCCACGCTCTACGTCACAGCGTGGCCGCGGCCTTCTTGATGTCGGCGGCGAAGGTGGAGACCTCGGTGTACACGCCCGGGTAGTCCGGCCGGGCGCAGCCGGTGCCCCAGCTGACTATGCCGACCTGTATCCACGCTCCGGCGTTGTCCTTGCGGAACATGGGGCCGCCGGAGTCGCCCTGGCAGGTGTCGGTGCCGCCCTCGTCGACGAAGCCGGCACACAGCTCCTCGGCGGGCACGAGGTCGTTCCCGTACGCCCCCCGGCAGGTGGCGTCGTCCACGAACGGCACCTTCGCCTTCAGGAGGTAGCGCTGCTGGCCGCCGTTCTCGACGGCCGCGCCCCATCCGGCGATGTCGAACGTGCCCTGGTTGTACGCGGTCGTGGTGGCGATGTTCAGGGTCGGCAGGCTGATCGGCCTGGCGAGCTTGATCAGTGCCCAGTCCTTGCCCTTGCCGTTGTAGCCGGGGGCCTGGAGGACCTTGGTGGACTTGACCTTGATGGCGCTGGTGCTGCGCAGGTCGACGACACCGGCGGTGGCGGTGATGCTGGTGTTGTTGCCGGATCCGTTCACGCAGTGGGCGGCGGTCAGGACGATGTCCTGGGCGTAGAGCGAGCCGCCGCAGCCCATCGAGAGCCGGACCATGAACGGGAACTCGCCCTGGGCCGCGCGGGTTCCGCCGACGACGGGTGGCGTCGACGCGGAGGCCGCGGACGCGCCGGCGGGCTGGATGCTGACCGCGGCGAGGATCACTGCGCCTGCGGCGGCACATCTCTTGAAGGCACGCAGAAGGTTCTTCAACGAACTGCCTCTCGTGGGAAACCGTGGGGGGTTGCTGTGCACGCGTCCGACGGACAGCACGCACACCAGCGAAAAAGATGGCATGCGCCCGTCAAGGCGTTGCTGGATTATGCGGAGCCGCCCGCCCGCCCGGCAAGGGAGGCAATCCAGCCACGTCCCGCGCGCCGGGCGCGCCCCCTCCGTTCGCCGAAACCGCCGAAACCGCCGAAGCCTCCGAGGCGGGCCGCGGCCCACGGGGGCCCACGGAGCCGGCCGGTCCCCCGGAGCCGGCCAGTGCCCCGCCGGAGCCCGCCGGAGCCGCCGAATCGGCTTACAGTGGAGACCTGTTCACCGTCGTGCCGCAGGCGTGTGGGGGTGAGTGCCGACGTGACCAGCGGGAGCGAGGTCGTACACGGTTATCCGCACCTGGCCACCGTGCGGTCCGCCATCACCGCGCTCCACAAGCGGCTCTCGTACGACGGTGTGCACTCCTACGCCCCGAGCGTCCTCCCCGCCGACGTGGGCTTCTGCGACCAGGACGACCTCCACCTCGGCGCCCAGCGCGTGGCCCGCGCCCTCGTCCACCACCTGCGTCTGCCGGACGCCCGCGTGATCGTGAGCTTCCGCGAGATGGAGCACGCCGCGAGCGTGGAGCTGACGGCGGGCCCGGAGTACTTCGTCGAGCTCAACGACCGCTTCCGGACGCACCGGTGCGACATCGGCGCCGCCCTCGCGCACGAGATCACGCATGTGCTGCTGCACCGGCTCGGCCTGGCCTTCGCCGGCACCCGCGACAACGAGATCCTCACCGACACCGTCACGACGTACCTCGGGGCGGGCTGGCTGCTGCTCGACGCGTTCCGCGAGGACGGCGTGTCCAGCCAGAAGCTCGGCTACCTCACTCCGGAGGAGTTCGGGTACGTCCTGGCGAAACGGGCGATCGCCTTCGGCGAGGACCCCTCGCCCTGGTTCACCAGCGCGCAGGCGTACACGGCGTACACCCAGGGCCTCGCACAGGCCCGCCGCGACGAGCAGCAGCCGCCGCTGACCGCCGCCGGCTGGGCGGGACGCCGCCGGTACGCCAGGCAGCGGCGGCACGCGCAGGAGCACGGCGGCCGTGCGGATCCCGGTTCTCCGTACGCCTTCGAGGGCGGCGGGCGCGACGCGCTGCTCGTCGCGTTCCCCTGCCCCACCTGCCGGCAGCGCATCCGGATTCCCGTGCGCGGCCGCGTACGGGCGCGCTGCGCGCTCTGCCGCACGGTTTTCGAATGCGACACCTGAACCCGCGCACGTAGGGTCGGAACATGACGAACGATCCGGCAGCGGGCCCCCGCACCCTGTTCGAAGCCGTGTACGACGGCGGGGACGACGCCGTCGTACGGCTGCTGCGTTCCGGCGTCCCTGCCGAGGCACCGACGAAGAAGGCGCGACCGCGCTCTGCACGGCGTCCGTGCAGGACCGCCCCGGCATGGTGCGGCTGCTCCTCGCGGCGGGCGCCGACCCCGACCGGGCGAGCGGCCCAAAGGACGGCCCGGAGGGCGGCGACCTGCCCCTGTGCGGCGCGGCGGCCGGCGGCCGCACCGAGGTGGTGGAGGCCCTGCTGTCGGCGGGCGCGACGCCCGACCTGCGTGAGGCCCTCGGGTTCACCGCGATGGCCTGGGCCGTCGGGCAGGGGCACGCGGAGACCGTGGAGGCCCTTCTGGAGCACGGCGCCGACCCCGACCTCCCGGCGCCCGGCACCGAGCCGCCCCTGGGTGCTCGCGCGCGGCGCGGGTCCACCGAGACCGTACGGGCGCTTCTGCGGCACGGCGCTTCGGCGCGGCGGGAGGCGCTGGAGGAGGCACGGCGGTGGCTCGGGGCCGATGTGGAGGAGGAGTTGCGGGCGGGGCTCCTGGAGACGTTCGCGGACGGCGGGGCGGATCCCGAGACCGTCACCAGCCGCATCGAGGAGGACGGCGGGGTGACCGTCGTCGTCGAGCTGCTGCGGGACGGCAAACCGTCCGCCGGCGCCGAGCGGCAGACCGGTCACGCCGCGATCGCGACTCTTCTGGAGGAGCGGCTGGGCATCCGTACCCCCTTCGCCGAACTCGCCGAACGGGCTCTGAGCGGCGGCGATCCCGGCCGGGACGAGTGGATGGAGTCGGTGGCCGTGCTGTGGCGGCGCGGCGACGAGGAGACGTTCCGGGCGGCGTCCGAGTGGTGCGCGAGCGGCGACCCCCTGCGGCAGACCTTCGCCGCCGACGTCCTGGCGCAACTGGGGTTCGAGCAGGGCGGGAAGCCGTTCGCGGCGCGCGCCCTGCCACTGCTGCGGGAGCTGGCGCGCGAGGCCCGGGACCCCGAACCGGTCCAGGCCGCCGTGCTGGCGCTCGGGCACCACGGCGACCCTGCCGCCCTGCCCGAGATCCTGCGCCACGCGGACCACCCCGACGCCGAGGTGCGGCACCGGGTGGCCCTCTCCCTCCTCGGCCTCGTCCCCGCCGGTCACCAGGAGGGTCGTGGCGGCGCTGATCGCGCTCAGCCGCGACCCCGACGACGAGGTGCGCGACTGGGCGACGCTGGCGCTCGCCGGTTCCGACGCCGACACCCCGGAGATCCGCGACGCGCTGGCGGACCGGCTGGAGGACCACGACGCCGACACGGCGCGGAGGCGGCGCGCGGTCTGGCGGCACGCAAAGATCCCCGGGCGGCCCGATGCGCTGGCCCGCCTGCTGGGCGACGAGGACCCAAAGGGGTACGCGTACGCGACGGCGGTGGAGGCGCTGGAGCACATCGGGGACGCGTCGGTACGGCGCCGGCTGGAGCGCACGCCGCCGCGCACCGCTGAGAAGCCTCTTCTTTCCCGTCTCCCGCCCCGCCGCTTCCGGCGGCTCCGCCCGGACCCCGCTCCCCGATCGCCGGAGAGGCCGGATGCGCCCGCCGAGCTGGAACATCCGGCCTCTCCGGCGGCGATCGGGGACACGCCCGTGGGACGTCCGGGGCCCAGGGGTCCGGAGCCTGCCCCGGTCACGGGAAGGTGCGACGGGGCGGGGCGGGAGAAGGACCCGCCCCGGGCGCCGGTCTAGGCGGCAGCGCTGCGGCTGCCCCGGCCCCTGCCACGGCTGCCGGGAGCACGCTCGCCCTGGCCGCGGCCGCCACGGCCACGCCGCCGGGCGGAGCGTTCACCGCCCACATGGCCCAGCACCTCGTCGCCGCCATGGCCGCCCCTCTGCTGCTGGTCCTCGCCCGCCCTCTCACCCTCGTCCTGCGCACCCTGCCTCCAGGGCCCGCCCGCCGCGGCCTGCTGGCGGCGGCGCACTCCCGGCCCGCCGCCTGGCTGGTCTTCCCGCCGCTGGCGGCCCTGCTGGACGTCGGCGGCCTGTGGGTCCTCTACCGCACCCCGCTGTTCGCCGCCGCCCACGACCGTCCCCTGCTGCGTGCCGCGGTCCACTTCCATGTCCTGGCCGCCGGGCTGCTGTTCACCTTCGCCGTCTGCCGGCTCGACCCGCTGCGCCGCCGCTGGAGCCTGCCCTGGCGCGGCGCCGCCCTGCTGGCCGCCGGTGCGGCCCACGCCGTCCTCGCCAAAACCCTCTATGCCGCGCCCCCGCCCGGCACCGCCTTCACCGAGGCCGACCTGCACACCGGCGCCCAACTGATGTACTACGGCGGCGTCCTGGTCGAAGCCGCTCTCGGCGCCACGCTGGCGATGCAGTGGTACGCCGCCACCGGCCGCGCCCGGGCGGCCCGGGACCGGCGCCGCCGCGGCCCCGCCGGCACCCCGGTTCGCAGGCCCCCGCGGACCCGGGCGTGTACCCGGCCCGAAGCGGTCGCCGGCGCGCGTCCGTCCTCACTCGGAGGGGTCGTTCCGGCCCCCGCGCAGCTCCACTGTGGTGATCGACGCGCGTGAGGGCGGGAGACCGGGGGACTGAACCGAACCCGAAGCGCACGGGGGGATCGACCGGGGCGAGCGGACCGAGACCGTTTCCCCCGAAGGCGGCCGAGGTGGCGGTGACCGGCCAAAGATCCAGCGCGCCGTACCATCCCCGGCGGCCGGGGCCCGAGCTGCCCCGGGTCCGTACGCCGGGCAACGAACCGGGCGGGAAAGTCCATCAGCGCCGCCCACGCGGGCCGGGCAGCGAGCGGGCCGGGGCACCGCCCGCAGCAGCAGCCCCAGAGGACCCCGCCTGCCCACCGTGAAGCGCAACTCCAGCGGTCCGGCTCCGACAGCCCAGGACGTACCTTCCACGCTCACCGTCACCGGTACGACCCGCACCTGGTCAAACGTGTACACGCCGGCGACGAAGTCGCCGATCGGCCGGGTCGGTGCGAGGAGGAGACGTTCGCCGTCGGCCCGTTCGAGCATGACGTCGCTGAACGGACCGAACGGCGACCGGACCCAGTGCCCGAGCACCACCCGGGTGCCGGAGGAGGTTCCGAGACCGGCGATCCAGCCGTCGAACTCCAGCCGTGTGCCTTTCACAGCGCATGAATGCCCCGTCGCTGACGCCGCGAAGCTCGTAGGATGCGCGCATGGGCGTTTCCTGAGCACGCGAACTCGGTCCGAGACCAACCGCCCGGCAGCAACTGCCGGGCCCCGTCCGTATGCCTTCGCGCGAACTCAGGAGAGATCAGACCCATGCCCCGCATTTCGCCCGCCCCCGCCCTGGACCGCCGCATCGAGCGGCTGCGTGAGACCGCCCGGTCGGACCAGCGGCTGGACGGTGTACTGCTGTACGGGTCGTGGACCCTCGGCGAGGCCGACGCCTACTCCGACATCGAGGCGTACCTCTATGTGCGGGACGCCCACGCCGACGACTTCGACGGCCGCGAGTTCATCGAGTGCCTGGCCCCGCTGAAGCTGGCCTACACCAACATGTACGGCATTCTCGCCGCCGTCTTCGACGACCTCATGCGCGGGGAGTTCCACGTCGAGCCCGCCGGCCCCGGCATCAAGGAAGTCCCCTCCTGGCGCGGACAGGTGCACCTGCCCGATCCCGGCGCCGCCGCCGTCCTGCTCGACCGCAGCGGGCGCCTGACCGCGGCAGCGCGCCGACTCGCCGACTTCCGGCCGCCCGAGCCGGTCACCACGGCCCAACAGCTCACCGACGAACTCGCCAACTGGACCCTCATGCTCGCCCACGTGCTGGCCCGCGGTGAGACCGCCCGGGCCCACGCCCTGCTGCACAGCGTCATCGCCCCGCAGCAACTGCAGCTGTGCCGGCTGCTGCGCGACTCCACGGCGCACTGGCTCACGCCCAGCCGGGCCCTCGAAGACGACCTGCCCGTGTCCGACCGCGACCGCTACACAGCCACCACCGCCCCCGCGCACCAGGAGGCGGTGCGCACAGCGGCACAGCGCATCTGGCAGTGGAGCCGCGACCTGGCCGGCGAAGCGGCGCAACGGTGGGGCATCGGCCTGCCGGTCCAGCTGCACCAGGAAATCGGCGCGTTCCTGAACCGGGACTGACCGCACCACCGGCTGAGCACACCCCGCCCGCGGCCGACCGCGGGCGCGGCCCCGTCCTGCCGCTGCGCACCGGATGCGATCACTGCTCTGTTGGGGTGCTATGGGGGAAGCGGGCCGGAGTGGCCTTTCCCGGACCTGCCACAGCAGTATCTGCTCAGCTCCGGCAGGTCCCGCCTGCCGAGGTTCCCGCGGTGGGGCGCGGTGGCGCCCCGCACTTCCCGGCCCGCTTCCGGACCCGTGCCGCCGGCGCCGTCCGGGTGCCTTCCACGGGCTGCCGGCGTACCGCCGCACAGAGGAGGTGGTCGGTGATGCGAGTAGCAGTCGTCGGGCAGGGTTACGTCGGACTGACGGGCGCGGTCGCGCTGGCCCTGCAGGGGCACAGCGTCACCGGCGTCGAGCAGGACCCCGGCCGGCTGCGCACACTGGACGCGGGCGAGGCGCCGGTCTTTGAGCCGGGACTGCCCCAGCAGCTGGCGGCCGCGCTGGCCACCGGGAGGCTGCGATTCACCGACGGTCTTGCCGAGAGCCACCGGCGGGAGGCCTTCGACACCGTGCTGATCACCGTGGGCACGCCGCCCGGACCCGGCGGGTCCGCGGATCTGTCCCAGGTCACAGCCGTGCTGGAACAGGCCGGGAACCTGCTGCCCCCTCCCCGGGTGGTGCTCAAGTCGACCGTGCCGCCCGGCACCAGCAGCAGACTCGCCGGCACATGCCCCTGGCTGCGCGAGCGTTACGCGTACAACCCCGAATTCCTCAACCAGGGAAGCGCCTTGGAGGACTGGGCCGCCCCGGCCAGAGTCGTCGTCGGCATCTGGAGTCACGACAGCGAGCGGGCGCTGCGTGAGCTGTACGCGGGGGTGACCGGGCCGTGGGTCGTGACGACCCCCACCAGCGCCGAGATGATCAAGTACGCGAGCAACGCCTTCCTCGCCATGAAGATCAGCTTCTCGAACGAGATCGCCCGGATGTGCTGCGGGCCCGACACCGACGTCGACCAGGTCATGCAGGGTGTCGGTTACGATCCCCGCATCGGGCACGCCTTCCTCCAGCCGGGCCTGGGGTACGGCGACTCGTGCCTGCCGAAGGACACGGCCGCCCTGGCCCACTGGGCGAGCAGTGTGGGCATACCGGCACCCCTGCTGCGGGCGACGATCGCCGTCAACGACGCGCAGGCCGGCCTGGCTCTGCAGATCCTGCGCACCGAACTCGGCACCGCACTGCGCGATGCGACGATCACCGTGCTCGGCGTGCGCTACGAGCCGTGGAGCGACGATCTGCGGGCCGCTCCCAGCCGCACCGTCGTCCCGGCGATTCTCGGTGAAGCGGCCCGGGTACGGGTCTGGGACCCGGCCACCGACGCGGTGGCCGTCGCGAAGCTCTTCCCGGCCGCGGATGCCGTACCGGATCTGTCCGACGCGCTCAGCGGCGCGCACGCCGTCGTCCTGCTGACGGAATGGCCGCAGGCGATCGAAGCGGACTGGCCGCGGATGGCCGCGCGGCTCGCCGGGCCGCGCCTGCTCATCGACGGCAAGAACTGTCTGCCCCCCGAGCGGATGGCCGGCCTGCCCGTCCGCTACCGGAGCATCGGCACCCGGGTGCCCGCCACGGCCACGACCGCGGAACCCCAGCTGGAGGCATGAGCCGGTGGCGCGGACAGCTCCATGATTCCGAGGACGAGGAGAGCGTTCAGGTGAAGCAGTCGCCCGCGCAGGACCGGGGACCGGAGCCTTCGGCGTGGGCGCCCATGCGCCGGCCGGTGTTCCGGGCCCTGTGGATCGCCCAGCTGGCGGCCAACATAGGCACCTGGATGCAGACGGTCGGGGCGCAGTGGCTGATGGGCGACCTCGGCGGCGGGGCGCTGGAGGTCGCCCTGGTGCAGAGGCCACCACACTGCCGGTCTTCGTACGGGTGGTACCCGCCGGAGCGTTGGGGACATCCTCGATCAACGGCGGCTGCTGATCAGTGGTCAGCTCCTGATGTTCCTCGGCGCGGCCGTCCGGCCGGCGTCACGGCGGCCAGACCGGCGACCCGGGGCCTGCTGGGATCCGATGCTCTTCCTGGAGACGTTCACCGTCGGCTCGGAACGGGAACACCTGCGACTGATCATTGAACGGGGGACCAAGGTGGACCAGGAGCTGGAGGCGCGGGCCCTTGCGCTGACCCGGCCGGGCCACAGACCGCGCGTGCGGCACATGATCTGGGCGTACGCCTCCGGCCGCGACGAGGAGCTGTCCTCCTTCCCGCCGTGACCCGGGAGGCGCTGGAATAGCTCTCGCCGAACAGTCGAGAAATCTGTCGTGGCGAAGGTAGACATCCGAGCGCTCCGTGGCTAGAGTTTCTGATGTAGCCGACGAAGTCAGCACAGCGCACCAGAGGCGAAGACGAACTGGTGCGAGCAGTACACGGCACGGCAGTGGAGTCCTGGGGCCAGGAAGTGCTGAAGGTCTCATGACTGATTGCCGGACCGGGCGGTCGCAGGGCCGCCGGCAGAACCGCATGAAGAGCGGTGAAGGAAGACAGATCGATCAGCAAGAGAGGAGTCGACGCCATCAGGATCGCCTGAGCGAGGATCCAGTTCGCTCAGGTACCGCAGGCCCCGGATTGGAAGGTGGTCCCCGGTCAGGCATTCACGATCCACGCATCTCCGGCCTCTTCTTCGGCGGACATGCGGAAGAACAAGAGTCGGCGCCAAGCGCCGATAGATGGTGTTCAACCCTTACGGGCCCCGGTGCCGCACGGCACCGGGGCCCCTCGACGCGTCCCGTGAGAGGTGCAAGTGACCCCAAAAACCACACCGCAGACACACAGCAGACTCGACGACGACGACTATCCCGCCTACACCATGGGGCGGGCGGCCGAGATGATCGGCGCCACCCCCGGCTTCCTGCGGGCCATCGGTGAGGCCCGGCTCATCGCGCCGTTGCGCTCCGAGGGCGGTCACCGCCGCTACTCCCGCTACCAGCTGCGCATCGCCGCCCGCGCACGCGAACTCGTCGATGCGGGTACGCCGATCGAGGCCGCCTGCCGCATCGTCATCCTGGAAGACCAGCTCGAAGAGGCCATGCGCCTCAACGAGGAACTGCGCAAGGCCGGCGCGGAGGCGGACGAGTCTCCCGGCCCCGGACCGGAGGGACGGACGCGGGCCGACGGGCGCAATTAATATCTGTGACCGCCGCAACAGAAATTAGCGCAATGCGCGACCAGGATTTACGGGCTTCCCGGCCGAACGATATTACTTGCCGCGCTCCGATCCTTGAGTCGTGCTACGGTAAATGCCAGTTGCAGTTGTGGTTCCCGAAGACTTCAAGTGTTCTTGCCTGCCGTTCGTGTCGGCGGGCGCACTTTTGTATTTCCGGTGCTGTTTTCCGGAGGGGCGATCATCGCGGCGACTCGGGGCCCGCACAGTGCGGGCCCTTGGGCACTGCCCCGAAGGAGATATGACATGGCTACTGGCACCGTGAAGTGGTTCAACGCGGAAAAGGGCTTCGGCTTCATCGAGCAGGAGGGCGGCGGCGCTGACGTCTTCGCCCACTACTCGAACATCGCCGCCCAGGGCTTCCGTGAGCTCCAGGAGGGCCAGAAGGTGAACTTCGACGTCACGCAGGGCCAGAAGGGCCCGCAGGCCGAGAACATCGTTCCCGCCTGACGCTGAGGCGTACGACGTAGCTGGGGCCCGCACCTTGGGGTGCGGGCCCCAGCTCGTTGCTTTTTGAGGGCTCGCCCGTGCCCACGGTATTACGGGCGGACATTTCCCTCTCCCGGCTCGGGGGCAGGGTCGTCTTTTCTTGGCTCGTTACTGTAATTCTCTGCACTTTCCGTCGCTGCCGGGAATTCCTTGATACGTGCCGCATCGAGGAAGGTTCTGTATGAACCGCACAGCTCGCTCCAACGGCAGCTATTCCCGCACCCGCACCGACGGCTCGAACCGTGGCGGCTTCCGCTCGCAGGTCCCCGGCCGTCAGGGTGCTCCGAGCCGTTCCGGTGGTTACGGCCGCCGCCCCGCCGGCCTCCAGGGGGAATTCGCCCTGCCGGTCACCACCACGCCGGCCCTGCCCGCGGTCGAGACCTTCGATGAGCTGGGCATGCCCGCGCCCCTGCTGGCGGCGCTCGCCGCCGAGGGCGTAGCGGTGCCCTTCCCGATCCAGGCCGCCACGCTGCCGAACTCGCTGGCCGGACGCGACGTCCTGGGCCGCGGGCGCACCGGCTCGGGCAAGACCCTGGCCTT
>RHMC01000203.1 GCA_003719395.1 Streptomyces altiplanensis
GGGCGCCCCGGCCGCCCCGCGCCCCGCCCTGCGCACCGGTGTCCGCTGGAAGATCAGCATCGCGATCGCCGCCGTCGGCGCGCTCATCGCCGTCGCGCTCAGCCTCGTCGTGCACAACGCCGCCCGCGTCTCGATGCTCGACAACGCCCGTGACGTGCAGATCGAGCGCCTGCAGTTCGCCCAGCGGTGGTACGAGTCCTCGCGTGAACCCCGGTTCGGCACCAAGCTCAACGATCCGGCCCTGCCCGAAGAGCTCAAGGCCAGCATGGCCAACGGCCGCCGGGCCACCTACGTCGCGGAGGGCCGCGCGACGACGTGCCCGACGTGTGGGCCGCCGCGCCCCTCGCCAACGGGGACGTCCTGTCGCTGCACACCCGGTTCACCGACCGCAGCGCCACCGTCATGGACGACCTCGACCGCGCCCTGGTCATCGGTTCGGTCTCGGTCGTCTTCGGCGGCTGCGCGCTCGGTGTGCTGATCGGCGGCCAGCTCTCCCGCCGCCTGCGCAAGGCGGCCACCGCCGCGGGCAAGGTCGCACAGGGAAACACGGAGGTACGCGTGCGGGACGCCATGCGGCGCGTCGTGCCGGACGCGACCGACGAGCTCGCGCGCGCGGTCGACGCCATGACCGACGCCCTCCAGGAGCGGCTGGAAGCGGAGCGCCGCGTCACCGCGGACATCGCCCACGAACTGCGCACCCCGGTCACCGGCCTGCTCACGGCGGCCGAGCTGCTGCCGCCCGGCCGTCCGACCGAGCTCGTACGGGACCGGGCGCAGGCCATGCGCACGCTCGTCGAGGACGTGCTGGAGGTGGCGCGGCTCGACAGCGCGGCGGAGCGGGCGGAGCTCCAGGAGATCGCACTCGGCGAGTTCGTCGGCCGCCGGGTCGCGCTCTTCGATCCGGACGCGGTGGTCCGGGTGGTGCACGAGTCATGGGTGAACACCGACCCGCGCCGCCTGGAGCGCATCCTCGTCAACCTCCTCGGCAATGCCGCCAAGCACGGCAGGGCTCCCTTCGAGGTCACGGTCGAGGGCCGGGTCGTCCGGGTCCGCGACCACGGGCCCGGATTCCCGGAGGCGCTGCTCAAGGAGGGGCCGAGCCGGTTCCGTACGGGCAGCAGCGACCGGGCGGGGCGCGGGCACGGCCTGGGCCTGACGATCGCAGCCGGCCAGGCGCGCGTCCTCGGGGCACGCCTCACCTTCCGCAACGCGCACCGGGACGGCGGGGCGATCGCGGTCCTGTGGCTGCCGGAGCACGCGCCGACCACCACCGGCAGCTTCCCGGTCGTACGGCTCCCGGATGCCGGGACCCACCCTTAGCAGGCGGGCCCCGGCGGTCCTAGCAGGTCCAGTCCTTCTCCATGTCGAGGCCGCCCTCCCGCGCCTGTGTGAACGAGAACCAGTTCCCGGAGTCGTCCCGGAAGATCGCCTCCGTGCCGTACGGACGCTCCTGCGGTGCCTGGAGGAACTCCACCCCGCGCGCCTTCAGGGTCTCGTAGTCGCCGTGGACGTCGTCCGTGGCCAGCACACCGGCTCCCAGGACCCCCTTGGAGACGAGCTTCCTGATCGCGTCGGCGGACTCGGGATCCATCGCGGGCGGCCCCGGGTACATGAGCGTGAGCACGACGTCGGGCTGGTCCTTCGCCCCGACGGTCAGCCAGCGCATCCCGCCCTCCCCCATGGTCATGTCCGTACGGACTTCGAGCCCGAGCTTTTCGGTGTAGAACTCCTTGGCCCGGTCCTGGTCCAGGACCCAGACGGTGGAAATGGCAAGTCCCTTGATCATGGTGAACTCCCCGGAGGCGTGTCTTCCGTGCCGCGCAGCCACCGTAGGCAGCGGGCCCTTCATTGCGCTTCTTCAGAATTGCGGTCGTTGACCTGCGGGAAGGCGCCGGCCCAGAGCATGGCGTAGCAGCCGGGTATCAGGGCCGCCCCGCGCCCCACGTGCCGGGCCCGGTAGTCGCGCGGCGACAGCCCGGTCTGCTTCTTGAAGCGCGCGGAGAAGGTGCCGAGACTGGTGAAGCCGACCAGCGCGCAGATCTCGGTGACGGACAGGTTCGCCGAGCGCAGCATCTCCTCGGCGCGCTCCATGCGCCTGCGCGAGAGGTACTGGCCGGGCGTCTCGCCGTACACCGCCCTGAAGGCCCGGAGGAAGTGGTACCGCGAATAGCCGGCGTGCGCGGACACCGCGTCCAGGTCGAGCGGCCCGGCCCAGTCGCGGTCCATCGCGTCCTTGGCGAGGCGCAGCTGCCGCAGGTGGGCGAGACGGGCGAGGTGCGCGGTGGCCGGAGCCGTGGTGTCCACGTCTTCGATGCTGCCATGCGGCACTGACAGCGGGCGCCCCCGGCGCGAACGCCGGGGGCCGTCCCACACGTCCCGCAGGACCGCGGGGAACTTCTCGCCGCTCAGTCGGCCGCCGGCGCCGGCTGCGGCCCCGCACCCCGCAGCGGCACCTCCTTCACGAAGAAGCCGCCGCAAACCCGATCACCGCGATCAGCCCGCCCAGCAGGAACGCCGCCTGCGTCCCGGAGGCCACCGCGAACTGGTACGCCTCCCGCACCTGGTCCGGCAGCTTCGCCAGGCTCGCCGCGTCCAGCTGCGCCGACTGCTGGGTGACGGCCGCCCCGCCCCGCTCGGCCATCGCGTCCTGCACCCGGCTGTTGAAGAGCGCGCCCATGACCGAGACGCCGAAGGAGCTGCCGAGCGTACGGAAGAGGGTCGCCGAGGAGGACGCGACGCCCATGTCCTTCATCTCGACGCTGTTCTGCGCGACGAGCATCGTGATCTGCATCAGGAAGCCCATGCCGGCGCCCAGTACGGCCATGTAGACGCCCGAGGTCAGCCGCGACGTGTCCGTGTCCATCCGGGAGAGCAGCAGCAGCCCGACGACCATCAGCGCGCCGCCCAGGATGGGGAAGATCCTGTACTTGCCGTTGCTGGTGGTCATCCGGCCCGCGATCAGCGAGACGACCATCATCGACATCAGCATCGGGAGCAGCAGCAGACCGGAGTTGGTCGCCGAGGCGCCCTGGACGGACTGCTGGAACAGCGGCAGGAAGAGCACCGCGCCGAACATCACGAAGCCCGTCAGGAAGCCGATCACCGACATCAGCGTGAAGTTGCGGTTGCGGAAGATGTGCAGCGGCACGATCGGCTCGGCGGCCCTGGACTCGACGAAGAGGAAGCCGACGAGTGCGGCGACACCGAGGGCGATGAGCTCCATGATGACGGCCGAGGACCAGGCGTACTCCGTACCGCCCCAGGTCGTGACCAGCACGATCGCCGTGATGCCGACCGTCAGCAGCCCCGCGCCGAGGTAGTCGATCCGTGCCTGCGACCGCTCCTTCTTCGGCAGGTGCAGTACGGCGGTGACCATCACCAGCGCGATCGCGCCGAGCGGCAGGTTGATGTAGAAGCTCCAGCGCCAGCCCAGGTGGTCGGTGATGGTGCCGCCGACGAGCGGCCCGCCGATCATGGCGAGCGCCATCACGCCGGCCATCATGCCCTGGTACCTGCCGCGCTCGCGCGGCGGGATCAGGTCGCCGACGATCGCCATGACGCCGACCATCAGACCGCCGGCGCCGAGCCCCTGGACGGCGCGGAAGCCGATCAGCTGGCCCATGTCCTGGGCCATGCCGCTGAGCACGGATCCGAGGAGGAAGACGACGATGGCGGTGAGGAAGACGCCCTTGCGCCCGTACAGGTCGCCGAGCTTGCCCCAGATGGGTGTCGAGGCCGCGGTGGCCAGGGTGTACGCCGTGACCACCCAGGACAGGTGCTCCAGGCCGCCGAGCTCGCCCACGATGGTCGGCATGGCGGTGCCGATGATCATGTTGTCGAGCATGGCCAGCAGCATCGCGATCATCAGCGCGAGCAGCACCACCCGCACACTGCGCGGCTGGGGCTCCGCCTTCACCGGTTTCGTCTGTTCCGCGGTCGCGCTCATGTACCTGCTCCCCTGTCCACTGCCCGCATTACCGCCCGCAGTGCCGCCTGCCGCCACTTACTTGCCGCCCGGCAAGTTGACTACACTGGTGAAAGTAGACCCCTAACTAGCCGGGCGTCAAGTAAGTTTTCTTGGGAGAGCAGCGTGTCCAGAGGCAACACTCGCCAGCGCATCCAGGACGTCGCCCTGGAGCTCTTCGCCGAGCAGGGGTACGAGAAGACCTCGCTGCGCGAGATCGCCGAGCGGCTCGACGTCACGAAGGCGGCGCTCTACTACCACTTCAAGACCAAGGAAGACATCATCGTCAGCCTCTTCCAGGACCTCACCAGGCCCGTGGACGAGCTGATCGCCTGGGGGCAGGAGCAGCCGCGCACCCTGGAGACGAAGAAGGAGATCCTGACCCGTTACAGCAAGGCCCTCTCCGCCGCCGCCCCCCTCTTCCGCTTCATGCACGAGAACCAGGCGACGATGCGCGACCTGAGCATCGGCGAGACGTTCAAGGAGCGCATGTTCGTGCTGCTGGAGCTGGTGAAGGACCCGGACGCGGTGCTGACCGACCAGGTCCGCTGCGTCAGCGCGCTTTTCACGATGCACGCGGGGATGTTCGTGCTCAGGGACGCCGAAGGCGACCCCGAGGAGAAGCGCAAGGCCGCTCTCGAGGTCGCCATCGATCTGGTGAGCCAGGCACACGGCCGGGCTCCGGGGGTCACACGCTGAGGCCCTCCGAGCGGAGGAACATCACGGGGTTGATCGCCGTGCCGTAGTTCGGCGTCGTACGGATCTCGAAGTGCAGGTGCGGGCCGCTGGAGTTTCCGGTGTTGCCGGAGAGGGCTATGCGCTGGCCCGTCTTGACCTGCTGGCCGGGGTACACGTTGATCTTCGACAGGTGCGCGTACTGCGAGTACGTGTTGTTGTCGTGCTTGACCACGATCGCGTTGCCGTACGCCGGCCCGTCACCGGCACCGTTCGGGCCCGCCTTCACGACGGTGCCGCCGTGCACGGCGTCGACGGCGGTGCCGACGGGCACCGCGAAGTCCTGCCCGGAGTGCTTGCTGGCCCACATGCTGCCGCCCTTGCCGTACGTGGCGCTGAGCGTGTAGTGCTGGACGGGCTTCATCCAGGAGGCCGCCTTCTTGGCCGCCGCCTTCTTCGCCGTCGCCGCCTTGGCGGCCTTCTTCACAGCCGCCGCCTTCTTCGCGTCGGCAGCCGCCTTCTTCGCGTCGGCGGCGGCCTTCTTCGCACTGGCTGCCGCCTTGGCCTGAACCTCGGCCTGCTTCTCGACGGCAGTGGCAGCGGTCCCCTCGACGGCGAACGCCACGCCCGCCGTGCCGAGCACCATCGACGCGCCGAGCCCGGCGGCCACGACAGCGTTGCGACGGGTACGGACGGACGAGGAGCGGGCTCGGGAGAACATGTCGAACTTCGGCATACGGGAGGGACCTCCGGGAGTGAGTGAACCCGGCAGTCCGCCGGGCTGGCTTCACATTGGTAACCCGCGCCCCCACCACACCCAAAACGGCCTATCTACTACCAATGCCCGTATTACCGCCATCAACTATTCGACTCTTGACGGTATCCCCAGCACTCTCTCAAAGCTTGGAAATAAACCCTCTTAGGGTGGTTTAAAGGCACGCCAGACCGGTGCAAACCGGCCGTCGTCCTAGGTTTCCACCCCTCCTCCTCCATGGACCGAAGGTCCTGCCTCCCACCACCCGAAAGTCCCCCACCCGATACGCGGCGGGCCCACTACCGCACCTCGTAGGCCCCGAAACCGCTGTGCGCCTTGTCACCGCGAGGCCCCCCGATACGCTGATCCAACAGCGCACAGCACAGACCTCGGGGGAGGGACCGCGCGTGGATCCCGCAGTCGTCGGCGCCCGCCTCGCATCGAGCGTCGCCGGGCCACTGGTGAAGAAGCTCTTCGTGGCGCAGCCCCCCGGCGCGGCCTGGTCGACCGACCGGTCCGCCTGGCCGGTTACGTCTCCTTCCGGGGCGAGAAGCGCACCCTCGCCCACTCCGACCTGCGCAAACTGGCCGCCGAGCTGGTCAAGCAGGCGCTGCGTGCGGCCGGACCCGGCGAGCGCCCGCTGCCCGCCGGCGAGGACCAGGCGGTCGTGGACGCCCTGACCACGACGTTGTACGCCCTGGGGGACCTCACCCTCACGGACGTCGAGGCCGTCGGCCTGGGCCACACCGCCCTGGCCACGGAACTGCGCCGCGCGAGCGACAGCCCCGAGCGCCACCTGTCGGCCGACGCGACGTACTTCTACGAGCGCCTCCTGACCGCCACCTGCCTGCACATCGTCCACTTCTTCACCCAGCGCTCGACCTTCGTCGCGGCGACCCTCGTCGCGCAGAGCCGCCGTCAGGGCGAACTGATCGCCAAGGTCGACGCCCTCATCGCCCGCAGCCCGCTGCCGGGGGCCGAGGACGTGGCCTTCGAGGGGCGTTACCTGGCGCACATGGCGAAGAAGCACAGCAAGCTGACGATCTTCGGCATCGACCTGAGCAACTCACCGGGGAAGTGGCCGCTGGACGCGGCGTACCTGAGCCTGGAGGCGGCGGGGAGCGCCGAGGCCGCGACCGGCCTGCCCCACACGGCGCACCTGGCGCACACGGCGCGGGAAAGCTTCCCCGAGGAACGGGCCACCAGGCCCCCGGCCGGTCCGGCCCACCGTCCCGCCTTCGAATCGCGCCCCGCAGACCAGGCCCTCTCCGGCCACGAACGCGTCCTGCTGCGCGGCGAGGCAGGCTCCGGCAAGACCACGCTCGTCCAGTGGCTCGCGGTCTCCGCCGCCCGCCGGGACGGCGCCGGCCGGATGGCGTACCTCCACGACCGGATCCCCTTCGTCCTCCCCCTGCGCACCCTGACCCGCCACGGCGAGCGCCTCCCCGCCCCCAAGGACTTCCTGGCCGCCGTCGGCTCCCCGCTCGCCGGCGAGCAGCCCGCCGGCTGGGAGTCCCGCGTACTGACGAGAGGCCGCGCCCTCGTCCTGGTCGACGGCATCGACGAGATCCCGGAGGCCGAGCGCTTCCGCACCCGCGCCTGGCTGAGCGACCTGATCGACACGTACCCGGGGAACCGCTGGCTGGTGACGGCCCGCCCCTCGGCCGTACGGGAGGACTGGCTGGCGGACGAGGGCTTCACCGAGCTGACGCTCTCCTCGATGAGCCCGGCGGACGTGGCGGCGTTCGTCAAGCGCTGGCACGCGGCGGCCCGTACCGGCCCGGACGACGAGAACACAGAGAACGCGACCCTGGCCTCGTACGAGCGCCAGCTCCTCGCAGCGGTACGCGCCAAGCCCGACCTGGGCCGTCTCGCCACCAACCCCCTGATGTGCGCCCTGATCTGCGCCCTGCACCGGGACCGCCGCGGCTTCCTCCCCCTCGGCCGCAAGGACCTCTACACGGCGGCGCTCTCGATGCTGCTGGTCCGCCGCGACCGCGAGCGCGACATGGGCGGCGTACCCGAACTGCGCGAAGAGCCGCAGGTCCAGCTCCTCCAGCGCCTCGCGTACTGGCTGATCCGCAACGGCCGCACCGAGATGGACCGTTCGCGCGCCGAGAGCATCATCGCCGACACCCTGCCCGCCGTCCCGGAAGTGGCCGCGCTCGGTGACGCGAAGGCAGTCTTCGACCACTTCCTGCACCGCAGCGGCCTGCTCCGCCAACCGGGTCCGGCGACGGTCGAGTTCATCCACCGCACCTTCCAGGATTTCCTCGGCGCACGGGCCAGCGTCGACGAGGGCGACTTCGGCGTCCTGACCGGCCACGCGGCCGACGACCAGTGGGAGGACGTCATCCGCATGGCGGTCGCCCACGCTCGCCCGCGCGAGCGCGCGGAGTTCTTCACCGGCCTCCTCGCCCACGGCGACGCCCACACGGACGCGGCCGTACGCACCCGCCTCCACCTCCTGGCAGCAGCCTGCCTGGAACACGCCGCCGAACTGTCCCCCGCCGTACGCGAGGAGATCGAGCACCGCGCCGCGGCCCTCGTCCCCCCGGCCGACGCGCAGGCAGCACGGGAGCTGGCGGCGGCGGGCCCGATGATCCTGGACCTGCTGCCGGGTCCGGAGGAGCTGGACGACGAGACCGCCACGCTGGTCGTCATCGCGGCCTCCCACCTCGCCACAGAGGCAGCGATCCCGTTCCTGGCCCGCTTCTGCGCGCATCCGGCGATCCTGGTCCGCAAGCAACTCGCTTGGTCATGGGGCCGTTTCGACACCCGGCAGTATGCCGATGAGGTCATCGCCCACCTCGACCCCACCGATCTCTACTTCAGTGTCACCTCCGACAAGCAGCTCACGGCACTGCGCGAACTCGGCGGCCGGCCGTGGATCGACGTGAGAGGCGATCTGTCGCCGCCGGCGCTCCACGCGTACGCGCTCACCACAGCGCTGAGCAGGGTGAGGATCCGTGAAAACGCATCGCTGACGGATGTGTCCTTCCTGCGCGGCCAGACCGGTCTCACCGATCTCGACATCTCCGACTGCCCGCTACTGGCCGACCTTTCCGGACTCGACGGGCTGCCCCTGACCGCCCTCCGGCTGGAATCGGCGGCCTATCCGGATCTGAGCGTCCTGTCATCGATGGACGAGCTGCGCATCCTCGGACTCGCGGGCGAGGACCGAGCCTTGTCGTTGGAAGCCGTCCCCGCACCGGCGTCCTTGACGGACCTCTCCCTGGCGGGCATGAAACGACTCGGGGCAGGTCTTTGCGGCCTCAGCAGATTCAGCGGTCTCCAGGCCCTCTCGCTCGGCCCTGTGAGCAGCCCCCAGGATGCGGCGGACTGGGAGGAGATCAGCCGTCTCCCCGGCCTTTCGTTCCTGTCCGTGGACCCAGGATCCCTGGACCTGGCTCCCCGTTCCCTCACGGTGCGGCCCGTCCGGATCCTGTCCATGCACGGCGTGAACTCACAGTCGGGAGTCGACAGGTGCGCTCAACTCTTCCCCCGCGTCCGGCGGTTGCACATCTGGGCTCCGGCGAGCGACCTCGACCTCACGCCGCTGGCGGCGCTGGCGGACCTTGAGGTCGTCCGCTTCGCGCAGGGAATCGGCACCGTACGCGGAATCGACCGCCTGCCCGGCACGGTCACAGTGGCAGGCCTCGACCCCACCTCCGCCTCCACCGACTGACCACACGCCATTACCCCCCGCGTCCTTCCCCCCACCGCCCCCGTCCGGGATCCTGCTGTCGCATGAGTAGACCCGTGATTCGCGCGAAACGCCCGGTGTCGCGCCGTACCCGCGCCGCCCGGGTGTGGCCCGTGGCCGTCGGCCTCGCCTGCACGCTCACCTGGAGCTCACCCGCCGGAGCCGGCCCCTCCGACACCGGCCTCAAGGGCGCCATCGACACGATCCTCACCGACGCCCGCCTCGACGGCGGCGCCGCGAGCGTCGTGGTCGCCGACGCCACCACCGGCGAGACGCTCTACCAGCGCGACGGCCGCCGACCGCCTCATGCCCGCCTCCAACACCAAGCTGCCCACCTCCGTCGCGGCCATGGCCCTCCTCGGCCCCGACTACCGCTACCGTACGGACGCCCTCTCCACCGGCAGCCGCCACGGCTCCGTGCTCCGCGGCGACCTCTACCTGCGCGGCACCGGCGACCCCACCACCCTCGCCGAGGACTACGACGAACTCGCCGCCCAGGTGGCGAAATCCGGCATCAAGCGGATCACCGGCCGCCTGATCGCCGACGACACCCGCTTCGACACCCAGCGCCTCGGCCGCTCGTGGGCCGCCGACGACGAGTCGTCGTACTACTCCGCCCAGATCTCGGCGCTCACTCTCGCCCCGGACACCGACTACGACTCCGGCACGGTCGTCGTCGAGGCCGCCCCGGGCGCCGGGCCGGGCGCCGCGCCCCGCTTCACCCTCACCCCGCCCACCGACTACGTGGACATCGACGCCCGCGCCGCCAAGACCGTCCCCGCCGGTCAACCGGACACCCTCACCGTCGAACGCCAACACGGCTCGAACACCATCAGCATCACCGGCAACATCCCTGTCGGCGCGAACCCCACCAAGGAGTGGGTCACCGTCTGGGAGCCGACCGGCTACGCCGCCGCCGTCTTCGCCGACGCGCTGACCGCCCATGGCGTACGCGTCGCAGGCCCCACCCGCCTCGGCCGCCCCACCCCCAAGGACGCCAAGCCCCTCGCCACCCACACGTCCATGCCCCTCAAGGAGCTGATGCACCCCTTCATGAAGCTGTCGAACAACATGCACGCCGAGGCCCTCACCAAGACCATCGGCCACGAGACGGCCGGCAAGGGCACCTGGAACGCCGGCCTCGCCGCCATCTCCGCCCATCTCGCCGCAGAGGGAGTGGACACGGCCACCCTCCGCCAGGTCGACGGCTCCGGCCTCTCCCGGATGAACAACATCCCGGCCGCCCAGCTCGCCAAGCTCCTCCTCGCCGTACGCACCGCGCCCTGGTACGCCGACTGGTACGCGTCCCTCCCCGTCGCCTGCGCCCCGGACCGCGCCGTCGGCGGCACCCTCCGCTCCCGCATGTGCAAGACCCCGGCCGCCCTGAACGCCCGGGCCAAGACCGGCTCCCTGACCGGCGCCTCCGCCCTCTCCGGGTACGTCACGGACGCGGGCGGCCGCGAGCTGGTCTACAGCATCGTCCTCAACAACTACCTGGCCTCCTCGGTCAAGAGCATCGAGGACGCGATCGTGACCACCCTCGCCTCCTCGACCAGGACCACC
>RHMC01000204.1 GCA_003719395.1 Streptomyces altiplanensis
ACCTCGTCGGCGAACGCGGACAACTGGTCGACCATCGTGTTGATGGTCTCCTTCAGCTGAAGATCTCGCCCCGCGCGTCGACGCGATCTTCTGCGACAGGTCGCCCTGGGCGACGCCGTGGCGACCTGGGCGATGGAGCGCACCTGGGCGGTCAGGTTGCCCGCCATGAAGTTCACGGAGTCGGTCAGGTCACGCCAGGTGCCGGAGACGCCCTTGACGTCGGCCTGGCCGCCGAGCCGCCCCTCCGTACCGACCTCACGCGCCACACGCGTCACCTCGTCGGCGAACGCGGACAACTGGTCGACCATCGTGTTGATGGTCTCCTTCAGCTCCAGGATCTCGCCCCGCGCGTCCACGTCGATCTTCTGCGACAGATCGCCCCGGGCCACCGCGGTGGCCACATGGGCGATGTCGCGGACCTGCGTCGTGAGATTGCCCGCCATCGCGTTCACCGAGTCGGTCAGGTCCGCCCAGGTGCCGGATACGCCCGGGACCTCGGCCTGACCGCCCAGCGTTCCTTCGGTGCCGACCTCGCGGGCGACCCGGGTCACCTCGGACGTGAACAGCGACAACTGGTCGACCATGCCGTTGAACACGGTGGCGATCTCACCGAGCAGGCCGTCCGCCTCGTGGGGCAGGCGCGTGCCGAAGTCCCCGTCGCGTACCGCGGTGAGCCCGTCCAGCAGCTGCCGCAGCTCCGGCTCCCCCACCTTGCCGGTTCCGCGTGACCGTGTCCGCTGTACTGGACGCGAGTTCCCGACTGTCGTCTCAGACATGACCAATCCTCGTTGCGCTCACCGGGCACCCCCGCCGAAGGGACAGGACACCGTCACGGCCCTCGATCAGGGCCGCCCTCCCTCTGCGCCGCACGTCCCCGATCAGGGATCGTTGCCGTGCGACAAAATTACGAGGCAGAGTACCCCGACACCGCTCGCCGGAGAAGCGGCGCTGATCTCCGGGGCACGACACCGGGCGGATCCGGGGCCGTTTCCTCCCCGTCGGCGGGTACGCCTTCGCGTCAGCGGCGCTTGGATTTCTCCGGTCCTTTTCCCCCTTGTCGCTTTCCGTCACTAGGAGGGACCACACCCTTGTCGGCCTTGGCCTTCTTCGGACCGTTTTCCCGGCTTCCGCCTTTCTGGGCGTCACTGCCCTGCGGGCGTTCGTCTCCAGCGCCTCCGGGCGGCCTGTGGGGAGCACGGCTGTTCCGGACGTGCTCCTCGCTGCGCAGGCCCGCGCTCTCGCCGGGCTCCGGACTGTCCTGTCCGGCCTGGCTTCCCTGGCTTTCCGGGCTGTCCTGGCCGCGGGACGCGCCGGGAGAGGCGGCGTCTGCCGGCGCACCGGCGGACGGCCTGGTGGTGGTGTGCCGTACGGGCCCGGGCGCCGAGGAGCCGGCGGAGGGCCCCCTCGCGGTGTGCGGTGCGGACTCGGGCGCACGGGGAGTCGGCGCCTCCTGCCCGCTCGTGCCACCGGGCAGGAGGGCAGTGGTGGTGAGGACGGCGCCGAGCAGAGCCGCGAGTGCGGTGCCGCTGACGAGCAGCGTGCGCGTACGCCGGATCCGTGGTGCCTTCGCGGGCTGCCGCGGCGTCTCCTCTCTCGTGGTGGCCGGGCCGGGAGAAAGCCCGTCGTCTCCCGCCTCGTCCCCTTCGCCTGCGAGGCCGTGCGCGGATCCGGCCGGCGCGGTGGCGGGGTCGAGGGCGAGGTCCGCCAGGGCGGCGGCGCATGCCTGTGCGTCCGGCCGGGCGGCCTCGTCCTTGGAGGTCATGTCACGCAGAAGGCCGGCCAGGGCAGGGGGCACGCGGGAGGGGACGACCGGCGGCCGGTGCAGGCGGGCTATTGCCGCTTCCAGGGGCGGGCCGCCGTATTCGAGTTCGCCTTTGAGGCATTCGAGGAGAACGAGCCCGAGTGCGTACACGTCCGCCGCAGGACCGGCCCCTGTGCCGAGGACCTGCTCGGGTGCGAGGTAGGCGGCCGTACCGATGAGGGCGCCGGGGACGGTGTGGGATGTGGCGTCGACGAGGCGGGATATGCCGAAGTCCGTGAGGTAGGGCCTGCCGTCGGCCTCCAGCAGGATGTTGGAGGGTTTGACGTCCCGGTGCACGATGCCCGCAGCGTGCACATGGGCAAGGGCGCCGGCCAGGCGGACGCCGAGCCGGGCGGCGGACTGCGGTGTCATGGGGGCGGTCGCGATCTGCTGCCGCAAGGTGGCGCCCCGGACCAGCTGCATGACCAGGTACGGATGGTTCTCGTGCCGTCCGGCGTCGTAGACGGTGACGAGCCCTGGATGGTGCAGACGTGCGAGCAGCACGGCCTCGTCACGGAATCGTTCCTCGAAGACCGTGTCGGCGCCGGGCCGGAACATCTTCACCGCCACGGGCCGTCCGAGACGCAGGTCGGTCCCCTGGTACACGTCCGCCGTGCCGCCTCTGCCCAACAGTTCGTCGAGCCGGTAGCGGTCGGCGAGAGTGCCGTGGGCACTCTTTGTGCCGGCCATGTCGGCCGGTGTACGGCTCGTCATCGAGACTCCTGCGGGTGAAGCGACACCAATGTGCGCGCACGGACGTCCAGCACGCTTCTCCGGGTACCCCTTGCGCCATCCCGCATCCGCAGGCGAACAGACCAATGGTGTCGAATCCGGACCGATGTGGCCGCCGTCCGGAACCGTGGTGGTCCGACACGCCGGCGTGTGCCCCACGGACTCCCGTCGGCCTCCGGCCTCTTCGTGCGGAGCGTCTGCGTCCGGAGACGGCCGGCAGGAGCCGGGCCGAGCTCTGGACCACCTTCCGATGTCTGGACCGTCTTCCGATGTCACGCTGACGTCGTGGCGGAACTGAATGGTAGACCAGCGGCTGTGGGGGGATTCGCTCTCGGTCCGGCCGGTTGCCGCCCCCCTCTTCGTCACGAGTCGAGGACGGCATGACGCCGACCTTTTGGGATAGTTTGATCAGATCTATTCGCTTCGTTCCTCTATCTGGAGGTTTTCGTGGCCACTCTCACTGTGTGGAAGTTCGCGTCACCCGAAGCGGCGAGTGACGTCGAGTCGACTCTGCAGTCGCTCCAGAAGCAGCAGCTGGTGAGGATTCTTGATGCCGCTGTCGTCAGCTGGCCCCAGGACAAGCCCAAGCCGGCGACGAAGCAATTGCGCAATCTCGTCGGTGCGGGAGCGCTGACCGGCACCTTCTAAGGCATGCTCTTCGGCCTGCTGTTTCTCGCCCCCCTGCTGGGCGCGGCAATCGGAGCGGCCAGTGGCTGAGCACCGCCACCAGCGCCGTGGCAGCGAGCACCACCCCCTGGTACTCCGCGACCGCCTGAGCTGAACGTGCCCTGTGGGGGGCCTCCACCCGCGGCAAGGGTGGAGCTGTCATCGGCAACGCCCCTGCCGGTGATGCGGTCGATGGGTGACGGCGGCCGCAGGCCGGCACAGACCCGCTCCGGCGCGCGGTCACCTCCGTTTGCCCTTGCAGGACACAGCCCGCCGCGGCCGAGCGGCAGGAGGCGGACCGCGCCCGGCCCGCACCAGCCCCGAGGCGTGGGGGCCGGCTGATGGCCAGTCAGTAAAGTCGGCACAGAGCCGGCATCGATCCCCCCGAAGACGGTTACACGCAACAACAGCTGCACATAGGCTGTCCTCACCGGGATCTTCGCCGACCTGGCAGTACGCAGCCCTGGAGCCGATCCGGCAGAGCTAGGAGCCGCCCCGTGTTCTACTACGTGCTCAAGTACGTCCTTCTGGGGCCGCTGCTGAGGCTGCTCTTCCGGCCGAGGATCGAGGGGCTCGACCACGTCCCCGACGACGGGGCCGCGATCGTGGCGGGGAACCATCTGTCGTTCTCCGACCACTTCCTGATGCCCGCGATCATCAAGCGGCGCATCACCTTCCTCGCCAAGGCGGAGTACTTCACGGGCCCCGGACTCAAGGGCCGGCTGACCGCCGCGTTCTTCCACAGCGCGGGACAGATCCCCGTCGACAGGTCCGGCAAGGACGCGGGGAAGGCGGCGATCCGCGAGGGCCTCGGAGTGCTGAGCAAGGGCGAGCTGCTGGGCATCTATCCGGAGGGCACCCGCTCGCACGACGGCCGGCTCTACAAGGGCAAGGTCGGGGTCGCCGCGATGGCGCTCAAGGCACAGGTGCCCGTGGTGCCGTGCGCGATGGTGGGTACGTTCGAGATCCAGCCGCCGGGACAGGTCGTGCCGCGCATCAAGCGCGTCACCATCCGGTTCGGGGAGCCGCTGGACTTCTCGCGGTACGCGGGCATGGAGAACGAGAAGGCGGTGCTCCGCGCGGTCACCGACGAGATCATGTACGCGATCCTCGGTCTGTCCGGGCAGGAGTACATCGACCGGTACGCGGCCGAGGTCAAGGCGGAGCAGGCGCAGGAACGGGCACAGGAACGGGCGAAGAAGTTTCCGCGGAAGCTGCGCTGACGGCGAATCAGCGGACGGCGAACGGTCCCCCCGCCGACGGGCCCCCGCACGTAGCGTCCCTCGCATGACCAAGGGAAGCGCGTTCGTCATCGGAGCGACAGGACAGATCGGGCGGGCGGCCGTACGGGCGCTCGCCGAGGACGGCTGGGACGTGAGAGCCGGATCGCGCGGCGGCGGCCGCGACGAGACCTGGCCGCAGGAGGTACGGGCGGTGGCGGTCGACCGGGAGGACGACACGGCGCTGGCGGCGGCGCTCGGCGACGGCTGCGACGTACTGGTGGACATGGTCGCGTTCGAGGAGAGACACGCGGCGCAGCTGACGGGGCTGGCGGACCGGATCGGTTCCGCGGTCGTCATCTCCAGTGGCGCCGTCTACGAGGACGACGAGGGCCGCGGCTTCGACACGCAGGATGAGCCCGACGGGTTCCCGCAGTACCCGGTGCCGATCCGCGAGACCCAGGCGACCGTGGCACCGGGCGACGCGACGTACGGCACCAGGAAGATCGCCATCGAGCGGCGCCTGCTGGCCGCCGGCGACCGGATGCCGTCGACCCTGCTGCGCGCGGGCGCGGTCCACGGGCCGTACTGCCGGACTCCGCGCGAGATCCACTTCGTCAAACGGGCGCTGGACGGGCGGCCGGTGCGGGTCCTGGCGTACGGCGGGCTCAGTCAGTTCCACCCGGTGCACGTCTCCAACCTCGGGGAGCTGATCCGGCTGGCGGCGGCGCGGCCCGGCTCCCGGGTGCTCAACGGGGGCGATCCGGACGTGCCGACGGTCGCGGAGATCAGTACGGCGATCGACGCGGTCATGGGGGTGGAGAGCGAGCTGGTGATCGTGGACGGGCCCCCGCCGCACGACGGCATCGGCGAGACTCCCTGGGGGCTCGACCGCCCCATCGTCTACGACATGTCGGCCGCCGAGCGCGAGCTGGGGTACCGGCCGGTGACGACGTACACCGAGTCGCTGCCCGCCACCGTGGACTGGCTGGCCGCCCAGCTGCGCGCCCGGGACTGGCGGGAGGCGTTCCCGAAGCTGTCGGCCAGGTACGGCCCCGGCGACGGTCCCTTCGACTACGCGGCGGAGGACGCCTGGCTCGCCCGCCGGTAGGCGCGGGGAACGCGCGAAGGGGGACGGCCGGGATTCCGGCCGCCCCCCCTCTCTCACCTGTTCCGGCCCGTCGGGCCCTACGGCTTCGGCGTGGCGTGCGGGGCCGGCCGGGCCCGGAACACCGGCGGCAGCGGCCCGGACACCGTCCTCCGGGCGGAGCGCGAGGCCGAGGCCGGCACAGACACCGGCCGCTCCGGTCACGGTGAGGAACCGGCGGCGGTCGAGGGCGGCTTCGGCTGCGGAGCGTAGGCGTGACATGGCGCGGTCTCCCCGGGGTGCGATCGCATCGGCCGGGCCCGGGGTGGAACCCCCTTGCCCCACTGGATCGTTGGCATCCGGAATGACCTGCGCGTTAACTGCTCCGCAACGGTCGGCGCCGATCACCGGTCAGGGATCACTGCCCCCGCGGATCACCGCAAAACGCCATCGCGTCCTCCCCGGACGGAGCGGCCGCGCTCACTCCCCGTTCATCTGCCGGGGAAGGCGGTGCGGCCCGCGGCCGGTTTCGTACGCCACAGTTCCATGCCGGTGTCGACGAGTTCGACGTGGTCGAGGCGGGCCACCTCGTCCAGCGGGTGCCAGGCCGCGAGGTCGGTGGATCCGGCCGTCTCGTGGCGGAGTTCACCGCCGGTGATCCGGCCCTCGTACACGATCCGCAGGCCCTGGAAGTCCGCGAACGTGCCGAGCCTGCGCGGATAGCGGCGGGTGACGGAGTCCACGCCGAGCAGCCGGACCGGTTCGCACGCGTAGCCGGTCTCCTCCTCCACCTCACGGATCACCGTGTCGTACGGGTCCTCGCCGTGGTCCATGCCGCCGCCGGGCAGCGTCCACCGCTTCGCGCCGTCGGGCGCCACCCAGCGGGCCAGGAGCACCTGTTCGTCCCGTACACACACGGCGTAGGCCGCCACCCTGAGCTCTCGGTTCATTGGCCGAGGTTACGGGGTTGTTATACGGCGCGGAACGGGGCGCCCGATATCTGACGGTTCGGCCCCGATGGCGCATACCGCGCGGTGGCGGATGTGTGCCACGACGGAATTCCGCCCCGACAACTCTCCCCAAACGACCATCACTTAGGCGAGGCTGAGCGGTCATCCGGCACCGTATTCCGGACTCCTTCTTTCACATACAGGGAAGCCCATGACCCTCGAATCATCCGGCTCCATACCCGGGGCCAGACCCGCGGCCCGCATAGCGCTCGCCGCGGGCCTGGTCGCGGCGCTGTGTGCGGCCGCGCCGGTACCCGCCCTGGCGGCCGGCTCCGACGACCCCCGGGCCACGGCGCCCGCGCCCAAGTCCGCCGCCGCGAAGCTCGGTTCCGCCGACGCCCAGCTGCTCGCGGAGGCGGAGGCGGACGGCACGAAGAGCGTCACGCTGATGGTCGCCACCACGCCCGGCTCCACCGAGCAGGTCGCGCGCCAGCTCGACGCCGTGGAGGGCGGCGTGGTCGGCCGTACGGACGACAAGCTCGGTTACGTACGGGCCACCCTGCCCACCGGCACGGCGGACGCGGCCATCACGGCCGCCGCCAAGCTCTCCTCCGTGCACGGCATCGACCTCAAGCAGGAGATCCTGCTGGACGACCCGACGCCCGCGGCCGACCGCGGCAAGGGCGCGGAGGCCGCCGCCGAGGGCACGTACTCCGGCCCCGGGAAGCGGACGCCCGCGAAGAACCCGTACAACCCGTCCTTCGAGACGGGCGCCGTGGAGTTCGTGGAGGACCACCCGAAGGCCGACGGCCGCGGGGTCACCATCGGCATCCTCGACTCGGGTGTCGACCTCGGCCACCCGGCGCTCCAGAAGACCACCACCGGCGAGCGCAAGATCGTCGACTGGGTGACGGCCACCGACCCGGTCGCGGACGGCGACGGCACCTGGCTGCGGATGAACGGCGCCGTGACCGGCCCGGTGTTCACCGCCGGCAGCCGCACGTACTCGGCCCCGGCCGGCTCGTACATGTTCCGCACCTTCGCCGAGGCCGCCACCAAGGGCGGCGACATGGCGGGCGACCTGAACCGCGACGGTGACACCACCGACGCGTGGGGCGTGCTGTACGACGCCGCCGCCGGCACGGTCCGCGTCGACCTCGACGACGACGCCGACTTCGGCGACGAAGAGGCGATGAAGCCGTACAAGGACAAGCACCAGGTCCGCTACTTCGGCAAGGACGACCCGGCGACCGAGGTCGTCGAGCAGATCCCGTTCGTCGCCGAGATCCGCAAGGACGTCGTCGTCAACGCGGCGGGCGCGAAGTCCGACTACGTCAACATCGGCGTCATCGAGGGCTCGCACGGCACGCACGTCGCCGGCATCACCGCCGCCAACAGCCTCTTCGGCGGCCGGATGGACGGCGCCGCCCCCGGTGCCAAGCTGGTCTCCTCGCGCGCCTGCACCTGGAGCGGCGGCTGCACCAACGTCGCGCTCACCGAGGGCATGATCGACCTCGTCACCCAGCGCGGTGTCGACATCGTCAACATGTCGATCGGCGGCCTGCCCGCGCTGAACGACGGCAACAACGCGCGCGCCCAGCTCTACACGCGCCTCATCGACACGTACGGCGTGCAGCTGGTCGTCTCGGCCGGCAACAGCGGCCCCGGCACCAACACCATCGGCGACCCGTCGCTGGCCGACAAGGTCGTCTCGGTCGGCGCGTCCATCTCCAAGGAGACCTGGGCCGCCAACTACGGCTCGGTCGTGGAGAAGAAGTACGCCATGATGCCGTTCTCCTCGCGCGGTCCGCGTGAGGACGGCGGCTTCACGCCGACCATCTCCGCGCCCGGCGCGTCCATCAACACCACCCAGACCTGGGCGCCCGGCGGCCCGGTCGCCGAGGCCGGCTACAAGCTCCCGGCCGGCTACTCGATGCTGCAGGGCACCTCGATGGCCTCGCCGCAGGCGGCGGGCGCGAGCGCGCTGCTGCTCTCGGCCGCGAAGCAGAAGAAGATCGACCTGACCCCGGTGGAGCTGCGCACCGCGCTGACCAGCACCGCCGACCGGATCAAGGGCACGCAGGCGCACGAGCAGGGCTCCGGCCTGATCGACGTCGTTGACGCCTGGGAGGCGATCAAGGACGGCGCGACCGCGCACGACTACGCGGTCAAGGCCCCGGTGGACACCGCGATCGACTACGCGCTCAAGACGCCGGGCTTCGGCACCGGTCTCTACGACCGCGAGGGCGGCCTGAAGGCCGGGCAGAAGAAGACGTACGACGTGACCATCACGCGTACGAGCGGCCCGGACCGCGCGATCGAGCACGAGCTGGACTGGAAGTACAACGACGGCACGTTCCGCCTGCTGGGCGACGACGAGATCGACCTGCCGCTGAACAAGCCGGTCACCGTCAAGGTGCAGGCCAGGCCCGGCTCCGCCGGTGTGCACAGCGCCGTCCTGGAGGCGGACGACGAGCGCACCGAGGGCGTCGACAAGCAGATCCTCTCGACCGTGGTCGTGTCCGGGGACCTGGTGAAGCCCGCCTACGCGTTCTCGGGCTCCGGCTCGGTGCAGCGCAACAGCTCCACGTCGTACTTCGTCAACGTCCCCGAGGGCGCGAAGTCCCTGGAGGTCGCGCTCGGCGGTCTCGCGAAGGGCAGCCAGACCCGGTTCATCGCGATCCACCCGTACGGCGTCCCGGTCGACTCCACGTCGTCGATCGTCTGCTACCCGAACTACACGAACCCGGCCGACACCTGCCGTCCGGACCTGCGTTCGTACGCGGACCCGCAGGCCGGTGTGTGGGAGATCGAGGTCGAATCGCGCCGTACGTCGCCGCTGCTCGACAACCCGTACACGCTGGACGTGTCGGTGCTCGGCGCCACCTTCGACCCGGCCGTGCAGACCATCCCCGAGGCTGGGGCCGGCACTCCGGCCCCGGTGGAGTGGAAGGTCACCAACGGCTTCGCCACGCTGGACGGCAAGCTGAAGGGCGGCCCGCTCGGCTCCTCGAAGGACGCGCGCCCGAGCATCAAGAAGGGCGAGAAGCAGACCACCACGGTCACCATCGGTGAGGGCGTCGAGCGCTTCGACGTCGCCATCGGCGGAGTCTCCGACGCCACCGCCGACCTCGACCTCACGGTCAAGAGGGACGGTGTCCAGGTCGGCCAGGCCGCGGACGGCGACTCGGAGGAGGCGGTCAGCCTCATCAAGCCCGCGGCCGGTACGTACACCATCGAGGTGGACGGTTACGCGGTCGGCGCCGCCGGCACCGAGTACGACTACCGCGACGTGTACTTCGCGCCCTCGCTCGGCCGGGTCAAGGTCGACGACGCGCAGGTCGTGAAGCTGGCCAACGGCGCTTCGGCGCAGGTGAAGGCCGAGGTCGTGGTGGCCGGCGCGGCCCCCGAGGGCCGGCGCTTCTTCGGCGAGGTGCAGCTGGTGAACGCGCGCGGCACGGTCGCGGGCTCCGGCAGCGCCCAGATCGAGAAGGTCACGCCGTAACACCGTTCGTCCGAACGTGGGTCACGGAGGAGGGGCGGGCGCCCGTGCGGGCGCCCGCCCCTCCGCGTTCCCCGGTCACTTCAGTCCACAAGAACGCGAACTGCACACCGACTTCACATCGACTGCGCACCGTCTTCACTGTCACGATGGCCCCATGACGCACATCACCAAGGGTGCCAACATCCCTGTGCCCAGCGAACTTCTCCGCGTGGCCGTCTGTCGTCAGCACGTCGCCGGAGCCCCGGCCGTGGATGCATCGGCCCTCCTGCTGGACGCGAACGGCAAGGTACGCGGCGACACCGACCTGGTCTTCTACAACCAGCCGCACCATCCGTCGGGCACCGTGCGGCATTTGGGCACCAACGAGGGCAACGGGCAGCTCGCCGAGTGGCTGGAGGCCGATCTGCCGCGCCTGGGCCCCGAGGTGCAGCGGGTGGTGATAGCCGGCTCCTGCGACGGTGGGGTCTTCGGCTCCGTACCGGGGCTGTACGTCCAGGTCCTCACCGGCGGCGGGGCGCCGGTCGCGCTCTACGCGGTGAACGACGCGACGACCGAGACGGCCTTCGTCATCGGGGAGTTCTACCGGCGCGGCGGCGGCTGGAAGTTCCGCGCGGTCGGCCAGGGGTACGCGTCCGGGCTCGCCGGGCTCGCGACCGACTTCGGCATCTCGGTCGAGGGGGGCGGTGCGGCA
>RHMC01000205.1 GCA_003719395.1 Streptomyces altiplanensis
GGCGACGCCGAACCTGCCGATGATGGGGCGGTACGTCCTGAACCGGCTGGGCCGGCGCAACAAGGCGGCCCACCTGCGGGCCGTGCTCGCGCTCGTCGCCTCCGTCGAAGGCGGCGCGGCTGCCGCCGCCGAGCACGCCGAGGCCGCCGCGGCGGACGCGGGCCCGCACGGCCTCGCCCAGGCCGCCACCCTCGCCACCTGGGCGGTCGCCCGCGCCGGCCTGGCCGAAGGCAGACCCGACGAGGCGGCCGCACGCCTCTTCCCCCTGGTCCGCCCCGGACCGCTGCGCGGCCACTTCGCGGCCCGGATGCCGGCGGTGCCGTGCCTCGTGGAGGCGGCGGTGCTCGCGGGCCGCGCGACCGAGGCCGCCGCGGCGGTCGAGGAGTTCGCGGTGTGGACGGCCGAGACGGCCGACCCGCAGGCCCCCGCCCAACTGGCCCGCTGCCGGGCACTGCTGGCCCCTCCCCACGAGGCCGCCGCCCGGTACCAGGAGGCGCTCGCCCACCACGCGCGGGCAGGCGGCGACTTCGAAGGGGCCCGCACCCAGTTGCTGTACGGGCAGTGGCTGCGCAGACAGCGCAGACCCGGAGGCGCGCGGACCCCTGCGTGACGCGCTGGTCGCCTTCGAGCGCTGCGGTGCGCGGGTCTGGGCCGGGCGCGCCGCCGGGGAGCTGCGCGCCGCCGGGGAGGCGGTGGCGGGGGACGCCGGCACCGGTCCGCTGGCCCTGCTGACCCCTCAGCAGCAGCGCATCGCGCGATGCGTCGCGCAGGGCGCGACCAATCGCGAAGTGGCGGTCCGGCTCTCGGTGAGCCCGCGGACCGTCGACCACCATCTGCGGAACGTCTTCGCCGTCCTGGGGGTGCGTTCACGCATCGAACTCGCACGGCTGCTGGACCGTGACGAGAAGAGCCCCGCGGTCCTCTGACACCGGCAGCACCGGCAGCACCGGCAGCACCGGCAGCACCGGCAGCACCGGCCGGTGCTGCCCCCGTTCCTCAATCGCCGGACGGACCCGGTGCCGCCCACACCCCTACGCGCACACCGGGCGGCACGCCCCACCCCTCCATCGCGCCCGCCTCCGCCTCCAGCACATGGCGCGCCCGCAGCCGGGGCAGGCCGAGCCGCCCCGGCGCCGTCGTCCGTACGGCGACGACCCGCAACTCCCGGTCGAGGTACGCCACATCGATCGCGAAACGCATCCCGAAGGTGTGCACACTGCTCGCCGGACTCAGCAGCATCGCGCCCGCGATCCCGTCCCGGCCCAGCAGCCCCCGCGTGCGCGCCCGCGCGGACACCGAGATCTCCAGCGGCACGGCGGGTCCGCCCGGCAGGCCGTGCCCCACCGTCAGCGTCCCCGGCCCGTCCCGCCACTGCCCCATGACGCCGACGGTAGCGCCCCTCCCACCGCCGTGGGCCCCCTCTGGGCCCACGGGCCCACGACCCGGCCCCCGGCCCCCGCCTAGGCTCCGTGCCGTGTACGCAACGCTGATCGCGGCCGCCGCCCTCTGGGGCGCCGCCACCGGACCGCTCGTGCCCCGCGCCGCCTACCGGCTCGCCGTCGAGCCGCAGGAGCCGTGGCGTGCGGCCTGCCCCGCCGGGCACCCCTTCACCGGCCCCGCACGCGGCTGGCTCGGCACCGCGCGCTGCGCGGAGTGTGCGGCGGCGGTGCGTGCGGGCGCCGCCGCGCCGGTGCGTACCCCGGCCGGCGCACCGCACCGGAGGCCCGCTCCCGCGCCGTACCCGCACACCGCCCGCCACGCCCTCCTCACCGCCCTCGCTGTGCGCGCTGCTCGCCGCCGCGACCGGTACCCGGCCCGAGCTCGCGGTGTGGCTGCTGCTGGCGCCGTTCGCGGTGCGCCTCGCGGTCGTGGACCGCCGCGTTCACCGGCTGCGACGTACTGACCCTGCCGCTCGCCGCCGCGGCCGCGGCACTGCTGGGCCTGGCCGCGCTGCTGCCCGGCGACGGCGGGTCGTGGCCGGGCGCGCTGCTCGGCGGCGTGGCCCTCGGAGGCGGCTACCTCCTCCTCTTCCTGATCAACCCGAACGGCATGGGCTTCGGCGACGTCAAACTGGCCGTCACCCTGGGCATCGCGCTCGGCTGGTACGGATGGCCGGTCCTCTTCGCGGGTACGTTCGCCGGATTCCTGCTCGGCGCGGTGTACGGCGTCGGGCTGATGATCCTGCGGCGCGCCGGGCGCAGGACCGCGATCCCGTTCGGCCCCTTCATGATCGCCGGGGCACTGGCAGGTCTGCTGCTGGGCGGACTGGGCGGACTGGGCGGCTGACCGCGCGCGCCAACCGGACAATCGTGAGAAGTTGCCATGAGACGCACGTATGGACGGACGGGCGGCACGGGAAGCCGCCTGCCCGCGATCCACCGCCGCAGCCGCAGCCAGGAGTGCCCGAATGACGCAGCCGACCCGCCCCACCCCGGAACTGCTCGCCGAACTGCGCAAGCCCCGCCCGTACCCGGCGGTGTCGGTCACACTGCCCACGCACCGGCACTGGCCGGAGAGCCAGCAGGACCACATCCGTCTGCGCAACCTCCTCGGTGAGGCCGAGAAGCGCCTCGCCGACGATCCCGAGGTCACCAAGGCCCAGGCGGCCGCGGTCACCCAGCACCTGGCCGCCGCCGCCGACGAGATCGACCCGGAGTACTTCGGCGACGGCCTCATCGTCTACGCCTCGCCCGAGGAGCACCGGAGCTTCCTCGTCGGCGGTTCCGTGCCCGAGCGCATCGTGGTCAACACGACGTACCTCACCCGCAACCTGGTCGCCCTGGAGGCGCGGGAGCGGCCGTACCTGGTCCTCGTGCTCAGCACGGGGGAGGTGCGGCTGTGGCGCGGGCGCGGCGACCAGGTGGCCGAGGACCACGAGGGGGGCTTCCCGGTGATCTCGTCGGGCGCGGAGCGCGAGAAGGCGCCCAGCCGTGACGGCGGCCAGTGGACCACCCAGGATTTCCGGAACATGCTCATGGACGCCGACAGGAAGCTCACGGGCGTGCTCCGGGCGACTCCGCTGCCGGTCGTGCTGGTCGGGCTGAGCAAGCACCTCTCGATCTACCGCGAGGTCACCAGCCACGGGCAGGCGATCGTCGTCGACCTGGAGGTGGGCGGGCTGACGCACACGACGCCGGCGGAGCTCTCCGCCCAGCTGGCCCCGGCCCGCCAGGCCCTCGCCGACGGCGACACGGCGGAGCGGCACGCGCTCGACGAGGCCCGCAGCGGCAAGCGCTACGCGGCGGGCGTGCAGGACGTGTGGCAGGCGGCGGGCGAGGGCCGGGACGCGCTGCTCGTCGTCGAGGATCTGCGCGTCACGGCCCGTCCCGAGACCGTCGAGGGCGCGGAGCGCTCGACGCTCACTCTGCTGGACCAGGAGGAGGCGGACACCGAGGGTGCGGAGGAGGACATCGTCGACTCCCTGGTGGAGACGGTGCTGTCCGCGGACGGCGAGGTCGTCTTCGTCCCCGGCGAGTCCCTGGCGGACGCCCGGGGCATGGCGGCGGCCCTCCGCTACTGACCCCGGGCCGCCCCCGGCCCGGCGCCGTTCCCGTCCGCTCCGTGCCGCCCCGTCTCCCGTGACGAGCGGCCCTGCCGCGCCACCACCGGCTCCCGTACAGTCGGCAACAGCTGGTACGGACAGAGGAGTTGGCAGTGAGCAACGGCACCGGGCCTTACGTCTGCGGCATCGACGCGGCGATGGACGTGGTGGGCGGCAAGTGGAAGGCATTGATCCTCTGGGCGCTGGACCACGACGGCACCCTCCGCTTCGGGCAGCTCAAGCGCCAGGTGCCCGGTGTCAGCGAGAAGATGCTGATCCAGCAGCTGCGCGAGCTGGAGGCGGACGGCATCGTCCACCGCGAGGTGTACCGGGAGGTTCCGCCGCGCGTCGAGTACTCGCTCACGGAGATGGGAGAGGGCCTCAACGAGGCTCTCGGCCCGCTCGGCGACTGGGCCGCCCGGCACATGGACCAGATCCTCGCCGTCAAGCACCGGGACGTGGCGTAGGCCGGGCCCGCGGGCCGGGCCGCCGACGGGCCGCGGAGCAGGAAACGCCCCGCCCGTAAGCGGAGCGTCAAGTCGGATCCCTCCGCCGGATTAGCCCTTGGGGGTTACGGGCGGCGTCCTGCAGAAGCGTATTTCCCCTAGGGCCGACTGGCCTCACGGCCGTCCAGCAGCCTGCGCGAAAAAATCAGGACTGACTTTTGGCGGGGCGCGGCCCCGAGCACCCCTCACGAAGGGTTATGGTGGAAACCCCCCCTCGGGGCCGGTCCGTATCCCCCCCCACGGACCGCCGTTTTTTGTGCCGTCAGCCCCGCCCGGCCCAGATGTTGGTGCCCTCGGTGTCGACCGCGAAGGTGTCGATCTCCTTCAGTTCCCCGTCGGACAGGGCGGGCCCGCCCAGCGCCGCGACGTTCTCCTCCAGCTGCCGCACGCTCGACGCGCCAGATCAGCGCCGACGTCATGCGCGGGTCGCGCAGCACCCACGACAGCGCCAGCTGGGCGAGGGACTGGCCGCGCCGCGCCGCGATGTCGTTCAGCCCGTTCAGGCGGCGTACGACCTCGTCCGACAGCAGCTGCGGGTCGAGCGACTTGCCCTGCGTGGCGCGCGAGCCCTCCGGGATGCCCTTCAGGTACTTCCCGGTGAGCAGCCCCTGCGCGAGCGGCACGAACGAAATGCACCCCATGCCGGCCTCCTCCAGGGTGTCGAGCAGGCCGTCCTCCTCGGTCCAGCGGTTGATCATCGAGTACGAGGGCTGGTGGATCAGGGCCGGTACGCCCATCTCCCGCAGCAGCCCGGCCGCCTCGGCGGTCTGCTCGGCGTTGTACGACGACACGCCCGCGTAGAGCGCCTTGCCCTGCTTCACCGCGGACGCCAGCGCGCCCATCGTCTCCTCGAGCGGCGTCTCCGGGTCGAAGCGGTGGGAGTAGAAGATGTCGACGTGGTCGAGGCCCATCCGGGACAGCGAGGCGTCCAGCGAGGACAGCAGGTACTTGCGCGAACCCCACTCTCCGTACGGGCCGGGGTGCATCAGGTAGCCGGCCTTGGTGGAGATGACCAGCTCGTCCCGGTACGGGGCGAAGTCCTGGGCGAAGATCTTCCCGAAGTTCAGCTCGGCGGAGCCGGCCGGCGGGCCGTAGTTGTTCGCGAGGTCGAAGTGCGTCACGCCGAGGTCGAACGCGCGGCGCAGGATCGCGCGCTGCGAGTCCAGCGTGCGGTCGTCGCCGAAGTTGTGCCAGAGGCCGAGCGAGACGGCGGGCAGCTTGAGACCGCTGCGGCCGGTGCGCCGGTACTCCATGGAGTCGTAACGGTCACCGGCGGCGAGGTACGAAGGGGAATCAGTCACATTCCCCTCCTTATCACGGACTTGTGACAGGCCGGGTTGGGCCGCCGGGACGGCCGCGCAGTAGTGTGGCCGCTTCGGGACCGCACGTGTGCGGCGGGGAACAGCCGCGCGTGCTGATGGTCCCGCGGGACGACCGACACGCACGACGCCATGAGGTGAGACCCAGTGAACCTGCGCGACCTGGTGTACAGGCTGTACGCACGCCGGGTGGAAGGCCGCCTCGATCACGACCAGGTGCCCAAGCACATCGGTGTCATCCTCGACGGCAACCGACGCTGGGCGAAGGCCTCCGGCGGGACCCCCGAGCAGGGACACAAGGCGGGCGCCAGCAAGATCCAGGAGCTGCTCGGCTGGTGTGCCGAGACCGACGTCGAGGTCGTCACCCTCTGGATGCTCTCCACCGACAACCTGAACCGCCCCGAGGAGCAGCTGGTTCCGCTGCTCGGGATCATCGAGGGCGCCGTCCGCGCCCTCGCCGCCGACGGCCGCTGGCGGGTGCACCACGTGGGCACGCTGGACCTGCTGCCCGCCCGTACCCAGTCCGTACTGAAGGAGGCCGAGCAGGCCACCCACGACAACGACGGGATACTCGTCAACGTCGCCGTGGGCTACGGCGGCCGGCAGGAGATCGCCGCCGCGGTCCGCTCGCTCCTGCTGGAGCACGCGGAGAAGGGCACCTCCCTGGAGGAGGTCGCCGAGATCGTCGACGTCGAGCACATCTCCGAGCACCTCTACACGCGCGGCCAGCCGGACCCGGACCTGGTCATCCGTACCAGCGGCGAGCAGCGGCTGTCGGGCTTCATGCTCTGGCAGAGCGCCCACTCGGAGTACTACTTCTGCGAGGTCCACTGGCCGGCCTTCCGCAAGGTCGACTTCCTGCGCGCCCTGCGTGACTACGCGGCCCGACACCGGCGTTACGGGACCTGATCCGCGGCGCTCGTGCGCATGCCGGGAGACGCGGGAGGGTTCCCGCCTCACGGGGTGTCATATGCCATGGCATGACAGCGGGTGAGAAAGGGAATACCCCCTCCAGGTCGACGCCCGGTCCACGGGCGCCGTATCTCAGCGAGCGGCCGGTCCGCTCGCCCGGGAGGCCCCTTGCACCAGGACGACCACGTGCTGAGCGTGGACGGAGCGGAGGGCCGGAGCTCGGCCCGCGCATCGTGGCCCGAGCCCGGTCCCACCGCTCGCGACGCCGTCGCACCCCGACCTCAGGCTCGTCTTCAGAGGGGGTACGTCCTTCCGTGGTGACCAGCACAAAGCGCCGCATGCCCGACAGGCGCACTTACGTTCTCGACACCAGCGTCCTGCTGGCCGACCCGAACGCCGTGTCCCGGTTCGACGAGCACGAGGTGGTGCTCCCGATCGTCGTGGTCACGGAGTTGGAGGCCAAGAGGCACCATCCGGAGCTCGGCTACTTCGCCCGGCAGGCCCTGCGCCTGCTCGACGACTGCCGGATCAGGTACGGACGCCTCGACGCCCCCATCCCGATGGGCGACCTGGGCGGAACGCTCCGTGTCGAGCTCAACCACTCCGATCCCGGCGTGCTCCCGGCCGGCTATCGATTGGGGGACAACGACTCACGGATCCTGGCGGTGGCACGCAGCCTCCAGGCCGAGGGGTTCGACGTAACCGTCGTGTCGAAAGACCTGCCGCTGAGGATCAAGGCGTCCTCGGTCGGACTGCTCGCCGAGGAGTACCGGGCGGAGCTGGCCATCACCGACTCCGGCTGGACCGGGATGGCGGAGCTGTCCCTCTCCGCCGAGCAGGTGGACCTGCTCTACACCGAGGAGACGGTGTACGAACCGGCCGCCGCGGACCTCCCCGTGCACACGGGCCTGGTCATCCAGTCCGAGCGCGGCAAGGCGCTGGGCCGGGTCACCGCCGAGGGCACGGTCCGGCTCGTACGCGGCGACCGGGAGGCGTTCGGCATCCACGGGCGCAGCGCCGAGCAGCGGATAGCGCTGGACCTGCTCCTCGACCCGGACGTCGGCATCGTCTCGATGGGCGGGCGCGCGGGCACCGGAAAGTCGGCGCTGGCGCTCTGCGCGGGGCTCGAGGCGGTGCTGGAGCGCCGGCAGCACAAGAAGGTGATGGTCTTCCGGCCGCTGTACGCGGTGGGCGGGCAGGAGCTCGGCTACCTGCCCGGCTCCGAGTCCGAGAAGATGAGCCCCTGGGCGCAGGCGGTCTTCGACACGCTGTCGGCCGTGGCGGGCCGCGAGGTGATCGAGGAAGTGCTGGGGCGCGGCATGCTCGAAGTGCTGCCGCTCACGCACATCCGGGGCCGCTCGCTGCACGACGCGTTCGTGATCGTGGACGAGGCCCAGTCGCTGGAACGGAACGTCCTGTTGACCGTTCTGTCCCGGATCGGGGCGAATTCACGGGTGGTGCTGACCCACGATGTCGCCCAGCGCGACAACCTGAGGGTCGGCCGGTACGACGGAGTGGTCGCCGTCGTCGAGAAGTTGAAGGGCCATCCGCTCTTCGCGCACGTCACCCTCACCCGTTCGGAGCGCTCGCAGATCGCCGCACTGGTGACCGAAATGCTGGAGGACGTGCACCTCTGAGTCCTCTGGCCCCTCTGAACCCCATAAGAGGGAAAAGGTAGTTGGCGCCGTCCGGCCGGGCGCAGGATCCTAGCCGGGCGGCGTCGTGCTGCGGGGAAGTTTCAGTGAAACGAGTGGTGTAAACGGCGTGTGAGCTTTCACACGCAACGAATAATTGCTTCCCGGCGTCCGGTTCCGGCAGAGTCTTGCTTCCGTCAGGCCCCGCATACGGCACACCCGTACGCCGCTTCCTCACGAGGATGCGGCACCACACAACTCAACAGCCGTCGCCGTATGCCGCCCGAGTCACTACGCGGCGCTCCCGCAGAGGAGTTGCCCACCGGGTCCGCGCCTTCCCGAACCAAACGAGAGGGAAGGCCAGCGCCAGGGGCACGATTGCGTCCGCGAGGTCACCCGAGCGGGCACTGCTGGAAGGAAACCGTGTGAGCCGGATTTCGGTCCGGGGATTCGCCGTGGCTTCGGCTACCGCGGTCACCACTGTCGGCGCCGTCGTGGGCGTCGCCTCGGGCGACACTCAGCCCTCGAACGAAAGCTTCGAGGCGACCGCAGCCGACATGACGCTCCTCGCAGACATCCCTGCCGGCCAGCAGGCCCAGGTGCAGACCGCGTCCCTGACGCAGCAGGCCGACGCACAGGCCTATGCCGCCGATGTGGACGCCAAGAAGTCCGCGGAGGAATCGGCCCGCCTCCAGGCGGCCAAGGACGCCAAGTCCAAGAAGGAAGCCGCCGAGGCGAAGGCCGAAGCGGACCGGAAGGCGGCCGAGGAAGCCAAGAAGGCGAAGGCCGCCGAGGAAGCCAAGGAGCGCGAGGAGGAGGAGCAGGTCGCCAGCCGCTCCGCCACGCGTGACGCCGCCAGCTTCTCCGCGAAGAGCTCCTACACCGTCGCCGAGGTCCAGGCGATGGCGCGGCAGATGGTGCCGGGCGACCAGTTCCAGTGCTTCAGCAACATCGTGAACCACGAGTCGACGTGGAACTACCAGGCGAGCAACCCCTCGTCCGGTGCCTACGGCCTCGTGCAGGCGCTGCCCGCGTCCAAGATGTCCTCCGCGGGTGCCGACTGGCAGACCAACCCCGCCACCCAGATCAAGTGGGGCCTGAACTACATGGACGAGCGCTACGGCAGCCCCTGCGGCGCCTGGTCGTTCTGGCAGGCCAACCACTGGTACTAGTACCAGCGGCAGCTCAACCTCGCAGAGCCCCTCACCGTTACGGTGAGGGGCTCTGCGCGTGTACGGTCGGTCCGGTCGTCTCCCCCGGGGGAGCACGCGACGGGGAAGAAGAGAGAGCGACATGTCAACACAGCCAGAGCCACAGCCACAGCCGGGATGGCTCGGCCGGCTGGGGGCGGGACTGACCCGCATCGGAGAGCTGGATGAACGAGCGCCGCGCCGAGGCGCCGCGTCCGACGACGACGCCACGGGCCCCGGCGGTGCGCCGCCGTACGGCTCCGCGGACACCGCCGGTGTCGAGCACGTCCCCGCGCCGCCCGCCTACGCCCCCGCCGTCGCCGCCAGGCCCGACCCGGTCGCCGCCGTCCCGTGGGGGATGCGCGTGGCGGCCGAGGCGAGCTGGCGGCTGCTCGTGCTGGCGGGCACGCTCTGGGTACTGATGAAGATCATCAGTGCCGTACAGCTGGTGGTCCTCGCCTTCGCCGCCGCCCTGCTCGTCACCGCGATGCTCCAGCCCACGGTCGCCCGGCTGCGCAGGACCGGGCTGCCGCGCGGCCTCGCCACCGCCGTCACCGCCGTCCTCGGCTTCGTCGTCATGGGCCTGGTCGGCTGGTTCGTGGTGTGGCAGGTCATGGAGAACATCGACAACCTCTCCGACCGCCTCAAGGACGGCATCGAGGAGCTCAAGCGCTGGCTGCTCAACAGCCCGTTCCACGTGACCGAGAAGCAGATCAACGACATCGCGGAGAACCTCACCGACGCGGTCGCCACCAACACCGAGGAGATCACCTCGGCGGGCCTCCAGGGCGTCACCGTGATCGTCGAGTTCCTCACCGGCATGCTGCTCGCGATGTTCTCGACGCTCTTCCTGCTGTACGACGGCAAGCGCATCTGGCAGTGGACGCTCAAACTGGTGCCCGCGCAGGCCAGGCCCGGTGTCGCGGGCGCGGGGCCGCGCGCGTGGCGCACGCTCACCGCGTATGTGCGGGGCACGGTGATAGTGGCCCTGATCGACGCGATCTTCATCGGTCTGGGGATCTGGTTCCTCGACGTGCCGATGGCCGTACCGCTCGCCGTCTTCATCTTCCTGTTCGCCTTCATCCCGCTGGTCGGCGCGGTCATGTCGGGCGCGCTGGCGGTGGTCGTCGCGCTCGTCACGCAGGGCGTGTTCACGGCGCTGATGGTGCTGATCGTCGTACTGGCCGTACAGCAGATCGAGGGCCATGTGCTCCAGCCGTTCATCCTCGGCCGCGCGGTCCGGGTGCATCCGCTGGCCGTCGTCCTCGAGGTCGCGGCGGGCGGCCTGGTCGCCGGGATCGGCGGCGCGGTGGTGGCGGTGCCGCTGGTGGCGGTGACCAACACGGTGGTCGGCTACTTGCGGGCGTACAGCGTGGAGACGGCGCTGCGCACGGCGCCGGAGCCGCGGGGTGCGACAGCGCTCGGCCCGGCGCCGGCACCCGCGCCGGCACCGGCGCGGCGCTTTTCGGATACACCAAGCTCTACGGCCAGGTCCCGGGC
>RHMC01000206.1 GCA_003719395.1 Streptomyces altiplanensis
CTTCCGGGGATGGCGGGACCCGGGGGTCACGGACGGTCTTTTCTATACCCGCGCGTTCCGGTCCGCCGGGCGGGCAGGTGTCCGCCCGTCCGGCCCCGGAACCGGAAACGGTCACCGAACCCGAGCCGCTCACCGCCGCCGACGCCGTACCCGAAACGGTCACCGAACCGGAGACCGAGCCTGCCGGCGAGACCCCGGCCGACACCGAGGACACCTCGCCCGAGCCGGCAGCCGACCCGGAGCCGGTCGCCGCCGAGCCCGAGGCCGAGCCGGCCACAGAGCCCGCAGCGGCAGCCGGGACCACCCCCGAGCCCGAGCCCACCCCGGCCGCCGAGCCCGAGCCCGAGCCGGCGCTCACTCCGGCCGTCGCCGCCGCCCCCGAACCGGAAACGGTCACCGAACCCGAGCCGCTCGCCGCCGAAGGGGAGCCCCTCGACCAGAGCGCCGACGACAGCGACGGCGTTGTCGGCGAAGGCGGGGGTTCCGCCCTTTCCCTCACGGACATCACGTCGCGCGCCCCCGCGCTCGCCGCCCACTACCGGGCCGCCGGGGCCGCGCTCGACGCCGAGCAGCTCGCCGGGGCGCGGGCGGACGTGTACCTGGTGCTCGACCGGTCCGGGTCCATGCGGTCGTTCTACAAGGACGGCAGCGCCCAGCACCTCGCCGACCGGACCCTCGCCCTCGCCGCGCACCTCGACGGCGACGCCGCCGTACACGTCGTGTTCTTCTCGACCGACATCGACGGGACCGTCGACGTGAGCCTCGGTGAGTACGAGGGCCGTGTGGACGAGGCGCACGCCGCCATCGGGCACATGGGGCGTACGAGCTACCACCGCGCCGTCGAAGAGGTCGTCGCGCACCACGAGAAGTCCGGCAGCGGCCGCCCCGCCCTGGTCGTCTTCCAGACGGACGGTCCCCCCGACGCCAAGGGACCCGCCAAGCAGGCCCTGGCCGACGCCGCCGGAAAGTCCCTCTTCTGGCAGTTCGTCGCGTTCGGCGAGCACGACGCCAAGGGCTTCGACTTCCTCCGGAAGCTCGACGTCCCCAACGCCGCGTTCTTCCACGCGGGCCCGGCCCCGCGCGAGGTCGCGGACGCCGAGCTGTACGCACAGCTGGTCCAGGGGCTGAAGGGCCTCAAGGGCTAGACACCGGGACGTGACGGCGAGACCCCGCAAGGACGGGGCACCGCCGTCACCGTCCCGCCGTTTTACGCGTGTGAGTGGATCTCCTGTGGGCCGTTAGGATTTCGACCATGGCGGCCACTGGATCCGAGAAGCAGGGGGCGAAGGCGTTCTACGTCACGACCCCGATTTACTACGTCAACGACGCTCCTCACCTGGGCCACGCCTACACGACCGTTGCAGGTGACGTGCTCACGCGCTGGCACCGTCAGCGCGGCGAGAAGGTGTGGTACCTCACCGGCACGGACGAGCACGGTCAGAAGATCATGCGCACTGCCGAGGCGAACGGGGTCTCGCCCCAGGAGTGGTGCGACAAGCTCGTCGAAGAGGCCTGGAAGCCCCTCTGGGAGCACCTGGACATCGCGAACGACGACTTCATCCGTACGACGGAGAAGCGGCACACCGACCGTGTGCAGGAGTTCGTGCAGGACCTGTACGACAAGGGCGAGATCTACAAGGGCGGGTACGAAGGCCCGTACTGCGTGGGCTGCGAGGAGTACAAGCTCCCGGGCGATCTCATCGAGGCCGAGGACGGCACGAAGCTGTGTCCGGTCCACAAGAAGCCGGTGGAGATCCTCAAGGAGGAGAACTACTTCTTCAAGCTGAGCGAGTACGGTCCGAAGCTGATCGAGTTCTACGAGGCGAACCCGGGCTTCATCCAGCCGGAGTCGGCCCGCAACGAGGTCGTGAACTTCGTCAGGCAGGGCCTCGACGACCTCTCGATCTCGCGCTCGACCTTCGACTGGGGCGTTCCGGTCCCGTGGGACGACAAGCACGTCATCTACGTGTGGATCGACGCGCTCCTGAACTACGCGACGGCCGTCGGCTACGGCTCCGACCAGGCGAAGTTCGACGAGACGTTCCCGGCGAACGTGCACCTCATCGGCAAGGACATCCTGCGCTTCCACGCGATCATCTGGCCCGCGATGCTGATGGCGCAGGGCCTGCCGGTCCCGGGCCGGGTCGCGGCCAACGGCTGGCTGATGGTCGGCGGCGAGAAGATGTCGAAGTCGAACCTGACCGGCATCAAGCCGCAGGACCTGACCTCGCACTTCGGCGTGGACGCCTACCGCTGGTACTTCCTGCGGGCGATCGCCTTCGGGCAGGACGGGTCGTTCTCGTGGGAGGACTTCAGCGCCCGTTACACGAGCGAGCTCGCCAACGACTACGGCAACCTCGCCTCGCGCGTGGCCGCCATGGTCGGCAAGTACTTCGGCGGCACGCTGCCGGAGGCGACGGCGGCCGGTGACGCGGAGACTGCGGTCCAAGGCGGTCTCGCGAAGGCGGTCGCCGAGGCCGACCGGAAGATCGGCGAGGAGCTGGACTTCCAGGGCGGCATCCTGGCGATCTTCGACTTCGTGAAGCAGGTCAACGGCTACATCACGGAGCAGGAGCCGTGGAAGGTGGCCAAGGACGAGTCGCCCCAGGGCAGGGCCCGCCTCGCGACGATCCTCTACACGGCCGCCGAGTCGCTGCGCGCGATGGCCGTCCTGCTGAACCCGGTCATGCCCGAGACCTCGCAGAAGCTGTGGGACTCCCTGGGCGCGGAGGCGGCCCTGGGCGCCCTCGACGGCCGGCCGGTCCAGGACGCGGCCGCGTGGGGGGCAGCTCCCGGCCGGCGTGACGGTGACGAAGGGCGCGGTGCTGTTCCCCCGCCTGGAGGAGCCGAAGAAGGCCTGAGCATCAGCAGTACCGTACGGCGCACACGGGGGCAGGGCCTGGACATCACCACCGGGACCTGCCCCTTCGTCGGCCGCCCCCCGCCGTGTCCGGCCCTTGACGGGGAGGCAGGCCCGGAAGGCCGGTCATATGTCCGCTTGAGGTGATTATTGTCTCGACCGATTGGTGCGGAGGCGGTGCGCGTCATACGGTCAGCGGTCGACCTTCCTCGTCATCCCCCATCCCGCCTTTCAGGGGCGAGAAGGCCGGCCGCCCCCCAACGGCTTCCCCCATTCGATCGTTCCTCCCTGCCAGGAGCCCCGCCCGTGCCCTCTACCGGACTCCCCCGCCGCCGCCGCGCCGTGCAGCTCTCCGCGCTGCTCGCGATGCTCGCGGCATTCGCAGCTCAGCTCGTCGGCGCGTTGCTGGCCCATGTGCCGGTGTTCGTCGCCGCCTCCGCCGCAGGTCTCGCACTCGACCTGTACCTCCAGTACAAGCGGCCCTCCCTGCTCTCGAAGCTGAACCGCATACGCTTCGACGTCACCGTCCGGCAGCTGCTGCGCGACATGCTGATCCTGGTCGGCCTGCTGCGCATCGACGACATCCAGCCGCTGCGTGAGCACTCCCCTCTCACCATCGCGCTGCTGTTCTTCTACGCGCTGCACTTCGTCTGCCAGGCGGTGGCGCTGATGGTCCGGCGCGTCCGCACGCTGCCCATCGTCACCCGCAACATCGACGCCTCGGCGCTGCGCCCCTCCACCGCTCCCCCGCGGATCCTGGCCCGCCGCCCCGGCCACCGGCTGCTCACCTTCTCCGTGCCCGCCACCGCCGGCCTGCTGGTCACCGCGGTCACCGGGGACGTGTACGGCGGCGCCGCCGGCATCGGCGTCTCCCTCGCCCTGATGGCCGCCGGCACCGTCCGCCTGGCCACCTGGCTGCTGCCGAAGAAGCGCCCCGCCACCCCGCAGGAGACGCTGGAGTGGCTGGACGCCTGGCTGGCGGAGTACCGGCCGACCGTGGCGATGTACTTCTCCGGCGGCACCACCTCGGCGTACCAGGCGAACATGTGGCTCTCCACGCTCTCCGAGCTGGACGGCAAGCCGCTGATCGTGCTGCGCGAGCGCTTCATGGTGCAGAAGATCCAGGCCACGGACGTGCCGATCATCTGCATCCCCAAGGTCGCGCACATGTTCGCGCTGGAGAACTCGACGCTGAAGATGATGCTGCACCCGGCGAACTCCGGTAAGACCTCGCAGGTGCTGCGCATCCCCTCCATCAAGCACGCCTTCACCAACCACGGCGAGAGCGACAAGCTGTCCAGCTGCAACCCGTACGCCAAGGCGTACGACGAGGTGTGGGTGGCCGGCCCGGCGGCGCGCGAGCGCTACCAGCTCGCCGAGACCGGCGTCGACGACAAGGACGTGGTGGAGGTGGGCCGCCCGCAGCTGGCCCCGATCCTGCCCTACACGGGCGCTCCCGAGGGCACGTACACGACCGTGCTGTACGCCCCCACCTGGGAGGGCTGGGACGGCAACCCCGGCAACACCTCGGTCGTCCTGGCCGGCGAGAACCTCGTCCGCGCGCTCCTGGAGGACGACGGCGTACGGCTGCTCTACAAGCCGCACCCGATGACCGGCTCCGTCGACCCGGAGGCCGGGGCCGCCGACAAGCGCATCCGCGCGATGATCGCCGAGGCCAACACCAGGCGCTCCGGCCCCCGTCCCGGTCCCGAGGCCGCCGCCGAACTCGACCGCCGCACCGCCGAACTCGACCGGCTCACCAGCACCGGCTTCCGGACCGGCGTGGACGAGCTGGAGCACGATGCTGCTGCAGGGCTCGCCCGAGGAGGGCCGCGCGGCGGCCGTCGCGGCGGCCGCCGCGGCCTGGGAGGCGGCCTACTGGGCGTCCTTCCCCGAGTGGGAGCACCAGATCGTCGTCACCGCGCGCCCCGGCATATACAGCTGCTTCAACCAGGCCGACCTGCTGATCAGCGATGTGTCGAGCGTCGTCTCGGACTACCTGTACAGCGAGAAGCCGTACGCCGTGGCCAACACCAGCGGCATGACGGAGACCGAGTTCCGGGCCGGCTTCCCGACCGTGCGGGCCGCCGCCGTCCTCTCCCCGGACGCGTCCGGCGTCCCGGAGCTCCTGGAGTCCGTGCGCCACCCGGAGAAGGACCCGTACAAGGAGGCCCGCGCCGAGCTGAAGGAGCACCTCCTCGGCCCGTCCGACCCGCCCTCCCTGGTCCGCTTCAACGCGGCCGCCCTCGCCCTGTGCGCCAAGGCCGACGACCGCCGCGCCCGCATGACGACCCGCCTCGCCGCGGAAGTCCCGGCTCAGCGCACGGCCGGGTTCGACGACGCCTCGAGGCACTCGACTCCGACCCGGCCGGATCCGAGGAGCCGGTCAGCGCCTGACGGCACCGCTGAAGCCGGCCGGCCCCGTCCCCGGCCCCGTCCTTCGCCCCGCCGGTCACCCGACCGGCGGGGCGAAAGTGCTGTGCGTACCGCTCAGTCGCGCAGCGAGGCCGCGTCGCCCATCACCACCACCGGGTCCTTCGCCGGGTCGATCGTGCGCACGAGGTGCTTCATCACGTCCTTCCGCAGGGACACGCAGCCCTGCGTCGGGCCGTCGTGGTCCACGTGGAGCCAGATGCCGCCGCCCCGGGCCGCGCCGAGGGGGCGGGTCCAGTCCAGCGGGGTGGTGTCGGGCTCGCGGTTGTAGTCGATGGCGATGACGTAGTCGAAGGAGCCCGCGAGCGGCTCGCCCAGGGAGCCCGTGCCGCGGGCGGTGAAGGCGGGGCCCTCGTCGTACGACAGCTTCGCGCCCGGATCGGGGAGCAGGCCGCCCGCGTCCGTCAGGGTGAAGACGCCGATCGGGGAGCGCAGGTCGCCGTGCATGTGCTTGTCGGTCCAGCCGCGCAGACCGTTGTGGGTGGGCCAGGAGGGGCCGGGGCGCCAGGGGGCGCCGGGGCGGTCGCGCTCGTAGAGGACCGCCGTGCCCCGGTTCTCGTCGCGGCCCTCTCCGGTGACGACGAGAGCCTGGCGGGTGCGGCCGGGGACCCGGGCGAGGGTCTTGGGGCCCAGGCCCGGGAGCCGGAGCAGCGGGCGCCTCTCCGGCGACGCGGGCCGGTCCGGTGCGCCCCTGCCCGCCTTGCCGCCGGACACCTCGTGCGCCGGTGCGCCGGGCCGTGCGTCGCCTTGCGGCGCCCCGGCGGTGGGGGCGGTGGAACCCGTACCGGCGCTCGTGCTGCTCGTGCTCGTACCACAACCCGCCAGGAATGCGGCTGCCGCCAGCAGCGTGGTCAGCGGCACCATGGTCCGGTTCCGGCGCTTCATTTCGTCCCCTTCGTCGTCGTGCTGCCGAACGGACCGCCTCGACGCGTTCCGCGGAGAGGCCGGCCACACAGGCCCTCGCTTCCAGGAAGCATCCGCGACATGGAAGAAGGGGCCCGGAACCGATCGATTCCGAACCCCTTCAACCTAAACGCACTACTTGTCGGAAACCGGCTTCCGCAACTGAATGTTGAGCTCCCGCAGACGGGCCTCGTCCAGCGTCGTCGGCGCGCCCATCATCAGGTCCTGGGCGTTCTGGTTGAGCGGGAACGCGATCGTCTCGCGGATGTTCGGCTCGTCGGCGAGCAGCATCACGATGCGGTCGATGCCCGGGGCGATGCCGCCGTGCGGCGGGGCGCCGAACTGGAAGGCACGGAGCATGCCCGCGAACTCGCGCTCGACGGTCTCCTTCGAGTAACCGGCGATCTCGAACGCCTTGAACATGACGTCGGGCTCGTGGTTGCGGATCGCGCCGGAGGACAGCTCGACGCCGTTGCAGACGATGTCGTACTGCCAGCCCAGGATGGACAGCGGGTCCTGGGTCTCCAGGGCCTCGATACCGCCCTGCGGCATCGAGAAGGGGTTGTGCGAGAAGTCGATCCTGCCGGTCTCCTCGTCCTTCTCGTACATCGGGAAGTCGACGATCCAGCAGAACCGGAAGACGCCCTCCTCGAAGTGACCGGCGCGCTTGGCGGCCTCGACCCGGACCGCCGACATGATCTTGGAGACCTCGTCGAACTCGCCCGCGCCGAAGAAGACCGCGTGACCGGGGGCCAGCGACAGGCGCTCGGTGAGGACCTTGACGTTCTCCTCGGTGAGGAACTTGGCGATCGGGCCGCTCAGCGAACCGTCCTCGCCGACGCGCACCCAGGCCAGGCCCTTCGCGCCGTGCTCGACGGCGTAGTCGCCGAGGCCGTCGAAGAACTTCCGGGACTGGCCCGCCGTGTCCGGCACCGGCAGCGCGCGGACGTGCTTGCCGGCGAACGCCTTGAACTCCGAGCCGGCGAAGACGTCCGAGATGTCGACGAGCTCCAGCTTGGCGCGCAGGTCGGGCTTGTCGTTGCCGTACTTCAGCATCGACTCGCGGAACGGGATCCGCGGGAAGGGCGACGTGACGTGGCGGCCGCCTCCGAACTCCTCGAAGAGCTCGGTCATCAGCTTCTCGATCGGCTGGAAGACGTCCTCCTGCTCGACGAAGCTCATCTCGACGTCGAGCTGGTAGAACTCGCCCGGCGAGCGGTCGGCGCGGGCGTCCTCGTCGCGGAAGCACGGCGCGATCTGGAAGTAGCGGTCGAAGCCCGAGATCATCAGCAGCTGCTTGAACTGCTGCGGAGCCTGCGGGAGGGCGTAGAACTTGCCCGGGTTCAGGCGGGAGGGGACCACGAAGTCGCGGGCGCCCTCGGGGGACGTCGCCGTCAGGATCGGGGTCGCCATCTCGTTGAAGCCGAGCGCCGTCATCTTGTGACGGACGGCCGAGATGACGGCCGTACGCAGCATGATGTTGCGGTGCATGCGCTCGCGGCGCAGGTCGAGGAAGCGGTACTCCAGACGGCGCTCCTCACCCACCCCGTCGTCGGTGTTGATCTGGAACGGCAGCTGCTGCGACGCGCCCAGCAGCTCGACCCCGGAGACCTCGACCTCGATCTCGCCGGTGGGCAGCTCCGGGTTGACGTTGTCGGCGCCGCGCGAGACGACCCGGCCGTCGACGCGGACGACCGACTCCTTGTTGAGCTTGTCGAGGGCGTCGTACGCCGGGGTGCCGGGGCGGGCGACGAGCTGCGTGATGCCGTAGTGATCACGCAGATCGATGAAGAGGATGCCACCCAGGTCTCGACGATTGTGCAGCCAGCCGCTCAGCCGGACGTCGGTGCCGACGTCAGAGGCGCGGAGCTCGCCGCAGGTGTGGGACCTGTACCGATGCATCGTCGTTCATCCAGCCTTCGGGATTCGGGGTTGTCACAAGACACTCCAGGTTACCGCCCGGCGTCTCTCCTTTTTCTGGCCCGGGCTTCGCACGGCCGGTCCGGCCCCGACCTGTAAAGATGAAGCAATGCGTACCGAGGACATCCTGGCCGCCATCGCGACCGGCCTGTGGAACTGGGACAACGCATCCGGAGTCGTCACGCTCGACGCGGAAGCCGCCCGGCTCCTCGGCCTGCCCGCCGAGTCCGTGGTGCTTCCCGAGGCCGCCGTGCGCTCCCGCTTCCACCCCGCCGACTGGAACGAGATCAACGGGATCGTGAACCTCGCGGCCGCCGAGGGCACCCTCGCCGAGGCCCGGCTCCGGATCATGGATGTGGAAGGGCGGCTGCTCAGGACCGTACGCAGCCGCTCCAAGCCGGTCCTCGTCGGCAGCGACTACCAGCTCTTCGGCACCCTCCAGGAGGTCGCCGAGCCGCAGCCGGGCGAGGCCGCGCACTCCCCGGTCACCGGCGACTGGCGGCGCTCCCGCGAGGCGTTCCTGCTGGACGCGGGGCGGGCGCTCGCGGAGGCGCGGTCCACGTCCGAGGTGCTGCGGGTCGCCGCGTCCCTGTCGATGCCCGGCTTCTCACCGGACAGCCTCGCCGTCTTCGGCTCGTCGGGCAGCCGCATCACGGTCCTGGGGCACCACGGATACGGCCCCGGCGACGAGCTCCCGTTCGCCGACATGCTGCTGGACACGGACCATCCGGCGTCCGAGGTCGTACGGACCGGCCGGGCCATCTACCTCTCGTCCCCCGAGGAGTACAGCCGCCGCTACCCCGCCGGCCGCCCCCCTCGCCCGCACCCCCTCCCGCCGCTCCTGGGCCTTCCTGCCGCTGACGGTGGCCGGCCGCACCATGGGCGCCTGGATGGCGGGCTTCGCCCACCCCGTCGCGTTCACCCCCGACGAGCGCTCCGTGCTGACGACGGTCGCCCGGATGCTCGCCCAGGCGCTGGAGCGGGCCTCGGTGGCCGAGAGCGAGCGCGAGCTGTCGCTGGGCCTCCAGCGGTCGATGATGCCGACGCTGGGCCCGGAGATCCCCGGCATGACGGTGGCCGCGCGGTACGTGCCGACCGGCGGGGGCCTCCAGGTCGGCGGCGACTGGTACGACATGATCCCGCTGCCCAACGGGCGAATAGCGCTGGTCATCGGCGACGTACAGGGACACGACGTACGGGCGGCCGGGCTGATGGGCCAGCTGCGGATCGCCCTGCGCGCGTACGCCTCCGAGGGACACCGCCCGGACGCGGTCCTCTCCCGCGCCTCCCGCTTCCTGCACGGGCTGCACGATTTTCCGGGGGCCGACACCTACGACCCCGGCGACCACGCCGGCCCGCGCTTCGCGACCTGCCTCTACATCGAGGCCGACCCCACCACCGGCTGCTCGACATCGCGCGCGGGCCACCCCGAACCGGCGGTGCGCCTGAGCGACGGGACGGTGCTGGTCCGGCCGACCGCCGGCGGGCTCCCCCTGGGCATCGTCCCGGACACGGATTACCCGACGACGCGCCTGGTCCTCGAACCGGGCGAGACGATCATGATCTGTACGGACGGCCTCATCGAGACCGGCGGCCACGACCTGGACACCGGCTGGGCCAGGCTCCGCCAGATCATGGAGGAGCACACCGGCGACAGCCTGGAGAAGCTCGCCGACGCCCTCGTCGCCGCCGTGCACGGCCCCGCCTCGCACTACACCACGGGCCCGCTCGTGGACCGCCGCGAGGACGACATCGCACTGCTGCTGCTGTGCCGCGAGGGCGACGGCTGCGGCCCCGGCTCCCCGGCGGGCCCGCACGCCCCGGTCCGGCGTACGGCGCTGTCCGTGGCCCAGACCGAGCCGGAGCGGATCGCCGCCGCCCGGCAGCAGCTGCGGGACCTGCTGCACGACTGGGCGGACGCGGAGCAGCTCGACTCGGCCGTGCTGATGGTCTCGGAGATGGTCACCAACGTCCTGGTGCACACGGACGGCGACGCCCTGCTGGTCGCCGAGGCGACGGGCGAGCCCGGCGCGCGGCGGCTGAGGGTCGAGGTGGCGGACTCCAGCGACGAACTGCCGCACAAGCGGCGCCCGGGGGAGATGGCGTCCAGCGGACGCGGACTGATCCTGATGGAGATGCTCGCGGACACCTGGGGGGTGGACCCGAGGGGCGAGGGCAAGTGCATCTGGTTCGAGCTCTACGAGGACGGCGCTTCGCAGGGCGATTAGAGCGGTCCGGGCTTCCGGAGCCGCCCGCCCCCCGCGTCGCCTGCCACGATGCCGGGAGGGGACGTGCCGGGGCGCTCCCCGCAGGGCGCCGAACACAACCACCCCGAAGCAGAACCCCGTACCCGAACGTTCGGCACCCGAGGAGACGCCCCGGCGCGGCACCGACCCC
>RHMC01000207.1 GCA_003719395.1 Streptomyces altiplanensis
CTGCGCGCCCGCCCCCAGCGTCGCGCCCCGCCCGCCCCGCCCGCTCGGTGAACTCGCCGTCGATGAACGGTCAGTACGCCGGACGAGAGGCCGTGGTCGTGCATACCACTGCCCTGTCCGGGCACCCAGCTGAGCAGCCAGACCTCGTATCCGGGTCCGGTGCGCAGCCGGTGGTACCAGCGGGTGGTGGCGTCGTACGCGACGAGGTGCTCCCACTGGGCGCGGTCGGCGGCGATGGAGCGGGCGAGTCCGGCGAACTCGGCGACGGTGGCCGGGTGCTCACGGGCGGGCTGGAGGAGGTGCTGGACGGCGAGGATGTCGCCGGCGATCTGGAGGTCGCTGTCGCTGTTCATGGTGCGGGGGTTCCTCGGCATGAGTGCTGGGGTGTCGCAAGGAGAGAAGAGGCGGTGCGACGGGAGAGGGCGCGAGTCGTCACACGACAGGTGGAGCGGGTGTTACGGAGAGTGAGCTGGAGCGCGGCGGCTTCAACAGCTGGAACAGCAACAGCGGGCCTGGACAGCGCAACGGAACCCACGAGTGTGGGTCCGGGGGAGCACTGCGGTCGCTGGCATGCGTTCAAGGAGACCGGCTCGCTCACCCGCTGTCAACTCGATGGTCGGTTTGGGGGGAATGTTTCACCTCATCCGGTTAATGGATGTGGAGAAAGGTTTGTGCGGCTCGCGGGGCGGAGAAGTGGCGCATCAACCGCGCGGGCAAACGTCGTCGAGGCGTTGTGGCCGGACTGTGATCCGGATCGCTTCCGCGGGCCGGCCGCAACAAGATCGAACCTCGCTGCATCTCCCTCGGATGAGGGGGCAGGAGTGGGCCGGTGGCATGTGTTGCGGTTTTTAGCGATTTGAACACTTTCCGCATAGCTTTGGTTCCGCAGAGTGAATAACCGGCTCAATAGCAGATCTCGGCTTGACTGCCTCGGATCCGCACACTTGTAATTTCACTCGTGTCGTTCGGCCGAAAACGGCAACGACTACATCACGGGGAAGCAAAAGACAGACGAGGGGCGCACATGACCGAGCTGTTCCAGCAACTGCTGGTCGAGGACGCGGACGAGGAAATTGGCTGGCAGGAGCGTGCCCTGTGCGCCCAGACCGACCCCGAGTCCTTCTTTCCCGAGAAGGGCGGTTCCACCCGCGAGGCCAAGAAGGTCTGCCTCGCCTGTGAGGTCCGCTCCGAATGCCTTGAGTACGCGCTTTCAAATGATGAACGGTTCGGCATCTGGGGCGGCCTGTCCGAGCGTGAACGCCGACGACTGAAGAAGGCCGCCGTCTGACCGCTGCGCCCGCCACCGTTCTCTGCTGTGCCTTACGCCTTGTTGACCAAATGTCACAAGCTTGTACGTATCCACCGGTCCGTCGCCCGGCCCCCGGCCGCAGGCGGCGGACCGTTGTGTTGCCCAGCCGTTAGTGTGGGGCGCTGTCCGAGACGCATCAACGCACCCACGGGGCGCGCGCGTCCGCGCAGTCAGACAGCAGCCTTCCGGGGGGCGACCCCCGGACCCCGGCCGGAGGGCCCGTACCCCGATGTCCGTGCACAGCCAAACGTCGGCGCCGTACGCGGCGGCCGAGCCCGAGTTCCCCCGGCATGTCGTCACCGCCGTGCTCGTCTCCCATGACGGAGCGCGCTGGCTGCCCGACGCGCTCGCCGGGCTCCTGGGGCAGGAACGCCCCGTACAGAACGTCGTCGCCGCCGACACCGGCAGCGCGGACGACTCCGCCGAACTGGTCGCCGACGCGATCGGCGCCGACCGCGTGCTCCACCTCGCACGCCGCTCCGGCTTCGGCACCGCCGTCGACGAGGCGGTCCGCAGCGCACAGGTCCTCACACCCGAGGAACTGCCCTACCTGAAGCGCCCCAGCGGCTGGGACCCGGTGAGTAGGACGTGGCGCGACGACGCGTACGACCTCCCCGACCTCCCGCACGGCGAACCCGTGCAGTGGCTGTGGCTCCTGCACGACGACTGCGCGCCCGAGCCGGACGCGCTCGCCGAACTGCTGCGCGTCGCCGACTCCGACGAGCACGCCGCGATCGTCGGCCCCAAACTGCGGGGCTGGTACGACAGGAAGCAGCTCCTCGAAGTCGGCGTCTCCATCGCCAACAGCGGCCGCCGCTGGACCGGACTGGACCGGCGCGAACAGGACCAGGGCCAGCACGACCAGGTCCGCTCCGTGCTGTCCGTGTCCACCGCCGGAATGCTGGTGCGCCGGGACGTGTGGGAGGAGCTCGGCGGCTTCGACCGCCGGCTGCCCCTCGTGCGCGACGACGTCGACCTGTGCTGGCGCGCCCACGCGGCGGGCCACCGCGTCCTCGTCGCCCCCGACGCCGTACTGCGCCGCGCGAGGCGTCCGCGCGCGAGCGCAGGCCGATCGACTGCGCCGGCGCTCCGTCGCCAACCCGCACCGCGTCGACAAGGCGGGCGCCGTCTACACGATGCTCGTCAACGCGCGCGGCCCCGCCCTGCCGTACGTCATGCTGCGCCTGATCGTCGGCACGCTGCTCCGCACGCTCGCCTACCTGCTCGGCAAGGCGCCGGGCCAGGCGGTCGACGAAGTCACCGGACTCTTCGGCACCCTGCTGCGCCCCGGGAAGATCCTCGCGGCCAGGAAGCGGCGCGGAAAGGGACAGGTCGACGCGAGCGAACTGCGGCCCCTCTTCCCGCCGACCGGCGCCACGGTCCGGGCGACCGTCGAACAGGTGGCGGGCACCTTCGGCGGCGGCTCCGAGCCCGACACCGGCTCGCGCCACGGCGTCGTCGAGTCGGGCCCCGGCGGCGACGACGCCGACTACCTGGAGATCGAGCAGTTCGCGCGGCTGAAGCGGATCGCCCGCAAGCCGGGACCCGTGCTCTTCGTGCTGCTCCTCCTCGTGTCGCTCGTGGCCTGCCGGGGTCTCCTCGGCGGCGGATCGCTCGCGGGCGGCGCGCTGCTGCCCGCGCCCGCCGACGTGTCCGGCCTCTGGTCGCGGTACGCCGATGCCTGGCACCCGATCGGAACCGGCGGCACCCAGACGGCGCCGCCCTACCTCGCCCTCCTCGCCGCCCTGTCGGCCGTCTTCCTCGGCTCCACCGGGTTCGCGCTCACCGTGCTGCTCGTCTGCTCGGTGCCGCTGGCCGGCCTCACCGCCTACTTCGTCTCGCGCCCGCTCGTCGAGTCCCGGCTGCTGCGTGCCTGGGCGGCCGTCGCGTACGCCTTCCTGCCCGCCGCCACCGGCGCCCTCGCCACCGGACGCCTCGGGACGGCCGTCCTGGCGGTCCTGCTGCCGCTCATCGCGCGGTGCGCCGTCTCCGCGAGCGGTCTGCGCGCCGAGGGCGCGCGTTCCAGCTGGCGCGCCGTCTGGGCGTACGCGCTCCTGCTGACCTTCGCGACGGCGTTCACGCCGGTCGTGTGGCCGATCGCCCTGGTGCTCGGCATCGGCGTACTGGCGCTGCGACGCGGCGACATCGTGGCGTACGGACTGCGCTTCCTGGCCGGCGTCGGCACCCCCGTGCTGGTGCTGGCCCCCTGGTCGCTCACCCTGCTGACCAGCCCGGCCGCCTTCTTCCGCGAGGCGGGCCTGGACTTCGGTACGGACCCGGCCGGGGCACTGGACCTGCTCGGCGCCGGCCCCGGCGGCCCGAAGGCCGCGGGCGGGCTGCTGCTCGTCGGCATCGTCCTCGCGGCGCTGGCGGCCCTGCTGCGCGGGGAGCGGACCTTCGCCATCCGCACGGCGTGGGTCGTGGCGCTCGTCTCCCTGCTGTGCGCGGTCTTCGCCAACAGCCACGGCTGGGCGGGACCGGCGACCCTCGTCTACGGCCTCGCGCTGATCGCCGCCACCGTGCTCGGCGCGGACGGCGCGCGCGAGCGCGTCGCCACCCAGAGCTTCGGCTGGCGCCAGCCCGTCGCCGTGCTGATCGCCTTCGCCGCGGCGGCCGGACCGCTGCTCGCCGCCGCCGGATGGATGATCAGCGGCGCCGCGGGGCCGCTGGAGCGGCGTGACCCGGTGCAGGTGCCGGCGTTCGTCGCGGAGGAGAGCGGCACCCGCGACCAGGCGCGCACCCTGGTCCTCGGCGGTACGTCGGCCGTGAAGGTCTCGTACGCGCTCGTACGCGGCTCCGCGCCCGCCTGGGCGACGGGGAGCTCCTCGAGGCGGGCGGCAGCAGCCCGCGCCTCGACAGGATCGTCTCCAACCTGGTCGCGGGCTCCGGCGCCGACCAGGCCGACCAGCTCGGCGGGTACGCCGTCCGTTACGTCCTCGTGCGCGACGGGGCGCCCCGCTCGGTGAGCCGCGTCCTGGACTCGACGCCCGGCCTGAGCCGGCTCACCAGCTCGACGGCAGCGCGCTGTGGCGCGTCGACCGCCAGGTCGCGCGGGCCACGATCGTCTCCGGCAAGGAGGGCGCCGAGCCGCTGTCCGTCGCCTCGGAGCCGGTCGAGGACGCACACGGAGATCCCGTCGGGCGAAGCGGGGCGCGTCCTGCGGATCGCGGACGCGGCGGCCGAGGGCTGGCAGCCACGCTCGACGGGCGCGTACTCGCGAAGAAGACCGTCGACGGCTGGGCGCAGGGCTTCGAGCTGCCCTCCGGGGGCGGCAGGCTCGACCTCACCTACGAGGCCCCCGTCACCCACACCGTGTGGGTCTGGACCCAGGTCGGGCTCGTCCTCCTCCTGCTGGTGCTCGCACTGCCGGGCCGCCGCAAGGAGATCGACGCGACCTGCCCGAGGAGGAGCCCGAGGTGCCCGCGCAGCCGGTGGCCGGCGAGGGCCGCAGGGCGCGCAGGCTGCGCGCGGCGGCGCTGCGGAAGCCCCGCACGCCCCCCAGGAGGACGCGGAGGAGTCCGGGCAGCAGCCCCCCGCCCCGCCGGTCGCGGACCCGTACGGCCAGCCGTCCCAGGAGCAGGACGGGACCGCCGTGTACGCGGCCGTGCCGCCGCAGCAGCAGTACGGGGAGTGGGACGCGCAGGCGTACGCGGACGCCGAGTACGGGCAGCAGCAGCCGTACGTCCAGGACCAGCACCAGGGTTACGGCGGCGAGCAGTACCAGGCCGGCCCGTACCAGGCAGGCCAGTACGGCGACGGCCGGCAGGACTACGGCGGCGAGCAGTACCGTGCCGACCCGTACCAGGCGGACCCGTACCGGACCGGTCAGTACCAGGAAGGCCAGTACCAGGAAGGCCAGTACGACCCGTACGGCTACGGACAGCAGCAGCCGCCGCAGCCCTACGCCGAAGGCAACGAGCCCGAGCAGCGTCCCGACGGGAGCAACAACCGATGAACCGCACCACCCTCTCCCTGATCGCCGCCGCCACCGCTCTCGCCGCAGTCACCGGATTCGCCGCGGTCTCCGCGCCGGACGGCCCGGCGGACACCGCGGCGGCCGGTACGGGCAGGGCCGCCGGCGCGAAGACCCCGGCGCGGATGCCCGTGGAGCGCTCCAGCCTGCTCTGCCCCGCGCCCAGCACGTCCGACCTCGCGGAGACGACGTACACGTCGATCACTCCGGCGGGCAAGGGCGACGCGGACGCGAAGGGGGGCTCCGCGGAACTCGTCCCCACCCACGCGACCCTGGCCGCCCGGGACGGCGCCGGGGACAAGAAGGAAAAGGACACGGGGAAGGCGGGGCCCGGCAAGCCGGTCCTCTCGCTGAAGGAGCCCGGCAAGCCCGTCACCGCCGAGGCGAACACCGCCGAGGCCCCCGCCCTCGTCGGCTCGGCCGACGGCCTCCTGGCCCCCGGGTGGACCGCGCAGCAGACCACGAAGATCACGGCGGGCGACGGCCGGGGCGTGCTCGGCGTCAGCTGCACCGCGCCCGACACCAGCTTCTGGTTCCCCGGCGCGAGCACCGCCGACACGCGGCACGACTACGTACACCTCACGAACCCGGACGACACCGCCGCCGTCGCCGACGTCGGGCTGTACGGCAAGGACGGCGCCCTGGAGTCGACGCGGGGGAGGGGATCACGGTCCCCGCCAGGTCCAGCGTCCCGGTGCTGCTGTCGACGCTGAGCGCCGACAGCGCCGAGAACGTGACCGTCCACGTGACCACCCGCACCGGCCGCGTCGGCGCCGTCGTCCAGGCGGTGGACGAGGAGGCCGGCAGCGACTGGCTGGCCGCCTCCGCCGACGCCTCGGACACCGTCGTGCTCCCCGGCATCCCGGCGGACGCCACGTCCGTACACCTGGTGGTGTTCGCGCCCGGTGAGGACGACGCCGACCTGAAGGTACGGCTGGCGGGCCGCAGCGGCTCGATCACACCGGCGGGCCACGAGACCCTGCACGTCAAAGCGGGCATGACCGCGGCCGTCGACCTCAAGGACGTCACCAGGGGCGAGGAGGGCTCGCTGCTGCTGAGCCCGGCGCAGGGGGACCTGGCACCGGTGGTCGCCGCGCTGCGCGTGGTGCGCGGCAAGGGCGCCGCCCGGGAGATGGCGTACATCCCGGCGACCGGGCAGGTGGGCGAACGGGCCACGGTGGCGGACAACAGGGCCGGGGGCTCGGTGCTCTCGCTGACCGCGCCCGGCGCGACGGCCGAGGTCGAGGTCACCGCGTCGGCGGGCAGCGGGGGCGGCGAGCCGGTCGTCAAGAAGTACACGGTCAAGGCGGGCACGACGCTCGCGGTGAAGCCGCCGGTGCCGTCCGGGCTCAAGGGCTCGTACGCGCTGACGGTCGAACCGCGGTCGGGCGGCCCGGTCCACGCGTCGCGCGCGCTCGAACTGCCCGAGGACGGCATCCCGATGTTCACCGTGCAGACGATGCCGGACGACCGCGGGACGGTCCTGGTGCCGGAAGCGGAGCAAGACCTGTCGGTACTGGACGACTGACCGGCGTCAGTCCTGCCCGTCTCCGCCCCCGTACCGCGGATCGACCGACTCCGGTGCGAGCCCGAGCAGTTCCGCGACCTGCTCCACGATGATCTCGTGCACGAACAGGGCGCGCTCGTCCCGGCTCTTGGTGCGGATCTCGACGGGACGCCGGTAGACGACGATCCGGGCCGGGTGGGTGCTCGTCGCGGCGGTCACCCCGCCGAGCGGCACCGACTCGTCCGCCCAGGCGCCGGAATCGTCGCCGGCCGCGGGCGGTACGTCGAGCACCAGGAAGTCGACTTCGGCGAGCTGCGGCCAACGCCGTTCCAGCCGCTCCACGGAATCCTGCACGAGGTCGCCGAAGACGGCGGCCCGGCTGACCGAGAGGGGCACCTGGGGCGGCGCCACGGTCCACGCATGCCGCGGCCGTGGCGGTCGCGGCGGCGCGGCCCGGGCCGGTCGGGGCTGGGGGGTAGCGGGACTGTCCATCACTGACGCAGAGTAGCCCTCATCCGAGCGGTCGGATCGCGACGGAGGGGCGGCACACGGCATGTCGCATATTGAGCATTCCAGCCAAGGTTGGGCTCGTTTTCACGCCGGTGCGCGACCGTCGATCTCGCGTCGCTTGACGGCATTTGCCCCGAGTGACGACCGGTCACGGCCGGTTCTCCACTGCCTCGTCGCGGTCTCCGCGCAGGTCAGACCCGTGGCTCAGAAGGCCGTCGCGGCACGGTGGAAGACACGACACGGCGGAGTGACGTGAGGGAGAGTCGTCGCGGCCCGCTCAAGAGTGCGGTACCGTCCAACATCGTGAGCCCTGTACGTCGCTGTTCGCGCACCGCGTGCGGCCGCCCTGCCGTCGCGACACTGACGTACGTCTACGCGGACTCGACCGCAGTCCTCGGCCCGCTCGCCACCTATGCCGAGCCCCACTGTTACGACCTGTGCGCCGAGCACTCGGATCGGCTGACCGCCCCACGCGGCTGGGAGGTCCTCCGGCTCGTCGACGGGTCGGCCCCCTCGCGCCCCAGCGGCGACGATCTCGAAGCGCTGGCCAACGCCGTACGTGAGGCCGCCAGGCCGCACGACCGCGCCGCGGACGTCGGCGGCGGGACGCGCACCGCGGACCCGATGGAGGTCGCACGCCGCGGACATCTGCGGGTCCTGCGTTCTCCCGACTCCTGAGGCCCGTTTCTGACGTGACGTCCTGCGGGTAGCTTGGGGGGTCCTAACCGGACTTCAGGAGGGTTGGCCGTGGCTGCTGATCTGTCGCAGATCGTCAAGGCGTACGACGTGCGCGGAGTGGTCCCCGACCAGTGGGACGAGTCGCTGGCCGAGCTGTTCGGGGCCGCCTTCGCGCAGGTGACGAATGCCGACGCGATCGTCACCGGGCACGACATGCGCCCCTCGTCGCCGGGGCTCTCGCGGGCGTTCGCGCGCGGGGCGGCGGCGCGCGGGGTGGACGTGACGGAGATCGGTCTCTGCTCGACCGACCAGCTGTACTTCGCGTCCGGGCAACTCGGTCTGCCGGGCGCGATGTTCACGGCCTCGCACAACCCCGCGCAGTACAACGGCATCAAGATGTGCCGGGCGGGAGCGGCTCCGGTGGGCCAGGACACGGGGCTCGCGGAGATCCGCGCGCTGGTGGAGGAGTGGTCGGCGAACGCTCCGCAGACGCCCCCCGCCACCAGGACCGGAACCATCACCCGGCGTGACACGCTGGCGGACTACGCGGCCCATCTCCTCTCCCTGGTCGACCTGGCCTCGATGCGCCCCCTGAAGGTCGTGGTCGACGCGGGCAACGGCATGGGCGGCCACACGGTCCCCACGGTCTTCGCCTCCCTGCCCCTCACGGTCGTCCCCCTCTACTTCGAGCTGGACGGCACGTTCCCGAACCACGAGGCCAATCCGCTCGACCCGAAGAACATCGTCGACCTCCAGGCGAAGGTCCGCGAGACCGGCGCCGACCTCGGCCTGGCCTTCGACGGCGACGCGGACCGCTGCTTCGTCGTCGACGAGCGCGGCGAGGGCATCTCCCCGTCCGCGATCACGGCGCTGGTCGCCGCGCGCGAGCTGGCGCGCAACGGCGGCAAGGGCACGGTCATCCACAACCTGATCACGTCGTGGTCCGTCCCGGAGGTCGTCAAGGAGAACGGCGGCACCCCGGTCCGTACCCGTGTCGGCCACTCCTTCATCAAGGAGGAGATGGCCCGTACCGGCGCGATCTTCGGCGGTGAGCACTCGGCGCACTACTACTTCCGGGACTTCTGGAACGCGGACACCGGCATGCTGGCCGCCCTCCACGTCCTCGCGGCCCTCGGCGGCCAGGAGGGCACCCTGTCCGACCTGGTCGCGCAGTACGACCGCTACGCGAGCTCCGGCGAGATCAACTCGACGGTGGACGACCAGGCGGGCCGGCTGGCGGCGGTCAGGGCGGCGTACACCGGCCGCGACGGAATCACCATCGACGAACTCGACGGCCTGACGGTCACCGCCGCCGACTGGTGGTTCAACCTCCGCCCCTCCAACACGGAGCCCCTGCTGCGGCTGAACGTGGAGGCGAGGGACGAGTCCACCATGGTGAAAACCCGGGACGAGGCCCTGGCCCTGATCCGCGCCTAGCCTTCCGGCCCCGGCACGACGGCACCGTGCGCGTACCTTCTCCGTCGGGCTCCACGGGGCCCGACGGAGGGGGTTTCGCACCCCGTCCCCTCCACCCGCGCCCCTCCGCACCGCCCATCCGGCAGCGAGGAACCGGGGAACACCGCCACGTCCACGCCGATCGCCCCGCCAGACCGCGCCGCCCCCGCCCCGGCGGTAGGCTGACCTGGCCCGATCCGTACCCCTATCCGCATGTTCGAAGGGACCCGCCCCATGCCGCTCGAAGCCGGCCTTCTGGAGATCCTCGCCTGCCCCGCCTGCCACGCGCCACTCGACGACGCGTCCGCCGCGGACACCCCCGAGCTGATCTGCACCAGCCGGACTGCGGTCTGGCCTACCCGGTACGGGACGGCATCCCGGTCCTCCTCGTCGACGAGGCCCGCCGCCCCGCCTGACGACAGCCCGCCCGACACCCGCCCCGCCTGACGCCCCACCCACCACCTCGCGCAGGGCCACAAGCCACGCGCCCGGCGATCGGAGGCCCGGCACCATGCTCGACGAGCGGTTGCTGGACGACCCGGAGTCCCTGGCCCGTGCCGACCACCGCGGCCTGCTCCGCGGCGCCGCGGAGGCGGGGCGCACGCGTACGTACCGCCTCACGGCACGCCACCGAGGGCGGCCGCGGCTGCTCGTGGCGGCTGCGGAACCGTACGAGTGGGAGCGATGGG
>RHMC01000208.1 GCA_003719395.1 Streptomyces altiplanensis
CCTTCACATCGCGTACGGAACACACCTCCACCGGCGTGGCGACATGCACCTCCAGATAGGGCGTGTCACTGCTCTGGTGGCGCTTGCGGACCGCCTCGCGGCTGTCGGCGTACGGGGCGATCACCGGAACCAGGGCGGTGACGCCGTTGCGGGCCAGTACCTCCGCCACCAGGCCGACGCGCTGGACGTTGGCGTGCCGGTCCTCGCGGCTGAAGCCGAGGCCCGCCGAGAGGAACGCGCGGATCTCGTCACCGTCCAGCACCTCCACGCGGCGCCCTCCGGCCTTCAGCCGTCCGGCCAGCTCGTAGGCGATGGTGGTCTTGCCCGCGCTGGGCAATCCGGTCAGCCACACCGTCGCACCTGGCCGGCAGGTGCATATTCGTTGCTGTTCCATCGGGTCCTTTCCGTTGGTGGCCGCGTCGGCCGCGGTCGTGTGCCCGTGATTCTCAGCTGACGGCCTGTGCGGCGTCCTTTTCGATACGGGGCGGTGCCGGCTTCTTCCCGATGGCACTCTCGGCCGATCCCTCGCGGGGCAGCTGGAGGGTCAGGACGCCCAGGATCACGGCGGTCACGGCGACGACGACGTAGTACCACATGAAATCGCCGGTGACGTTCTTCAGGAATCCCGCCGTGTAGTTGCCCACGATTCCCCCGACTCCCTGGGTCACGTTGGTGACGCCGAAGATGACCGTCGCCGCCGCGCCCGAAGCCGACTTCGACACGTACGCCGGTACCAGCCCGTAGATCGGGTAGAAGGCGAGCGCGAAAAGAACGCCCGAGACCATCGGGAGGAAACCGACCGGGGCGACCACCAGCAGGAGGGAGGAGGTGAAGAAGAGCGCGTAGCACATCACCAGTGAGGCGCGTACGCCGATCCGGTCGGAGAGCCAGCCCACCGCGAATCCGGCGAACATCCCGATGACGCCGATGGCCCCCCAGACCTGGGCCGCGAAGTCGATGTCGAATCCCAGACCTTCGCGCAAGTAGGGCGAGAGGTAGTTCTGGAACGGCATGCAGGCGAATCCGTTCAGGAACTTCATCGTCCAGACGATGACCACCCAACGGACCAGCACCATGCGCCAGCCGGCCCGGGCGCTGTTGTTCTCACGTCCGTCGCCGCTTCGCGGTACGCCGTCGTCGTCCGTCGTGCCTGCGGTTGCGGTGCCGGGCGCGTTCTCCTCCTCGCCGCGGAAGAGTCCGAGCCGGTGGAAGGTGAAGGCGGCCACCATGGTCACCATCAGCGTTCCGAACCCGACCGAGTACCACAGCCCCCGCCAGTTGTCGTTCTGCACGAAGCCGGGCACCAGGAGGCTGTTGACGAAGACGCCGTAGCTGGTTCCGCTGGACACCAGCCCCAGCACCTTGCCGCGGTGCCGGTAGTCGATGACCCGGCCGACGATCTCGACCAGCGGTACGTACACCGAGGCCGCCGTACCGCCCATGATCGTCAGCAGAATCCCGATGAGGACGATGCTGTCGCTCACCGGCAGCAGCACCAGGCACAGTCCGCACAGCGCGACCGACCCGATGACGACCTGGCCGCCGCCGATCCGGGTCGACAGCCACGTACCGAGCAGGGCGAACAGCAGGAAGCCGAGCTGCCCCGCCGCGGTGATCGTCCCGACCACGGTGTAGTCGAATCCGAGGTCCTTGCGCATGTCGGTGACGAGCTGCGCGAAGAGATAGAAGCCGAAGCCGTACGTCGCCGCCACGAAACTGGTCAGCAGTACGGTCGCGAGGAAACCGGCGACCGTTTTGGAACGCTTGCTGTCGGCGTTCTTGTCACTCACCACAGGTGTGGGCCTTTCTGACTGCTTCATGACTCGTGCCTCATGGATTACGGCTTCCGGGCGACGTGGATGACGAAATCCACTTCGTCGAGGTCGAAGTTCTCCTGGAAGTCGCCGAAGTTCTGGATCGTGTCGAAGCCGGCGTCGATGAGCAGGGACGAGAGCTCGTCGGAGAGAACGGGATACACCTCCAGGTGGTGTGTGCCACCGTCCGGGAAGTCGTACTGGAATCGGCACAGCCGCTCGTCGACGTGCGCGACGGTGACGGTCGCCCCGGTCCCGCAGTAGTAGTAATTGCCGGTGCTCTGGTACCGGTGCCGGCGGATCGCGTCGAAGTTCCGGTGGTCGACGATGAGGATGCCGCCGGGATTCAGCGCCTCGTAGAACTCCGCGAGCACCGCCCGGCGGTCGGTCTCCTGGAACAGGTGCGGGAACGAACTGCCCAGACAGACGATCGCGTCGTAACGCCCGTCGACGTGCTCCCGCAGGCTGCGCCAGTCGGCCTGGATGACGCGGAAGGACTGTCCGTGCTGCTCGGCGTTGCGCCGGGTCTGTTCGATCATCTGCGCGCTTCCGTCCGCCGCGGTGACGTCGAAGCCGTGCTGGGCGAGGGTGACCGAGTGGTAACCCGTGCCCGCCGCCACGTCGAGCACACGACGGGCCTCGGCCCCGTTCAGGAGTTCCATGAAGAAGTCCTGCTCGCTCGCCCGGCGGCGGTCCCAGTCGATCAGCTGGTCCCAGCGGTCCACGAGGGTGGGCACGTACTGACCCTCGAAGTCGTCCGGGGTGGTCGCTCCGGTGACGGGGGCTGTGCCTGCGACCCGGGTTGCGGGTGTGGTCATGATGATCCTCCGGCTCTCTCTGGCGGTGCGAAGACTCCGCGGCCGTACGGGCGGGCCGTACGGCCGCGGGACTGGCGGGTGGGCGGACGGCCGGGACCGGGTGTCCCGGCCGGCGCTTCGGTTCAGCTGAACTTCGCCGCGAACGACCGGTACTTCAGAGCGAGTTCATCGGCCCATTCGGAGGCGTCGCCGAGCTTCATGCTCAGACACTCGTAACCGAGCAGCCGCTTCATGACGGCCATCTCGGGCTCGGTGAAGTGCACCGTCCCGTCGTCGTCGATGCGGTCGATGCCGTCGGCGCGCTGGCACTCCTCGTTGATGCGGACCGCCTCGTCGGTCCCGAGGCCGTCGGGCAGGTCGAGCGTGCCGCCGTCCCGGTGGACCCGGACCGGGTACCCGCCGGGCAGGCCGCCCGGTGCCGGGGCATGGGCGAGCACCCCGCTGTCGGCCGCCATGCCCTTCAGCACCCGCACGGCGGACGAGGCGGTGAGCAGCTGACCGTCGATGCCACCGATCCGCTTGAGCCGGTTGTCGAGCTGGGCGAAGAGCGCGCCGTGATCCACCTCCACCGTCCCGGGCCGGCCCGCCACTGTCACCGCGAGGTGGTACGCACCCTGCCCGGCGTCGCCGAAGCGCGGCACGTAGTGACTGAAGTAGTGCTGGGCGGTGAGCCGGAGCTCGACCTGGGAGGGGTGCACGTCCAGCAGGTGTGCGGCGGCCAGGGTGAGCGCGGGGACGATGTTGGCGACATTGCCCACGCCGATCGTCGGCGCCAGGGCGACCTTGCCGAGGACCGGGCCGACCGCGTCGGGGAACGCGGCGTTCACGACCTTGGCGTCGATGCCCGAATCCCGTACCGCCTGCATCAACAGGTGGTTGAGCGTCAGGTGCATCGGCAGCCACGGCCCGAACTGCGCCTCGTCGAGCTCCTCGAAGACCTCCTTGGGAAGGGCCGTGATGACCCGCCAGGACTGGAGCGAGCCGCCCATGAAGATGATGTCGGGCCGCACCCTGGCAAGGGTCTCGGCCGTGGCGTCGACGTCACGGAGATCGACGTGGACGGTGTCGACCGTGCCGTGCAGGCCGAGGTTGGTGGCGGTGAACAGCGCCAGGTTGCCGCGCCTGCGTATGGCCTCGGTGTCCCGCCCGGCCAGCACGACCCGGTTGGTCGCCGGGTCGCTCAGGAGCATGCTGAGCACCTTGGCGCTCAGGTCCCCCATGCCCAGCAGCATGATGAGGGGCTTGTCGGAACCGCCGGTTGAGGAAGTCATGGGTTCGCCTCCAGGACGTACGGAGAGGGGAGTCAGCGCGGGTAGGAGCCGTTGTCGGCGCGCAGCAGGGCGCCGGTCAGCGTCCGGGCCCCGTCACTGAGCAGGTACGCGCACACATCGGCCACGTACTCGGGGAGGATGTCGCCGTCGAGCTGCTCCTGGCGCTTGTACTCGGCGTAGCGGTAGTCCGGGATCCGGTCCGCGATGGCCGTGTTGACGATGAGGCCCGGCGACACGACGTTGACGCGGATGTAGGGGGCGAAGTTCATGGCGTTGGACTTCGTGAGACCGATGACGCCGGCCTTGACCGTTCCGTACAGGGCGTCGGAACTTCCGACTTCCCCCGCGACCGAGGCCAGGTTGACGATGGCGCCGCGCCGCTCGGCCGGCAGCAGGTGGTCCGCGAACCGCCGGGACAGCCACACCGGACCCTTGATGTTCACGGCGATGACCCGTTCGATCGTGGCGTCGTCGTACTCCCAGACCGGCTGCCCGAGGTAGAGACCGGCGTTGTTGACCAGGCCGTCCACGTCCGGGTGTGCGGCGATCACCCGGTCCATGAAGGCGTCGCATTCCTGGTGCGAAGCGACGTCGGCGACATGGGTCTCCAGCGCCCGCCCGCGGTGATCGTCGGCCAGCGACTTCAGGCCCGGCTCGTCGATGTCGCAGGTGATGACGGTTTTGCCGGCGTCCAGGAGCCGGCCCACCAGGGCCCGCCCGACACCGCTGGCGCCGCCGGTGACGATGACAGTGCTCACGCTCATGTGGAGGCCTCCTCGGCCGGCTGAAGCCGGTACTGGTCCAGGTGCTCGTAGAAGGGGCGGCAGTGGCGCTCGAACTCGCGCAGGCCGGGCCGCGTCTCGTAGGTGAAGCGGTATGCACGTTGCGGCCTGCTGAAACCGCTGCTGGCGGCGACGTCCGTGTGCCAGCCGCTCCAGGTGGTCCATTCGGGCTGCTCGCCCGCGGACCACCGCAACGCTTCGGGGAGGAAGGGAATCCCGACCGCGGCGCAGTAGGCGGCGATGGTGGCCTCGGGGCGGGCGGCGAGGTCCGCCGCGTTGATGACGACGGGCGTGGTGCCCGTCAGCTCCCGCACGAAGTCGAAGCACCGGGCCAGTTGTTCGTACCCCAGCACCTCGCGGGTGAGTTCGGGGTGCACGGTGGCGTGGGAGAGGACGGCTTCCTCGGGGTCCCGGATCAGGAAGGTGTTCACCTGGCCGAGCAGGTAGGCGGAGTCCTTCAGCAGGTGGTCGAGACAGTGGTACGGGAAGTCCTTGTGGAAGACGGGGCGTTCGAGCCGAGCGGCCTCCATCATCCGCTTGATCTCCGGATAGGTCAGTGGATGGTCCGGGTCCGCGTTCTTGTGCGGAATGGCGGCACGCTCTTCGTGCATGAAGAAGACGTAGGCGAAGGCTTCATGGAACACCTTGAAGTCGCCCCGCTCGATGAACGAGCGCTCCAGCGCGGTCGACATCGACCTGGGATGGCTCCAGAGCGCGATGGACTGGTGCATACGACACCTCCTCGGTGATGGGGAGCCGGGGACGCGGGCCGGCGGGCGGCTCAGGTCAGCAGCAGGGGCCGCGCGGAGGCGGTGATGGTCTGGAACTGGTGCGCGACGAAGTCGATCAGCTTCCTCGTGTTCGCCATGACTTCGGCGTACGTCGAGATGAACGGCCCGTAGTGGGCGAACTCCTCGGGATGCATGCCGGCCGGTCGTACGCGCGGTGGAACGACGGCAGCCACATCAGCTTCTCCAGGACGTCCGCCGGCACCTCCTGCTCGATGGCACGGGTGCCGAAGACCGGCAGCTCGCTCTCGCGGCGCATCACGTCGGCGATGAACTGGGGCTTGCAGGTGTAGACGACCGCGCCGCCCGCGCTCTCCTCCAGATGCATGCTCAGTGTGCTGCTGCCCTGGGCCGGGTCGTCGACCTCAAGGCTGGAGAGCAGCGGCTTGAGGGGGTGGCCGTTCTCCCGGATGAGCGTGTGGATGCGTTTGAGTACGGCGACTTCGGCCCAGCGCAGATCGGTCCGGGAGAGCTCGATCTCACGGATGGCCGCTTCGTAACGGAGGTCGTTGTTGGCGCCGAAGCGCCCGATCATGTGCGTGAAGACCGCGCGCCACCGTCCGGTGTCGATTCCCTGGTCGTGCGCCTGCTTCAGCCCGGATTCCACCGCCTCGGCGCAGGCCGTGAACTGCGGAACCGTGTAGGAGAGCGTGGAGTTGACGGAGATGCCGCGGGCCACCAGCTGCCTGACGACCTCGTACCCCTGCTGGGTGCCCGGCACCTTGACCATGAGATTGGGGGAGATCCGGGCGATGCGCAGCGCCTGTTCCAGCATGAGGTCGGCGCGGAGCATGTGGCGCGGGTCGAGCTGGCCCGACACCCAGCCGAACTCTCCGTCGGTAGCCTGCCACATCGGCAGCATCTCGCGCGCCGCGCGGCGCAGCGCCTCCTCGTAGACGAGTGAGAACGTGCTCTCCACGTCGGGGGCCAGCTGGTAGCGGATGAGCTCCTGGATGTCGTTGCGCCAGCTGTCCGGCGAGGCCAGGACGCTCTGCGCGACCAGGGAGGGATTGGTCGTGATGCCGCGGACCAGCGAACGGTCGGGTGTCGCCGGACACAGGAAACGGTCGAGCTGCTCCTGCCAGCGCTCCCTGGTGCCCTGGTCGGGTGCGGTGGCGAGTTGGCGGTCGCGCCACCGGGGGAAGTCGAGGGGCGAGGAATCCCACCAGATCTCCGCCGACCCACCGGCGTGCTGCAGCTCTTCAAGAACACTCGGCATGCGAATCGTCCCTTTCCAACTCGTTCTCTCCGGAGGGCAAGGCAGTCGTCATCGGGCAGCGCGGGCGGCCGGGCCCCGCACGGTCCACCGGTCCAGCAGGGCGGAAAGTTCCTTCATCGAGTCGAAGACGATCGCTCCCTCGGCCGCCAGGTCCGCCGCCGTCCCGTTCTCCCGCGGCGCGTAGGCGAACACCGACATGCCGGCCGCGAGGCCCGCCCGGACACCGACGAGGCTGTCCTCGACGACTGCGCAGTGCTCGGCCGGCACTCCGAGGTCGGCCGCCGCGTGCAGGAACAGTCCCGGGTCCGGCTTCCACGCGCCCACCTCGTACGCGCTGTAGATGCGGTCCTGGAAGTAGGGCAGCAGGCCGGTCAGCCCCAGGGTGTTGAGGATCTTCTCGCGCGGTGCGCTGGACGCCGTGCAGAAGGGCAGCTCAAGCTCCTCGACGACCTGCCGCACATGGGGGACCGGCAGCAGTTCGGTGGCGAACAGGTCCGCGGACCTGCTGCGGAACCGCGGTACGAAGCCGGCCGGCAACGCCCTGCCCAGCCGCGCCTCGAGCTGTCCGACCCACTCCGCGACCTTTCGGCCCCGGATGAATTCGAGCGCCTGCTCCGATGAGAAGTCAAGTCCCTCTGTGCCTGCCATCTCCCGCATGACTCGAGAGCTCAGTGTCTCGCTGTCGACAAGAACGCCGTCGCAGTCGAATATGACCAGACGTTTCGTCATAGGAACCCTTTCATCGCTGCGAATGAGCCCCGCAGCAGGCTTCCGAACCTTCAGTCGGCGGGACTCGCACAGCAAAGCAAAGCGTTCTATCGATTCGCTCACCGCTCGGTATCCCGGCAGCCAGGAGAGGGGATAAAGGTGTTCAATTCGGGCGTGGATGACAGAGTCGCAGGCACTGTCTGGACCTGTCATTCGGGTGTGGCTAGCTTTTACTCGGGACGCGTGGTGATCACCAGATCTCAAGCATCGCCATCCCTGGTCTCTGTTGATCGCCTTTTCCGTCGGATTCGTGATCAGGCATCTGCGCGAGAGGGAGTTCAATGAAGTTCGGAGTTCTCGGCCCTCTGTCCCTGACGGACGGAGACGAATCCCTGCTGCCGTCCGCACCCAAGACGCGTCAGCTCCTGGCGCTCCTCCTGCTGAGTGCGAACTCCGTAGTGACGCTGGACACCTGTGTCCAGGAGTTGTGGGGCGAAGCCGCACCGCGCAGCGCTGTGCAGAGCGTGCACACCCGGGTGTTCCAGATGCGACAGGCTCTGGCCGGCGGCCCTTCCGGAAGGACGACGGACGAGAGCAAGCGCATTCTGGAGACGCACCACCAGGGCTATTCGCTGCGAGTCGAGGACGGAGCTCTCGACCTCCACACCCTCGACCAGTACTTGACGGATTTCCGGCGAGCGCAATCGCGCAAGGACGACCTTCTCGTTTCTTCGGCTCTTCGCTCGGCGCTCGGCCTTTGGCGCGGGCACACCCTGCTGGACGTACAGCAGGGGCAATGCATCCAGGCGTATGTCACGGGAATAGAGGATCTTCGGATGACTGCGCTGGAGCAGTGCATCGACGCTGAACTGCGACTGGGCATGCACCACCAGCTGCTCTCCGAGCTGAGCACCCTCGTGTCCCGGCATCCGGTGCACGAGAACCTGCACGCTCAATACATGATCGCGCTTTACCGGTCGGGCCGTACCGCGGAGTCCCTGGAGGCGTATCACCAGCTCCACAAGAAACTGACCGACGAACTCGGCATCGAACCGTCGCATCGGGTCAGGCGGCTGCAAACTGCCGTACTCACCGAAAGCGCGGAACTTGATGTCACCGCGTCGGACAGCATGGGCCTTTCGCTGGGTCTTATGACCACCCGCTGACAGAATTCGACCCTACTGACGGAGGAGGAGAGCGTACGTGTCAGCCGTGCACGTGCACTCGGTACCCGGTCCTGCCAATGGCGATCCCCGGCGCGTCCGTCGGTTCGAGACCCGCATCGCCGTGTGTGCCGGCGGCGGCGAGGTCTGTGACGGATGGGTACTGGGAGTGGTCGGCGCCGCACTGCCGTTGGCTCGGGACGACCTTCGGCTCTCGGCGCTGGAAACCGGGCTGGTGGGATCTGCCTCGCTGGTCGGCCTGTTCTTCGGAGGTCTGGTCTTCGGCTGGCTCACCGACAAGGTCGGCCGCCAGAAGATGTACCTCATCGACCTGCTGGTGTTCCTTGTCGGCTCTCTGCTCCAACTCGTGGTCCAGGACGCGGCGCAACTGCTGCTCGTACGGCTCGTCATGGGCGCCGCGGTGGGTGCGGACTACGCCATCGCCGGCGCCCTGGTCGCGGAATTCGCGTCACCGAGGAGAAGAGGACGGCTGCTGGCCTCCCTCATCGTCTTCTGGTACGTCGGCTACACCCTGGCGACCGCGTTCGGCATCGCCATGACTTCCCTGACCGACGACGGCTCCGTGTGGCGCTGGATCCTCGCCAGCAGCGCGATCCCGTCCCTCGTGGTGCTGCTGGCGCGGTTGGGCACTCCGGAATCGCCGAGCTGGCTGGCGAGCAAGGGACGGGTGGCGGAGGCGGAGGCGATCAGTGAACGCTGGCTCGGCCGGAAGCTCGCACGGCCCGAGACCGGCACCGAACAGGTGAAGACGAGCCACCGAGCGCTGTTCTCCCCGCCCTACCTTCGCCGGACCCTGTTCACGAGCCTGTTCTGGCTCTGCCAGGTCACACCGTTCTTCGCGATCTCCACCTTCGCGCCCCAGGTGCTGGGCCTGCTCGGCGCCCCGAACGACAAGATCGGCGAGCTCCTGCTCAACGCCTTCCTGCTGGTGGGATGTCTGACCGGGATGGCCGTCATCAACCGGGTGAGCCGTCGCAACCTCCTGATCTGGCCGTTCGGAGTCACCGCCGGCGCCCTGCTCGCCCTGGGGCTGTGGCCGCACGCCCCCCAAGGGGCCGTAGCCCGTCTGCTTCGGCGTCTTCGCCCTGTTCCATGCCGGATCCAGCGTGCTTCAGGCCGTGTATCCCAGCGAGGTGTTTCCTACGGAGATCCGGGCCACCGGAATCGGCTTCGCCGCCGCAGTGAGCCGTATCGGAGCGGCTTTCGGCACCTTTCTCATTCCACTGGGACTTCAGGCGTGGGGCGTCAGCGCGGTCATGCTGTTCGGCTGCGCGCTCTCCGTGGCAGGCGCGCTGGTGTCGATCGCCTGGGCCCCTGAGACCAGCGGTCTGTCCCTGGCCCGGGTGAGCCGTCCGGACGCCCCGCACGGGCCGGCAACCCCTGCCGACGTCCCCTTGAACCAACTGCGATGAGGAGTTCCATGTCCCGCCGCCTGTTCACCTCGGAGTCCGTGACCGAGGGCCACCCCGACAAGAT
>RHMC01000209.1 GCA_003719395.1 Streptomyces altiplanensis
CGCGCGCCGAGCGCGCCGGTGCGTGCCGGAGTCGGTGTCGGCCCGGACGCGGAGACCGACACGCCACCCGGGGCCGGCGCAGCGGCCGGCGCCGCAGCGGCAGTCGCCGCCACCGCGGCCAGCCGCACCGCTTCCGCCCGTCCCCGCCGCGCCGTACGCAGCGCGTCCCACGTCAGCAGCGCCAGCGCCGCCCAGACCAGCGAGAAGCCGGCCCAGCGCTCCGGCGGCATCGCCTCGTGGAAGTACACGACGCCGAGCCCGAACTGGAAGACCGGCGCGAGGTACTGCAACAACCCCAGCGTCGACAACGGCACCCGGATCGCCGCCGCACCGAAGCAGACCAGCGGGACGGCGGTCACGATGCCGGTGGCGGCGAGCAGCCCCGCGTGCCCGAGCCCCTCCGCGCCGAAGGTCGCGTCCCCGTGCGACCCGATCCAGAGCAGGTAGCCCAGCGCGGGGAGGAACTGGACGGCGGTCTCGGCGGCCAGTGATTCCACACCGCCGAGGTTGACCTTCTTCTTGACCAGGCCGTACGTCGCGAACGAGAACGCCAGGACCAGGGAGATCCAGGGCGGCTGCCCGTATCCGACGGCCAGTACCAGCACCGCCGCGAAGCCGACTCCGACCGCCGTCCACTGCACGGGCCGCAGCCGTTCCTTCAGCAGCAGGACACCCATGGCGATGGTGACCAGCGGGTTGATGAAGTAACCGAGCGAGGCTTCGACGACCTGGCCGCTGTTGACGGCCCAGATGTACAGCCCCCAGTTGACCGTTATGACGGTCGCGGCGACGGCGATGAGGCCCAGCTTGCGGGGCTGGCGGACCAGCTCCCCGATCCATGCCCACCGGCGTACCGCCAGCAGCACGATGCCGACGACGGCCAGCGACCACACCATGCGGTGGGCGAGGATCTCCATCGCGCCGGCGGGCTTGAGGAGCGGCCAGAAGAGAGGGACCAGCCCCCACATCCCGTAGGCGCCGATGCCGTACAGCAAGCCCGACCGCTGTTCGTTGACCGACTTCACTGGCCCTCCCGACCCACACACGTCATCGCGTCGAAGGTAGTGCCGAGACGGCCCGCCTGTCATGTCCGTATCGCAATACGGTCATGACAGGCGGTGGCGGGAAAGCGAAGAGGGGCACCCGGTCCTGAGGCCGGGTGCCCCTCTTCGCGGACGGCGTGCGACTCAGCCGACGACGGTCCAGGTGTCGTTGCCGGTGAGCAGGGTGTTCAGGTCGCCCTTGCCGTTCTGTTCGACGGCGGTGTCGAGCTGGTCGGCCATGAGGGTGTCGTAGACGGGGCGGTCGACGCTGCGCAGGACTCCGATGGGGGTGTGGTGCAGGGTGTCGGGGTCGGCGAGGCGGGAGAGGGCGAAGGCGGTGGTGGGGGAGGCGGCGTGGGCGTCGTGGACGAGGACCTGCGAGGCGTTGTCGGGGGTGACGGTCACGACGGTGAGGTCGCCGGTGGCGGGGTCGCGGACGACGCCCTTGGATCCCTCGGCCCCGAAGCGGATGGGCTGTCCGTGTTCGAGGCGGATGACGGCTTCCTGGGCCTGCTGTTTGTCCTTGAGGGCGTCGAAGGCGCCGTCGTTGAAGATGTTGCAGTTCTGGTAGATCTCGACGAGTGCGGTGCCGGGGTGGGCGGCGGCCTGGCGGAGCACGTCGGTGAGGTGGGTGCGGTCGGAGTCGATGGTGCGGGCGACGAAGCCGGCCTCGGCGCCGAGGGCGAGGGAGACGGGGTTGAAGGGGGCGTCGAGGGAGCCCATCGGGGTGGACTTGGTGATCTTGCCGGTTTCGGAGGTGGGGGAGTACTGGCCCTTGGTGAGGCCGTAGATGCGGTTGTTGAACAGCAGGATCTTGAGGTTGACGTTGCGGCGCAGGGCGTGGATGAGGTGGTTGCCGCCGATGGACAGGGCGTCGCCGTCGCCGGTGACCACCCAGACGGACAGGTCGCGCCGGGAGGTGGCCAGGCCGGTGGCGATGGCGGGGGCGCGGCCGTGGATGGAGTGCATCCCGTAGGTGTTCATGTAGTAGGGGAAGCGGGAGGAGCAGCCGATGCCGGAGACGAAGACGATGTTCTCCTTCGCCAGGCCGAGTTCGGGCATGAAGCCCTGCACGGCGGCGAGGACGGCGTAATCGCCGCAGCCGGGGCACCAGCGCACTTCCTGGTCGGACTTGAAGTCCTTCATCGACTGCTTGGCCTCGGCCCGGGGGATGAGGGAAAGCGCCTCGATCGTGCCCGTGCCTTCTGTGGACGTCTCAGTCATCGATGGCCTCCTTCAGGACGGTGGCGAGCTGTTCGGCCTTGAACGGCATGCCGTTGACCTGGGTGTACGAGTGGGCGTCGACCAGGTATTTGGCCCGGAGCAGGGTGGCGAGCTGGCCGAGGTTCATCTCGGGCACGACCACCTTCTCGTAGCGGGCCAGGATGTCGCCGAGGTTGGCGGGGAAGGGGTTGAGGTGGCGCAGGTGGGCCTGGGCGATGGATGCGCCCTCGGTGCGCAGCCGGCGTACGGCGGCGGTGATCGGCCCGTACGTCGAGCCCCAGCCCAGCACCAGGGTGCGGGCCCGGTGGGGGTCGTCGACCGCCAGGTCGGGGACCTCGATGCCGTCGATCTTGGCCTGGCGGGTGCGGACCATGAAGTCGTGGTTGGCCGGGTCGTAGGAGATGTTGCCGGTGCCGTCCTGCTTCTCGATGCCGCCGATGCGGTGCTCGAGGCCCGGGGTGCCGGGCACCGCCCAGGGGCGGGCCAGGGTCTGCGGGTCGCGTTTGTAGGGCCAGAACACCTCGGTGCCGTCGGCGAGCGTGTGGTTGGGGCCGGTGGCGAACTGCACCCGCAGGTCGGGCAGCTCGTCGATCTGCGGGATCCGCCAGGGTTCGCTGCCGTTGGCGAGGTAGCCGTCGGAGAGCAGGAAGACCGGGGTGCGGTAGGTCAGCGCGATGCGTGCCGCGTCCAGGGCCGCGTCGAAGCAGTCGGCCGGGGTGCGGGGGGCGACGACGGGCACCGGGGCCTCGCCGTTGCGCCCGTACATGGCCTGGAGCAGGTCGGCCTGCTCGGTCTTGGTGGGCAGCCCGGTCGAGGGGCCGCCGCGCTGGATCGCCACGACCAGCAGCGGCAGCTCCAGCGAGACCGCCAGCCCGATGGTCTCCGACTTCAGCGCCACCCCGGGGCCGGAGGTGGTGGTCACCGCGAGCTGCCCGCCGAAGGCGCGCCCAGCGCGGCGCCGATGGCGGCGATCTCGTCCTCGGCCTGGAAGGTGCGCACCCCGAAGTTCTTGTGCTTGCTGAGCTCGTGCAGGATGTCGGAGGCCGGTGTGATCGGGTACGAGCCCAGGAACAGCGGCAGGTCGGCCTGGTGGCCGGCGGCGATCAGCCCGTAGGACAGGGCGAGGTTGCCGGAGATGTTGCGGTAGGTGCCCGGGGGGAACGCGGCGCCGGCCGGGCTGATCTCGTAGGAGACGGCGAAGTCCTCGGTGGTCTCGCCGAAGTTCCAGCCGGCCCGAAACGCCGCCACGTTGGCCTCGGCGATCTTTGGTTTCCTGGCGAACTTGGTGCGCAGGAAGTTCTCGGTGCCCTCGGTGGGCCGGTGGTACATCCAGGACAGCAGCCCCAGCGCGAACATGTTCTTCGAGCGTTCGGCCTCCTTGCGGGAGAGGCCGAAGTCCTTGAGCGCCTCGATCGTCATCGTGGTCAGCGCCACCGGGTGGACGTGGTACGCCTCCAGGGAGCCGTCCTCCAGCGGCGAGGCGGCGTAGCCGACCTTGGCCATCGCCCGTTTGGTGAACTCGTCGGTGTTGACGATGATCTGCGAGCCGCGCGGCACGTCTTCGATGTTCGCCTTCAGCGCGGCCGGGTTCATCGCGACCAGGACGTCCGGGGCGTCGCCCGGGGTCAGGATGTCGTGGTCGGCGAAGTGCAGCTGGAAGCTGGAGACCCCCGGCAGCGTTCCGGCGGGTGCCCGGATCTCGGCCGGGAAGTTCGGCAGCGTCGACAGATCGTTGCCGAACGCCGCCGTCTCCGACGTGAAACGGTCCCCCGTCAGCTGCATGCCGTCACCCGAGTCACCCGCGAAACGGATCACCACCCGACCCAGCCGGCGAACCTCCTTCTCGGAGACCTTCCCGTGCGGCGTGCTGCGCTGTTCCCCGACGACGGCGTCCTTCGCTCCGTCGGCACCATCGGCTCCATCGGCCTTCTCGGCCGGGCTACTGACCTGGCTGGTCACTGAACTGGACCTCCTTCGAGGCGGCTGCTCGGGCCGGCCGGCCCACCGGCGGCCCCAAGGCCCACCCTACGTCGGTAAGGGTGCCCTTCCCTGGACCGATCACATGATGGATCCCGTTCTGAGACGCCCGATTGCCCTGCTTTGATATGTTTAGCTCGTCCCTCAGCGCTCTGCGTCGAAGACGCTCCGTATTCGCCTCTTGGTTCTGGGGCCGCCGCCCCGGCCATCCCCGACCGCCTCTGAGCTGCACTCCAGAACATGTCCGGTCCGGCGTCGGTGACCTAGGACCTCAGATAGGTCAGCACGGCCAGCACCCGACGGTGATCCCCGTCACTCGGGGAGAGCCCGAGCTTGAGGAAGATGTTGCTGACGTGCTTCTCCACCGCGCCGTCACTCACCACCAGTTGCTTGGCGACCGCCGAGTTCGTCCGGCCCTCGGCCATGAGGCCCAGCACCTCCCGCTCCCGGGGGGTCAGCCCGGCGAGGACGTCCTGCTTCCGGCTGCGGCCCAGCAGCTGTGCCACGACCTCGGGATCGAGCGCGGTCCCGCCCCGGGCCACCCGGACGACGGCGTCCACGAATTCCCGCACCTCGGCCACCCGGTCCTTGAGCAGATAGCCGACGCCCCGGCTCGACCCGGCCAGCAATTCCGTCGCGTACTGCTCCTCGACGTACTGCGACAGGACCAGCACTCCGATCGCGGGGTAGTCCTTGCGCAGCCGCACCGCCGCTCGCACGCCCTCGTCGGTGTGCGTCGGCGGCATCCGTACGTCCGCGACCACCACATCCGGCAGCTCGTCCCGCGACGCCAGATCCTCCACCGTCTTGATCAGCGCTTCCGCGTCTCCGACGCCCGCGACGACATCGTGCCCGCGGTCGGTCAGAAGCCGGGTCAGGCCCTCCCGCAGCAGCACTGAATCCTCGGCGATGACCACTCGCACCCTGTCCTCCACGACCGTGCAGCCCCCCAGCAGTTGTTCGCTTCCCACCACGTCGAGCCCAGCATTTCAGTATCCGGGCCGGCACGTGCTCAGGTGCTGGGAATAGTGGCGTACGACTCGGGACGGGCTGCCGGGACGCGAGAAGAGAGCGAGAAGAGAGCGAGCGGAAGCGGCAGGAGCTCAGGAGCCGGGGAAGCGGGCGAGGAGGCGGCGCCCGGCCCCCGGCACGGCAGCCGGGCGATCGGGGGCGGATCAGCCCCGCCAGGGCAGCTCCGCCGTGACCGTGGTCGGCCCGCCCACCGGTGAGGTGATCACCAGGATTCCGTCGACCGCGTCCAGCCGCTCCGCGAGCCCGGCCAGACCCGAGCCGGCCGTCGCGTCCGCGCCGCCCTGCCCGTCGTCGCTCACCTGGAGCATCAGCCGGTCCTCCGTCTGCCACACATCGACCGTGGCCCGGGACGCCCGCGCGTGCTTGCTGACGTTCTGCAGGAGCTCGGAGACGGTGAAGTACGCGATGCCCTCGATCGCCGGGGCCGGCCGGGCCGGCAGATCCACCTCGACCTGCACCGGCACCGTGCACCGGGAGGCCACCGCGGAGAGCGCCGCGTCCAGACCGCGGTCGGTCAGGACGGCCGGGTGGATGCCCCGGGCCAGATCCCGCAGCTCCTGCAACGCGATCTTCACCTCGCCGTGCGCCTCGTCCACCATGCGGGCCGCGGCTTCCGGGTCCTCCGTCAGCTTCTCCTTGGCCAGCCCCAGATCCATGGCGAGGGTGACGAGCCTGGCCTGCGCCCCGTCGTGCAGGTCGCGCTCGATGCGCCGCAGGTCGGCGGCCGCGGTGTCGACGACGACGCCCCGGTCCGACTCCAGCTCCGAGACCCGGGTGGCGAGCCGGGACGGGCCGAGCAACCCGGTCACCATCACCCGGTCCACGGTCGTCATGCCTCGTATGAGCCACGGGGTGACGAGGGTGAAGAGCAGGCCGAACGCGCTGGTCAGGGCCAGTTCGTGGGGCTCGTCGAGGTAGATGCTGTGCGTGCTGTCGCCGTACAGCTGGATGCCGTCCGTCCCCGCGTAGACCGGGAACACCCATCGCCACAGCGGATACGTGAGCATGGCCCAGCCGTACGACCAGAAGAACAGCGACACGGAGAAGGCGAACACCGCCCACGGCAGATGCAGCACGGCGTACAGCAGATGGCGCCAGGACACCCCGCTCTTGAGCATCGCGCCCATCCAGGACATCGGGCCGCCGCCCGGCCTGGCCCGGACGGGCACCGGGTCCGCCACGTCCAGCTTGAGCAGCGCCCTGGCACGGGCCCGCTCCACCACCCCGAAGCCGCGGCAGCCGGCCAGTCCTGCCGCGAGTACCGGTACGCCGAGGAAGGTGATCAGCAGGCCCATGCCCAGCGACGTCATGGTGACCGCGAAGACGAAGAGCAGCACGCTGATCGGCAGGCTGAGCATCAGGTAACCGAACTCGCGCCAGGTACGGGCCTCGATCGGCGCGCGCAGTGCCGGAGGCAGCACGTGCCTCTTCGGGGGGCGGCCCGGGCGGTCCTCGCGCCCCCACTGGTCTCTGGTCTGCGATGCGTACTCCGTGGCCATCACTGCCGTCCGTTTCTGCTCTGATGCTGCTGCTGAGTGGCTGTGTCCCTCAAGAATGCTGGGACGGGCAGACCGGGACCATGAGGCCGGTCACCGTTTTCCACCGGGGGTTTTCCCCACCCCCGCACTGTGCTTGACCACACCTTCGGGACCTTCGGCCGCCCCGTCGCGGTCGCGCCACGGCAGCTCGGCCGTGACCGTCGTCGGCCCGCCCACCGGGGAGTCGAGGGCCAGGAGCCCGTCCACCGCACCGAGCCGGTCGGCCAGTCCGGCCATGCCCGTGCCGCCGTCCAGCCGCGCGCCGCCGCGCCCGTCGTCCCGCACCTGGATCAGCAGCCGCTCCCCGCTCCGCCACACGTCCACGGAAGCGGACCGCGCCCCGCTGTGCTTGCTGACGTTCTGCAGCAGCTCGGAGACGGTGAAGTACGCGATGCCCTCGATCGCCTCCGCCGGGCGCGCCGCCAGATCGACCGTGACCCGCACCGGGGCCGTGCAGCGCGACGCGACGGACGACAGCGCCGCGTCCAGGCCGCGGTCGGTCAGCACGGCAGGGTGGATGCCGCGCGCCAGGTCACGCAGCTCCTGCAGTGCCAGCTTCACCTCGCCGTGCGCCTCGTCGACCATCGCCGCCGCGGCGACCGGGTCCTTGAAGTCGCCGGTCAGCTTCTCCTTCGCCATGCCGAGCCCCATGGCGAGGGCGACGAGCCTGGCCTGCGCCCCGTCGTGCAGATCGCGCTCGATACGCCGCAGATCGGCGGCCGCGGTGTCGACGACGACGCCCCGGCCCGACTCCAGCTCGGCGATCCGCCGCTCCAGTTCGTCGGAGGGGCAGAGCAGACCGCGCACCATCGCCCGGTCCGCGTTGGCCAGCGCCCGCACCAGGTACGGCAGCACCGGCCAGAGCACGACGAGCCCGGTCAGCGTGACCGCGAAGGCCAGCACGCCCCAGGGCAGCCGGACGAACGCGTACAGCGCCGTCCGCCAGCCCACCGGGTCCTTCAGGCCCGCCCACAGCCACGGGAAGAAACCGTCCTCGCCCGGACGCCGGCCCGCGGCGACCGGGCTCGGCTCGTCGACGTACAGGCCGAGCAGGACACGTGCGCGCGCCCGTTCCACCGCGCCGAGCCGGCGCGCCCCGAGCAGTCCCGCCACCACCAGGGGCAGACCGATCACCGTGACCGAAAGGCCGCACCCGAGGGCGAGAACCACCACGGTGAACACAAAACCGAAGAGGGCCATCGGCAGGTCGAGGAGGAGATGCGCGATCTCCTTCCAGGTGTCCGGGCCATAGGGGAAGCGCACGGGCGGCGGGTGGCCGGCCCGGTCGGCACGTCCGGCGTGACCGGCACGCCGGGTGCGGTCCGGGCGGTCGTAATCTGGGAGAAGGTCGCTGGCGCTGGCGGTCATGGTCCTCAGCCTGGCGGGCCCCGGCCGCGGATGCCATGGGGTGGCTGGGTGTGAGGAAGTGGGGATAACCCCACCCCCTGTACGACGCGGCTGCTTACCCAGCTTTTACCAGGGCCTAGACTCCCGTGCGTACAGATCGCCGAACGAGGCGCAACAAGGCGCGACGGGACGCGGCGAGGTCAGGGAGCGAGAGGGGCGGACATGCCGGAACCGACTGTTCTCGCGGACGGGTACTTCCAGAGCTACTCGGTCGTCGGACTGCTCGCAGTCGTCGGCGTCCTCTTCGTCGCCGTGGCCTTCGGGGCCGGACGACTGCTGCGGCCCGTCGTGCCGACGCCGGAGAAACTGCTGACGTACGAATGCGGCGTGGACCCGGTCGGAGAGGGCTGGGCCCACACCCAGGTCCGCTACTACGTCTACGCCTTCCTGTACGTGATCTTCGCCGTCGACTCCATCTTCTTGTTCCCGTGGGCGACGGTCTTCGCCGCGCCCGAGTACGGCGCGACGACGCTGGTCGAGATGTTCATCTTCCTCGGCTTCCTGGCCGTGGGACTGCTGTACGCATGGAAGAAGGGCGTCCTCGAATGGACGTGACCCGAGTGACCCCTGTCGATCTCCCCGAGCCGACGCTGCCGCCGCCGTCCGGGCCGAAGCGCCTGGGAGCCCTCGCCCGCCTCGCACCCGAGCCCATGAAGGTGGTCCTGAACTGGGGCCGCCGCTACAGCCTGTGGGTCTTCAACTTCGGCCTCGCCTGCTGCGCGATCGAGTTCATCGCCGCGTCCATGGCGCGCCACGACTTCATCCGGCTCGGCGTGATCCCCTTCGCGCCGGGACCGCGCCAGGCCGACCTGATGGTCGTCTCCGGCACGGTCACGGACAAGATGGCCCCGGCCGTCAAGCGGCTGTACGAGCAGATGCCCGAGCCGAAGTACGTCATCTCCTTCGGCGCCTGCTCCAACTGCGGCGGCCCGTACTGGGACTCGTACTCCGTGACGAAGGGCGTGGACCAGATCATCCCGGTCGACGTGTACGTGCCGGGCTGCCCGCCCCGCCCGGAGGCGCTGCTCCAGGGCATCCTCAAGCTCCAGGAGAAGATCGCCCGCGAGTCCCTGGGCGAGCGCTACGGCCACGGACGGCCCTCCACGGCGGCCCTGCGGAGCGGCCTCGTCACGCCGCCGCCGGCCCCGGGGGAGGCCGGGAAGTGAGCGAGACGACCCGCACGACGGCGTACGACAGCCTGCCGGACGCCGTCACCGAGATCTTCGGCGAGGAAGCGGCCGCCGAGCGCGGCTACGACCTGCTCACCGTCGATGTCCCGGCCGGCTCGTGGACCGCGGCCCTGGAGACCGCGCGCGACAAGCTCGGCTGCACGTACTTCGACTGGCTGAGCGCGGTCGACGAACCGGGCACGGGCTTCCGCGTCTGCGCCCACGTGGCCGCCCTCGAAGGCCGTACGGTACGACGCCTGCTGCTCCGTACGACCGTCCCGCACGAGGCGCCCGTCCTGCCCACCGCCGTCGCGGTCTACGCGGGCGCCCAGTGGCACGAGCGCGAGACGTACGAGATGTTCGGCATCGACTTCACGGACCACCCGCACCTGGTGCCGCTCCTGCTGCCCGAGGCCTTCGAGGGGCACCCGCTGCGCAAGGACTTCGTCCTGGCCGCCCGGGTCGCCAAGGCGTGGCCCGGCGCGAAGGAGCCGGGGGAGTCCGACCACGGCGGGCCCAAGCGCCGCCAGATGCTGCCGCCCGGCGTCCCGGACCCGAACGACTGGGGGCCCCAGAAGGGCCAGCTCCCGCCGGCCCCGGCCCGCCCCGCACGCACCCCGCCCGCCGGCCCCGGCCCGCCCCGCACGCACCCCG
>RHMC01000020.1 GCA_003719395.1 Streptomyces altiplanensis
GGAGACCGCGGCGGACGCGGCCGCAGACCTGCCGTCGCCGCTCGCCGCGTCGGGGAGACCGCGGCGGACGCGGCCGCAGACCTGCCGTCGCCGCTCGCCGCGTCGGCCCCGGTGGAGCAGCCGAGCAGCGCGACCATGACGGCGGCGAGTGTCGCGGGGACGGTTCGGTGACTCAGCATGGCATTCCAGTGTGATGGCCAGGCGGTCACACCACGGCGGGCGGCGGAACCTATCGGACAAAACGACGCTAGTCGATCGAATGTTTCCCTAACAGGGTTCCCGCGCATGAGACCGGCCATTCACCGAGCACAGGGGTGCACGGAATGCGGCAGCGAAAACCCCCTGAGTGACAGCGGCCTCCTGGACGAAAGGAGCGGAAGAGCCCGTTGGCTCAGGAGGGGCTTGAGTGGCGAGCGCGGCCGGCGCCGTTCGCCGCCTTTCAGGCGCGTCCGGGGACCGCGGCACGAAGGCCGAGGAGCTGCCGCGTATGCCCGGGTACGTGGTCCTCGGCGAGGCCATCGATGAGGCCTGCCAGCGGAATCGGCTGGTCCAGCACGAGTACATCGTTGGACAGCAGGAGCGACGGCACCAGAACCGAGGCGGCTTCGCCGTGGAGCTGATCGGCGATGTCGCACAGGACGGCGGCCTGGCTCCGGACCTGATCAATCAGGTCCGCCCGGCCTGAGTGCTCGGTGATGATCCGGTCAAGATTCCAGGCATCGAGGCAGATGCGGTTGTCGAAGGCGGGCCGCGAGCCGGCGACGACACCCAGAGCGACCGCTGCGATCGAGGCGTCAACGCTGAGGATGTGAGCCAATACCTGGTCGGCGTTCCAGCCTCCGTCGTCCGCGTCGCCGAGGTCGGGGACAGCCGCCGCATCGAGCAACCTGCCGTAGGCGGCGCGAAGTACTGCCGTATCCATGGTGCCCTTCCTTCAGTCGGGGTGTACCGAACCCGCATCCCGCTCGGCTGCCTCAGCGGCACGCTTGATGTTCGCCAACCGCCGGTCCCAGTCGGCCGCGAGCGAGGCCATCCAGCGCGCCGTCGCGTCCAGCGCCGCGGGCGCACCGCGTACCGCACCTCGCGCCCGACCCGGCCACCGGAAACCAGACCGGCGGCGTCCAGGACGGCGAGGTGCTTGACCACCGCCTGCCGCGAGACGGGAAGTCGCCCGGCGAGCGTCGTGGCAGTGGCCTCGCCCTGCGCGGCGAGCAGATCAAGCAGCTGACGTCGCGTCGGGTCCGCCAGCGCGCCGAGGACGCTGTCGACGGCCTCGGCGGCGGGACGTTCTTCCGTCATGCGGAGGGCTGTTCGGCGCGCGTCTTGAGCGCGTCGAGCTCCAGCGGCCAGCCTTCGCTGTGGTCCTTGAGGTTCTGACTGCGCAGTTCCTCGGATCCGGCCAGCGCCGCGAAGCCGCTCTCGATGACGCGAAGCCGCGTCCGGTCGCCTTCCCGGGTCAACGTGAACTCCACAAGGGTGCTGTTGTCCTCCCGCAGCTCTTCACCGGGGAAAGCGCTGGTCCAGCGGTATGCCAGGTACGTCGGCGGCTCGACCCTCTCCACGCGCACCGGAAAGTCGCCGTGCTCGGCGTTCTTCAGCACCATCGACTCCCCCTCCTTGGCCACGGTGCCGGGCAGGCTCGCCTTGTCGGCCACCCAGAACCCGGGCTGGGCCACCAGCGACCAGACCCGCTCCAGGGATGCCGCGATCAGGGTTTCGCGTTCGATCCGGTCCTCGCTCATGAGGGACTCCTTCACCGTCACCATCGGATGCAACTCCAGGGTTGCGCATTGACTCCTGATGCGCAACCCATGGGTTGCACCCTTTGGAAGAGTGTCACTTCAACCGGGGCACCCGGGCGGTGCCCGACGGGTCGAGCGACTCCTCTGCGGGCAGATCCTTCCGATCGCTGCGGGCGGGGTGATCTTTCGGACGGTGCTCCTGGGCGTGGCCGCCATGCCGTGCGGCCTTCGTCGTGGTCACGCCACCTTGGTCGGAGCACACGATCAGACGAAGGCGCCCCAGCATCCGGCGAAGGCCCGGGTGAACGAACCAGTTCGCGACGCCGTTCGAGGCCCGAGGCCAAGAAATGAGATCAGATCGAAGACACCTGTTCAGCCGATTGTTCAGTCGATGACCGCGGTGGCTTCGACCTCGACCAGATGGTCGGGTACGTCCAGCGCCGCCACGCCGATCAGCGTGGCCGGCGCCATCGGGGTGACCCCCAGCTTCGCGGCCGCCCGAGCGATCCCCTCCAGGAACAGGGGCATCTTGTCGGGGGTCCAGTCGACGACGTAGGCGGTCAGTTTCGCCACGTCGTCGAAGGAACCACCCGCCCCGGCCAGAGCGGTGCCGACATTGAGGTAGGACCGCTCGACCTGAGCGGCGAGGTCACCTTCGCCGACAGTGACCCCATCGGCGTCCCAGGCGACCTGTCCCGCGACGAAGACCAACTTCGACCCGGACGCGATCGACACCTGCCGGTAAACGGGGATCTCCGGCAATCCGCTGGGGTTCACCAGGGTGATAGCCATGCTGCCTGCCTCCTTGTCATGAGGGCCCGTGGGCTCTCGCTTCCCCTGAATCAAGACACCATTGGTCTCTTGTGGTTACTCAGGAACCGTAGGAGAGTGGGCGCTGACATGGAAGAACGCACTTTTCAGTGACTGAGGAACCTGATGGTGACCAAGCAGTTCACCGGCTCGCCCGACGACGCGGACCTGAGGCGCGCGGACTCTTTGGCTCGGGAGATCTTCTCCGACGTCGCCAACAAATGGGCGCTCCTGATCATCGAGGCGCTCGGTGATCGCACCCTGCGCTTCATCGAGTTGCGAAACGATGTCGAGGGCATCAGCCACAAGATGCTCACCCAGAACCTGCGCATGCTGGAGCGCTACGGCCTGGTCGAGCGGAAGGTCTACCCCACCGTGCCGCCGCGGGTCGAGTACACCCTCACCGAGCCGGGCCGAGCCCTGCGGGCCACGGTCGACGGAATGTGCGGCTGGACCCACCGGTACCTCGGCCACATCGAGGCCGCCCGCCGCCGCTTCGACGCCTGACGGGTGGAGCACTCCCACGCGAAGCCATCGGCCGGGCCTCACTCGGGCGGTTCAACGAGCCTGTGTGGGCGCGAAAGCTGAGATCGAGCGGGTACGGGCAAAGAGAACCGGAGGGGCACCGGGGACTTGACGCAGAGCACGATGCCGATACCTGGGCCTTGCCCAGAAGAGCACCAGGCTGCCAGCAGCCTCCCATTCCAGCCCTACGCACGTAACTGCCGGTCCGTCGAAGAGATTCGGGTCGGTCCGGACCGCCTCGTCCCAGAGGAGATTCATGGCCGGCCGCTCTTCGGCCGACAGCCGGGGCCCGGCACCTTCGACGAAGCGGATCCGCTGGACCTCGAAGACCTCCACGGCGGACGGCGGCAGCTGCGCTTCGGTCACCGGCTCATGCTTCCACACCTTCTGCGGTCGTACGTCACGCCGAGTTCGTCGATCGCGGTACCGCCTCCCACATGTCTCATGAGACGTAGCGAACTCTGGAGAACATCGGCCGCACAAGGCTGACGAGCAGGGCCAGTAGCCACGGGGAACGCCTGGGCCCCGACCCGGAATAGAACCGGCAGGGCGTGCTTGCCCAGGTGACAGCCCGACGGTGCGGGCCGGGCGGCCCAGTACCTTCTCTGCCTCTACGGCTGCCGGCCTCGTCAGGGGGACGCCTTGGTGTCCGTTGTCTACCAGTTGACGGCGGTGTGGCGGAGTGCGTCGCGGACACGGACGACGTCCGGGTCGGCGTCGGCGGCCGGGCGCTGGACGAGGAAGAGGGTGTTGAGCGAGGGCTCGTCCGGCTCGTGGAGGAGGACCAGGGTGCCCGCGGCGAGATGGAGATCGGGCAGCCCGCCGCCGCACTGGCACAGGAGCGGCCGAACCCGATGCTCAACGGCCACCAGGCGTGGCTCGACGGCCTTGTCCGCGCCGCGGCCGGGAAGGTGGCCCGATGGCCGGCCGGCTCACTGTCACCGCCCTCGGCACAGGGATCATGGGGTCCGCGACGGCCCGCAACCTCGCCCGGGCCGGACACACCGTCCGCGCCTGGAACCGTACCCGTGGCAAGGCCGAACCCCTCGCCGCGCCGACGGCGTGGAGATCACCGGTACCCCCGCTGAGGCCGTCACGGGCGCCGATGTCGTCCTGGCCGTGCTGTACGACGGTTCCACCGCCCTGGATGTCATGGAGCAGGCCGCCGAAGCCCTGCGCCCCGGTACGGCCTGGGTGCAGTCGACCACCGTCGGGATCGAGGCGGTCGGTCACCTGGCCGGCTTCGTCCGCGAGCACCGGCCGGTCTTCTTCGACGCCCCCGTCCTCGGCACCCGGCAGCCCGCCGAGGCCGGGCAGCTGACCGTTCTGGCCGCCGGCCCGAGCGAGCACCGCCACGCCGTGACCCCCGTCCTGGACGCGGTCGGCGCCCGCACCGTGTGGACCGGCGAGGACGGGGCGGCCGGCAGTGCCCCCCGCCTGAAGCTCGTGGCCAACAGCTGGGTCATCGCCGCCTCCAACGCGGCCGGCGAGGTCCTCGCCCTGTCGAAGGCCCTCGGAGTCGACCCGCAGAGCTTCTTCGACACCATCGCGGGCGGCGGGCTCGACATGCCGTACCCGTGCGCCAAGACCGGGCCCGCCCTGAACGACCGGCTGTCCCCGGCGCAGTTCGCCGTGGTCACCGCCGCCAACGACGCCCGCCTGATCGTCGAGGCCGGACGGCGGAACGGCGTCCGGCCGACGCCGAGCCGCGAGCGCGGACCGCCCGGAACGCCCGGAACGCGCCGCCGCAGCCGGGCACGGTGACGAGGACATCGCCGCGGTCCACCTCGCCGGCTTCGACGAGGGTCTGGCCGACATCGACCGCATCGCCGTCCACTGCACCGGCAAGCCGCACCCGGGCCGTGTCCGCGCCGGGGTCAGCGCGTGGACCGAAATCGACCGCCGGCACGGCTGGGGCGCGACGAAGGACAGCGACCAGGCTCCACGCGGTTTCCCGTCAGCTCATGAACGCGCCGGCCCTTGATCACCCCGGCACCCCCGTACACGCTCGGTCTGGCCGTACTGCCGGTTCCCGGGCCCGGCTCACCCGAGGAGGCGGGCGGCGGCCGCGGTCCCGGCACCGCCGGTACTGCCCCCGCCGGCCGTCGTGTTGGGCCGTGAACCCGTCCGCCAGGAGCTCCACCAATCCGTACAGCCACCAGCCATCCGCCTGCACCGTCGGGCTGGAAGGGCTCACGGTCTTGCCGGGTCACCCGAGGGGCAGCAACTCGGCGTCGACCGGTAGCTGTTCCTCCTGCCGGCTGTGGACGACTGCCAGCTCGTAGGCGTGGCGACGGCCCCGCTGCCACTGCCCTCCGGCCAGCCGCACAGCAGCGACGTTGGGAACGGGACCGGAAGTCCAGTCCAGGGGGCCTGCGATGGTTTCCAGGCGCGTCCTTGCGAGTGCGGCTGCGACCGATGCGGGATCCGCCGGCTCGGCTGCGGTCGCGAGGGCGTGCGCGGCCACTTCGAACAGTGCGTATGCCAGGCCGAGGGGCTGGAGCCACTGCCTGCCCGTCTTCTGCTCGTACGCCTCGGCCAGTTGGGCCGCGCTCATTCCGTCGACGACGACCGGTACGGATGATTCGGCGTCCAGTACACAAGAGTCGCCACGTTCGCCTGGGCCGGTTCCTCACCGGCCGAAGCGACAGGCGGGTAGGCCAGCCACCGCGAACACGTGATCAGCCGGGGCAGTGCGCCCAGTTCCACGGCCTGCCTGCGGAACAGTGCCAGGTCCCCGCCGGTCGAAAGCCCCGCTCGTGACGACATCACGTCCTGGTCCCGGAACGCCGCGAAGTGCCCGCCGAAACCGGCGGCCGGTTCGCGGTAACCGGCCGGGTCGACCAGGCGGTGCCCCCGCGCGCGGCCGCCGGCAGGAACCCGAGCCCGGCGTGGCGCGACCAGTCGCCCTGCGGGCCGTCGTTCCACAGACACCCCACGCCCCGCCCGCCCCCGCCCACCATGTCCCACAGGTCGGCGAAGGTTTCGGCGATGTCGTCGAGACCCCAGCAGAAGTGGTACGTCCAGCGGAACGGCCTGTCCGCCGACGCTCCGCGCCCGTAGTAGTACACCTGCCACGGGAACGTACTCGACACGCAAGGGATACCCGCCTCCTCGCACGCGTCGGCGACAGCCGGCAGCACTTCCGTGCCCACCAGCGTCAGCACGATCCCGGCGCCCTCCGCCCCCACCAGCTCCCGCACCGCCTGCCGTGCGCCCTCAGCCGTAGAGCGACTGTCCCGGCTCACCAGGCGCACCTCGTAGCCGCGTTCACCGTTCACGAGTCGTCGCAGCTTCGGCTCCAGCAACTGCATGACGAACGTCAGCGGGTCACCGAGACGAGCAAGCCTGCCCGTACGCGCGATCACCACTCCCACGGTCAGGACCCGGCCTCCGCTTGCGCCACTTGTCTCCACCATGACCGGACCCGCGCTTCCCTCGACTGGGACCTCCCCGCTGAACATCCCGGCTGAACAACTCACCCGCGAACCGATGCCGGTGACGGCGATGCCGTACAGACGGTGTGCTGTCGAACCTGTCCGGCAGGAACTCCTCGGGGCACGCCAACCTCTGTGGCACCGGCAAGGTGGCACTCTTCAAGGAGCGCACCTGCGTGGCGCACGACGGGAACAAGGCCGGCGGCGGGGATTACGCGGGCCCCAGCGGGGGGCGTTCTCTCCAATCTGCTGTTCGCCCGCAACGCTTCGGGCCACAGCAACAACTGCGGCAACGAGACGGTCTCGGTGTTCAGCAGGACCACCTGCGTCACCGTCGACCAGTGAGGGCCGGCCAAGCTGCAGAGCCGGTGTTCCGGAAGTAATCGGACGGTGTTCCTCGACCGCGTGAACCGCGTGAGGAACACCGTTTCGTTCCAGCGCAGGAACCGTGATCAGCTCGGTCGGAGCTGCGACGAAGGGCTGGGCGGCACTGCCGTCGGGCATCGTGGCGGCGGCCTGCTCGAGACGCTCGTACACGGCGGGCAACCTGCAAAATGCCGGGCACGCCGTCGTCCCGCGGTTGCTGCAACAACCCACTCCGCAGAAGTCGCGCCAGAACCGGCTCGGGTTCTGGCGCGACTTCTGCGGTCGGTGACAGTAAGTGCAGGCGCCCGGATCCGGGTGCAGAGACGGATACAAGAGAACGCCAGGCTCCGGTCGCGGGAAGCCCCGGGGGCTGCTCCCTGGATTGCTCGTGCATGCAGAGAATGAGTGACATGGCCATTTGAAGAGCACCGGGCGAGCGGCAACGCTGGCTGAAGGTGAGTACCTGGGGCACGGTCGCCGATGGGGATCGGAGAGTCTGTGTTGCCTGCGGGACGACTGTTCGTGCGTACCAGTACCGCTTCCATCCTCCCGAGTCCGCCATGTTCGAGCGATGTATCGGGTTCACGTGGTGTACCGGCTGCCGGATTTACTCCGGCGCGATGGTTCATGTGCCCCGGAATCGGCTCCTCGTCGATGTTTTGGCATCTCTGCCCCGACACCAGCGGGAGAGGCTTGAGCGTGGCGAAGCGGCGCTGATCGCGTACTTGGACAGCCGGTTCTCAGGTGGTGCGGGACCGCTCGGCTCTTGATGCCCTGCCGGTTCCGCTGTACGACGAGCGGAAGTTCGCCCTGACGAACTGACCGACTGCGCATCGACACCACGCCGCGGCCTGTGGGCGCGCCCGGACATCTTGTGCGGGAACACCGAACCGTGAACGCGTACCAGCGAAGCCTGAGTGGTGTGAGTCGCCTTGGCCGTCCGCCCCGGCATCAATCGTCTTTCCTGCCTGGCCGCCGAAGGCTAGTGTTCGGGTGCAGCAAGTGACCCACGAGGAGCCAAGACATGGTCGGTCGTCCGAGCGCGCGTTGACGTTGCAGGCCGTGATCGGTCTGTCATCGCGTGCTGCCTTGATGGTGCGGCACAGCAAGCCTTCCCCTGCCTGAATCGCAGGCGCACCCGGTGTGCGCCGGGTGATGGGCCTCGTCGTCGGCAATCCAAGGGATCTTCGTGCCGCCCACTTCCTCCGCCGTACCCGATTCCAGTCGATCTGTTCCGCCAAGTCTGTGGCGGGATCGCGACTTCCGCAGACTCTGGGCGGGTCAGACGGCCTCCCAACTCGGCGAACACACCACCCTGATCGTTCTCCCGCTCTTCGCCGTCCTGACGCTCAACGCCGGCGCCGGGCAGTTGGGCCTCCTCCGCGCGGTGGGGCAGGCGCCGCTCCTGTTGCTCTCGCTCTTCGTCGGCGCGTGGGTGGACCGGTGGCGGACCCGCACGGTGATGGTGGTGACGGACGCCGGCCGGACCCTGACACTGGGCGCCGCCGCCGTGGCCGGTCTCCTCGGCTGGCTCGGTCCGCCGGCGCTGCTCGTGGTCGCCTTCGCCGTCGGGGCGCTGTCCGTGTTCTTCGACGTGGCCTATCAGGCTTCTCTCGTACGGCTGGTGAAACGCGATCAGTTGCTGCAGGGCAACAGCGCCCTCGAGGGCAGCCGGTCCGCGGCGCAGATCGGCGGGCCCGCCCTCGGCGGTGCGTTGGTGTCACTGCTGTCGGCGCCGATCGCTGCTGCCTCCAGTGCGTCGCTCTTCGCGCTGTCGTTCCTGTCGTCCGGCGGATCCGTCGGACCGAATCGATCCCGGGGCGCTCGGAACGTCCCCCGCGGGTATGGCGGCGGATCCATGAGGGCCTCCGCTTTGTCGTCGGCGACACCTCGCTGCGGACCGTGTGCCTCGCCTCGGCCGCCTTCCAGTTCTCCCTCGCGGCCATGATGACCGTCTATCTGCTCTTCCTGCCGCGGGAACTGCACTTGTCCGGCACCACCGTCGGACTGGCGCTCGCGGCGACGGGGCCGGGCGCGCTGCTGGGCACGCTGCTGGCCGCTCGCATGCCGAGCCGGTTCGGTTACGGCCCGGTGCTCGTGTCCGCGGCGGCACTCGGCGACGGCGTGTTCCTGTGTGTGCCCGCGCTGCACGGCTCCTCTGCGGTGACGGTTCCCGCGCTCCTGGCGATCAACTTCGTGTTCGGGACCGCCGGCCAGTTGGTGAATGTCACGGTCATGGCGGTGCGGCAGGCCGTCACTCCGGACGGCATGCAAGGCCGCGCGGCCGCGACGATCGCGTTTGCCGGCATGGGGACGGCTCCGCTCGGCTCCCTGCTCGGCGGGTTTCTCGCGATGGAGTGGGGACTGCGCGCCAGCCTCCTGGTGACGGCCGCGGGCATGATGTCGTCCCCGGTGGTGATGGCCTTGTCCCCGCTCGCCCGCCTGGGACGGGCGCTTCCGGATCTCGCAGGACGCGCCGGCGACCCATGATCCTCCTGCCTCCCACGAGACCAGCCGCCGTGACACCGGTACGCCCTCCGTCGGCCCGGTGGACGCGCGTCACTTGGGTTCGCCGGACTCGGCTGCGTGGGGTTCTCGGGCGAAGGCGACGGCCAGAACGTCTGCCGAGCGGTCGCTGACGGCCGCCAAGCGGTCCAGGTGGGGCCTGTCGCGGTCTTGTGCGACCGATGGCTGGCCCCCGGGGACCCGAACCGCACGGCCGAGTCCGATTCGGAAGACCGACGTGCTTCGCCCCCTTCTGCTGCTGTGCGGCGCGGGGGCCGAAGGGGCGCCGTCCTCGCCCCGGCTCGGGTCACAGGATTCCGGTGGCCCTGGTCACCATGCGGTGATGACCGGTGCGCCGGGTTCGTACTGTCGCCAGGCCTCGTTGAGGCGCGCGAGCCGGTCCGCGGCGGCGATGCCGCGCAGGGACGCGACCTTGCCGTCGCTGACGTCGAACGCCACGCGCCCACGACCCGGTCGTCGACCACGGCGAGGACGGCCGGGGCGCCGTTGACCAGCGCGTAGTGGAGGGCGGGCGAGCCGCCGGCCAGCCGCCGCTTCGCCGGCGTGGGCTTGAAGCCGGCCCGCACGTAGGAGGCGATGCGCTCGCGCGTCTGGTACCGCAGCAGCCGCCTGGCCAGTCCGGCGCCGTCCGAGATCGCGGTCGCGTCGTCGGTGAGCAGCGCCACCAGCCGTTCGGTGCGCCCCGACGCGGCGGCGGCGAGGAACTCCTCGACGACCCGGCGCGCGGACGCGGGATCGGCCTCGCCGCCGCGGCGGCGCTCGGCGGCGACCCGGATCCGGGCCCGGTGGACATGCTGCTGGCTCGCGGACTCGGTGATGTCGAGGATCCCGGCGATCTCGGAGTGGCTGTACGAGAAGGCCTCACGCAGGACGTAGACGGCCCGCTCGACCGGCGAGAGGCGCTCCATGAGGGTCAGTACGGCCAAGGACACCGATTCGCGCTGCTCGAAGGTGTCGGCAGGGCCGAGCATCGGGTCGCCCTCGAGGAGTGGCTCGGGCAGCCAGTCCCCGGCAGCTCGCTCGTGGCGCGCCTGCGCCGAGCGCAGCCGGTCGAGGCAGAGATGGGTGACGACCTTGGTCAGCCACGCTTCCGGCACCTCGACCCGTTCTCGGTCTGCGGCCTGCCAGCGCAGGAACGTGTCCTGCACGGCGTCCTCGGCGTCGGCCGCCGAGCCGAGAAGACGGTACGCGAGTGAGGCCAGTCGGCCCCGGCCGGCCTCGAACCGATCAATGGCTGCACTGTCCATGCGGAACAGCCTATGCGGCGGCCCCCGCACCGGCCCGGTCAGGCGCGGTGGCCAGGCGGCGCTTGCGCTTCGGCATGCCGAAGGCCGGGTGGGCGATGCCCCACCCGGCCCCCTTGAGCATGCCCGGCTTGAGCCGCGCGGCGGTCCGGCCGCCCGGGTACCAGGACTTCGGCCGGACGTCCCCGTCCACCATCTGGAAGACCGCGTCCCGACGCCCGGGGCTGATGTGGTTGCCGTGGTACTTCAGCCCGGTGGCCGGGACCTCGCCGCCCGTCAGGCGCGCGATGATCGCGGCGGTCGCCTGCAGGGTGGTGAAACCGGCCGAGGCCATGGATCCCGAGTTGCTGGAACGGATCACCGCGCGGCGCGCGGAACTGGACGAACTCGAAGAACAGCTGGCCGGGCAGCCGGCGGAGGTGCGGGTCGAACGAGACGAACTCGCTGTCGCCGAACGGGTCCTTGAGCGGGTGAGCGAACAGATCGCTGACGAGCGTGTTCGGTCTCGCCGGTGCCCGCGCAGGTGGGTGGACGGGCGGTACTGCTGATCCCACCCCGCACGCCGGACGTAGAAGAGACCATGCTCCCGCCGGACTACCAGCGCATTCTCGCCGTCGTGCAGCAGGCCGCCGGCGTCCACGAAGCCGTGCCCCGCCTCTTGTGCAACGGCTTCAGCACACCGGACGGGAGTTTAACCACGTCGGATCCGGTGCGGTGTGGTGTAACCGAAGTTCCTCCGGCGGCAGTTGGAGCTGTGTGACGATAACCGAGGAGTACGCCCAGGGCTCCTGCGCGCTCGTTTACCAGTGCCGTCTGTCGCTGTCCACGGGCGCTGTCCACCACCTCGCCGGTCCAGCTGCGACGGTATCCACGGCCCCAGCGGTAAGACGAACACGTACTACGCCACGGAGCAGGCCGCGTGCGGGTGACGCTCCCGCGCAGCCCGCGCAGCCGAAGCGACTGCCGATGCGGGAGCACCGCGACGAGTGCGACAGGATGCTGTACGAGGGAAGCACCTGCACCTCATCGAACGGCTGGGGGCGCCATCGGAGCGAGGGGGAATCCCCTACTGGGGCAACCTCCCGCCCCTCCCCCGCTGCGGATCGTGCACGGCAGCATCCCGAGCCAATGACGTCATCCACGGCGGAAACGGGTGGTGAATCCTGTTCCGTACCCTGGTGGCATGCGCATGCGCCCCACTCTGAACTGGACCCCCGCCGAGGACCTGCCGCCGGCCACCACGGATCTGGAGCCGGTCGCCGATGCGCTGAGCACCGGCGGTGTGCTGGTGCTCAGCGGGGCGGGCATCTCCACGGAGTCGGGCATCCCCGACTACCGGGGCGAGGGCGGGAGCCTGAGCCGGCACACCCCGATGACCTACCAGGACTTCACCACCAGCGCCCGGGCCCGGCGCCGGTACTGGGCGCGCAGCCACCTCGGATGGCGCACCTTCGGCCGCGCCCGGCCCAACGCCGGGCACCGCGCCGTGGCCGCGTTCGGGCGGCACGGCCTGCTCTTGGATGTGATCACCCAGAACGTCGACGGTCTGCATCAAGCTGCCGGCAGTGAGGGCGTCGTAGAACTCCACGGAAGCCTTGACCGGGTCGTCTGCCTTTCCTGCGGCGCCTTCAGTCCGCGCCGTGACCTCGCCCGGCGGCTGGAGGAGGCCAATGCGGGTTTCGCGCCGGTGGCCGCCGGGATCAACCCGGACGGTGACGCCGACCTCACCGACGAACAGGTCGGGGACTTCCGCGTGGTGTCCTGCACGCTCTGCGGCGGCATCCTCAAACCGGACGTGGTGTTCTTCGGCGAAGCCGTTCCGCCGCGGCGGGTCGAGCACTGCCGCGAGCTGGTCCGTGAGGCGGCCTCGCTGCTGGTCCTGGGCTCTTCGCTGACGGTCATGTCCGGGCTCCGGTTCGTCCGCCAGGCGGCCCAGGCCGGAAAGCCGGTGCTGATCATCAACCGGGACCCGACACGGGGCGACCAGCACGCCCTCACCCGCATCGCGCTCCCCCTGGGAACAGCCCTCACCACCGTGGCCGGCCGACTGGACATCCCCGCCGACGGCCGGGCGACGGCCTGAGCGAGTCGTAACGGTGGGGCGGCACCGGGCATTAGCGGCTGCGGCGACGCCAGCTCGTACCAGGTGACCAGGGTCCGCCAGTACGGCGCGGCAGTGGTCGTACGGCTCGTAAGCAGTTCGGCGGCCGTCGATCCGGAGGGCGTCGAGGGCGAGGAGGGCGAGGAGGAAACCCGTCTTCTGCTGCGTTTCGCCGTTCTGCGCGAGCTGGTGATGGTCGCGGAGGGGAAATCCCAGGTGATCGGCGCCGAGCGGCAGGACCGGCGGCGTGGCACGGGGCGGCGTGCCGGTTCGGCGTACTACGCCGAGGCCGGAACGCCGACAGCGCCACGTCACGCGGTCGCCCTGAACAAGCCCTTGGCCCTGCTCCGGCTCCCGGTCCCGGCGCCCGGTCGCGTCTCAGCTCACCGCCCGAGTCGCTCAGGCGCGGCCGGACAGGACCAGCAGGAGCACGCCGGTCCACGCGAGACGCAGTCCCTTCGCGCTCAGAGCGCCGAGCCGGTCGAGCAGGGGCACGCTCGTTTCTGCCGGGTCGATGAGGTGTGCGGTCGTCGCCGGGACCGGACCGTCAGGCGCGCAGCCAGACCGCGGTGTCCCGCGCAGTCGGCCCTCCCCGTCGAGCGGGCCGCTCGCCAGAAGCAGTTCCCGGTGCGCCGGGAGGGCGGCAGGACGGTCCGACAGGTTGACGACGCAGATCAGACCGTGCGTCCGTGTGAAGGCGAGGACGCCGTCCGCCGCGGGCAGCCAGGTCATCGGGCCGTCACCGAAACCGTCCGAGGACCGTCGCAGCCCCAGCGCCCGCCGGTAGAGCGCGAGCATCGACTCCGGGTCGGTGTTCTGCCGGTCGACGGCGTAGCGCGCCCAGTCGTCGGGCTGCGGCAACCAGGGTTCGGAGCCCGAACCGAAACCGTAGTGGGGGGCGTCGGCGGCCCAGGGCAGCGGCACCCGGCAGCCGTCGCGGCCGGGGTCGGTGCCGCCGGAGCGGAAGTGCATCGGGTCCTCGATGCGGTCCAGTGGGATGTCCGCCTCGGGCAGGCCGAGTTCCTCGCCCTGATACAGGTAGACCGAGCCGGGCAGGGCAAGCGTGAGCAGGGCGGCGGCACGGGCCCGCCGGGTTCCCAGGACGAGGTCGGTGGGGGTGCCGAAGGCCTTCGTGGCGAAGTCGAATCCGGTGTCCCCGCGGCCGTAGCGGGTAACCGTGCGGGTCACGTCGTGGTTGCAGAGCACCCAAGTGGCGGGGGCCTTCACAGGCGCGTGCTCAGTGAGGGTGTCGTCAATCGTGCGGCGCAGCCGACCGGCTTCCCAGGGGCAGGCGAGGAAGTTGAAGTTGAAGGCGGTGTGCAGCTCGTCGGGGCGCAGGTAGCGGGCGAAGCGTTCGGTGTCCGGGAGCCAGACCTCGCCGACGAACACACCGCCGTACTCGTCGGCGATCGCGCGCCAGGAGCGGTAGATGTCATGGATCTCGTCCTGGTCGATATACGGATGCGGGTCGACGTCCTCCACGAAGTCGGGGAGTTCCGGGTGCTTGGCGAGCAGCGCGGCGGAGTCGATGCGGACGCCGCTGACGCCGCGTTCGAACCAGAAGCGGAGCACGTCCTCGTGTTCGCGGCGGACGGCGGGGTGGTTCCAGTTGAGGTCGGGCTGTTCCGGGGTGAACAGGTGGAGGTACCACTCACCGTCGGGGACCCGGGTCCAGGTGGTTCCGGCGAACTGCGACGGCCAGTCGTTCGGCGGAATTTCGCCGTTCTCACCACGGCCGGGCCGGAAGTGGAACAGCTTCCGTTCGGGGCTTCCCGGACCGGCCTCCAGCGCGGCGCGGAACCAGGCGTGCTGGTCGGAGACATGGTTCGGGACGATGTCGACGATCACCCGGATGCCGAGACCGGCGGCCTCCGAGATCAGCTTCTCGGCCTCGTCGATGGCCCCGAAGGCCGGATCGATGGTGCGGTAGTCGGCCACGTCGTAGCCGCCGTCCACCAACGGGGAGAGGTACCAGGGAGTGAACCACACGGCATCCACGCCGAGTTCGGCGAGATACGGCAGATTGGCGCGGACGCCCGCGAGGTCCCCCGTGCCGTCACCGTCGCCGTCCGCGAAACTTCGGGGGTACACCTGGTAGATGACGGCGTCGCGCCACCAGTCTTCGGTGGGGGGTGAGTGAACAGCTGCCACGGGACGGTCCTTTCGGGCAGGTGGGACTCCGCCGCCAGTCTGAGCGGGGGCACGGATGGACAGACCGGCGGCGGAGTGCTTTCGGTGGTGGCGGAGGTCAGGCTTGGCAGGGCGCCGTGGGCAGAGCGGGACTCGGTCCGCCCCTGCGGAGGAGGCGGTCAGCCCTTGAGGCTGCCGGCGGTGAGGCCCGCCATGATGCTGCGTTGGAAGAAGAGGAACACGATGATCATGGGGACGCTCGCGATCACCAGACCGGCCATGATCTGGTTCTGCGTCACCTGTCCCGCAGTCTGCGACAGGCCCACGCTGATCGTCATCTTGCTGCTGTCGGGAAGGACGAGCAGCGGCCAGACGAAGTCCTTGAAGACCATGACGACGGTGAAGATGGACACCACGCCGAGAATGGGCCGGGAGATGGGCAGGATGATCGATACGAGGACGCGCCATGGGGGTACGCCGTCGATCTCGGCTGCTTCGAGCAGCTCGTTCGGAATCGAGTCGAAGAAGCGCTTCAGCAGGAAGATGTTGAAGCCGTTGGCGGCCACGGGAAACCAGATGGCCCAGGGCGAGTTGAGCAACTGCCAGCCGAAGATGGGCACATCGGTCACCGTGATGTACGCCGGAATCATGACGACGATCGGCGGGATCATGAGCGTCGCCAGCATGGCCCCCAGGATCACGTTGCCGAACATCGGCCGAAGCTTGGACAGCGCGTATGCGGCGGTGACGTCCACCGCGAGCGCGAAGAGCCATGCGCCGACGGCGTAGAACAGCGTGTTCTTGAGCAGCAGCCCCATGTCGAAAAGTTCCCAGGCATCGGCGAACACGGAGAAGTCCGGCGCCTTCGGGAACAGGGAGGGCGGCATCTGAGCGATCTCCTCGCCCGTCTTCATCGCCCCGGTGACCATCCAGTAAAGCGGGAACACGAACACCAGGGTGAACACGGCCAGGACGGTGGCGAGCAATGCCCAATATATTCTCCGGCCCCAGCGGGACTTCAGCTCCAGCGGGGAGACGATGGTCCTGGCGTGGCCCTCGGCCCACGCGCCGCGACGCTTCGTCCTGCTTCTGCTCCTGCGCTGCGGAGCCGGCGCCACCGCTCGGGTCTCATCTGCCGCTTCCGGTCGGGCGGTTGTGTTCAGCATGGGCCTACCTCTTCTCGTCTCGCGTCAGCCGGAGCTGAACCGCGGCGACTGCCAGGAGGACGATCATGAGCATCAGGCCGAGCGCGCTGCCGGCTCCGTAGTTGCCGCCGTAGACGAAGGCGTACTGGTACATCAGGTAGGCGACGGTGACCGTCGCGTTCTCCGGTCCGCCGCCCGTGAGCATGTACGGCTCGATGAACACCTGCATCGTGGCGACGATCTGCAGCATCAACATCAGCAGCAGGATCAGCCGCGTCTGCGGGACCGTGACATGCCAGATCCGCTTGAGGATGCCCGCCCCGTCGAGTTCCGCCGCCTCGTACAGGTCACCGGGGATGTTCTGCAGAGCCGCCAGGTAGATCAGCACCCCGGACCCGAGGTTCATCCAGGTGGAGACGATCACCAGCGAGATCAGCGCGGTGTCGGTGGAGTCCAGCCAGGCCAACGCCGGCAGTCCGACGAAGTCGAGCACCTGGTTGAACAGCCCCGGACCGGGATCGTAGAACCAGCGGAACAGCAGGACCGACACGATCGGCGGCAGCATCACGGGCAGATACACCACGAACCGGAGATACGCCCGGGCGTGCCGCAGTTCGTTGAGCACGATCGCGACGGCGAAGGGCACGATGTAGCCGCACAGAAGGGCCAGCAAGGTGAAGACCAGAGTGTTCCGCCAGGCCTGGCCGAACGCGGGATCCTCCACCACCGTGCGGAAGTTGTCCAGGCCCACCCAGGTCGGCTCGTCGACGAGATTGGTTTGCTGGAAGCTGAGGACGACTTCCCTGATGATCGGCCACCACGCGAACATCGCGAAGCAGAACAACGCCGCGCACAGGAATCCATAGGCGGTCAGATTGCTCCGCACTGCCCGACGGCGCTGCGTTGGTGGTCTACGACGCGGCGTGAGCTGCCGCTTCGGCTCCATAGTGAGTGTTTCCATCGTGATCTCCAGTTCCCGGCTCTGACTCCGACGCGGGGCCGATGCGGGGTGCCGCCCGCTGGACGGCACCCCGGGACCGTCGCTGTCAGCCCTGGGCCAGAATCGTGTTCGCCTTGGCCTCGGCGTCCGCGAGCAGCTTGTCGATGTCGGCGTTCTCCCGCGTCAGCACCGCGGACATGGCCACGTCGAGCACTGCGTACAGTTCCTGGGCCTTCGCCGGCTCCAGCTTGGGAGCGACTCCGGCCGCGGTGTCGACATAGAACCGGTAGTTCTCGGTCGGCAGGACGGCGTTCGCTTCGCGGTCCTTGACAATGGCCCTGCCGGTCGGGGAATCACCCATGTAGTCGTTGTTGGGAACGCCCACAGCCTCGCCGTTGGCCTTGCCCCGGGCGTAGTCGTGGCGGCCCTTGCCAGGCGTATTGAACTGGAAGTCGATCCACTGCATCGCGGCCTTGGTCTGCGCGGCGTTCGCCTTGGGGTTGATCATGTAGGCCTCGCCGCCGGTCAGCGACGCCTTGCCCTCCGGCACGCCCGTGATGCCGTAGGCATCGACATTCCCCTGGAACTTCTGGACCAGGTCGGTGACGACGTCCGGCGCCCCGAGCATCATGCCCGTCTTGCCTGCCGCCATCTGCTGCATCAGCGCCTCCCAGCCGATCAGCACCTTGCTGCCGACGCTGTCGTCCTCCCAGCGCATGTCGTGCAGGTTCTGCAGCACGGCCTTGCCCTCGGGGCTGTTGAAGGCGGCCTTGTCTTCGACGACCATCTCGCCGCCGCGGCTGAAGATGGACTGCGCGAAGTGCCAGCCGCCGACGTTGCCGCCGCCGTACTCGCCGTAGCCGACATAGCCGTCGCCCAGGCCGGCGATCTTCTTCGCCGCGGTACGGACCTCGCTCCAGGTCTTGGGCGGGTTGTCGGGGTCGAGGCCGGCTTTGGTGAACAGCTCGCGGTTGTAGACCAGTCCGACGCTGTAGCTCACGTTGGGAACGCCGTAGACCTTGCCGTCCTTGGTGACCATGCCCCTGACGTCCTGCTTGATATCGCCGTAGTTCTTCACCAGGTCGGTCACGCCGGTGATGTCCTTCGCCTGCTTCTTGGCTATCACGTCGGTGTAGTTGGTGACGGGCACCATGAAGACCGTCTCCATCTGCCCGCCGGCCAGCTTCGCGGCAAAGGTCTTCGGGTCGAAGCACGGCTGCTGGTCGGTGCTGTCGACCTTGACGCCAGGGTGCGCTTTCTCGAACGCGGCGACATCGTCGTTCCATGCCTTGCGCTGCTTCGCCGCGGTCTTCGCCGGCTGACACGCAACGGTGATCTTCACGCCTCCCGCGTTGGAGTCCGACGAGTCACTACCGCAGGCCGCGAGGCTGAGTACGAGACCTGTGGTCAGAAGGATCGCGAGGTTACGGGACTTCATTACGGCTCCTTGGAGGTGACGCCCAAGCACTGCCCTGATTGCTGCGTAACGATAGGACGACCTACAGATATACGCAATATTTTGATTCATGCTTGCAAGATTACGACTACATTACGGCGCACTGTGATGATGGATCGTCAGCAGCCGTACAGCGCGCGCTTCCAGGCATGTGTGGCATGTTTCGAGTCGCTGCGGACGTGGTGCGCAAGGAGGATGAGTCACAGGCGGCGCCCGAGCGCCGCGACGCCGGCGTGAGTGAGGCCGAGGGATCAGCAGCGCCTGCGTACGGCGTGACGAGGGGCCATGAGGGCCCCGGCAGCCCGAGGCCGACCCCGTGGACGCGCCGTGGTGATCGACACCGACCGGGGCCGGGCCAGGTGGCGCGCGAGCGGCAGGGGCGCCCGGAGGGCCGGGGCGGGACCACGCAACCAGGCCTCCGGAGCACATGAAAGGTCAGCGCAAGCTTCGCAAGCGGCTTGCGCTGACCTCGTCATACTCTGACCCTCCCCGGTGCGGGGTGGGTCACGGATTGATGTTGATCTTGAAGGTGGATGTGGTGTTGCGGATGTCCACGGCGTTGTTGTTCAGCTCGAGACCGTTGAACGTCACCTCGCCCACGGCGGGGCCCTGTCCGGACTCGGGCATCTCGTTCGCCCACAGACCGAAGCCCGACTTGGCGTCGTAGGCGTCGCCGCTCTTGCGGGCACCCGTGATCGAGATGTCGCTGAAGACCGTGTCCTTGACCGGGAACTGGGGCCGGCCGCCCACGTAGTTGGTCTGGAACATGATCCCGCTGTACGTCGGGTCGACAATGTCCACGTGACTGACCCTGATCCCCTGGAAGACCTTGGAGGCCGAGAACACCCAGATGCCCGGGAAGGTCTGCGAGCCCCAGAAGTGCCCGCCGGCCCGCACGATCGAGATGTTTTCGAGGTTCGTCGGATCGGTCCCGAAGCCGTTCATCGGGTAGCCGAAGTCCAGCGAGGAGATCGTGATTCCGGAGTAGACGAGCGTGTCCGCGATGTGGATGTTGCGGAAGGTGTTGGCGTAGCCGCCGTAGACGGCCACACCCGCGGCCCGCCAGGTCAACGTGGAGGTCAGGTTCTCGTAGACGTTGTTCTTCATGTCGGCGCCGCCGGCGTCGATCGCCGAGAACAGTGCGAAGCTGTCGTCGCCCGTGGCCCTGGCGTCATTGTTGGACACGAGGTTGTCCGTCGACCCGTTGGTCATGTTGATGCCGTCGGCGAACATGTTGCGGATCCGGGAGTTCCTGATCGTCGTCCGGTCGGTGTTGGCGCCCCAGTAGAGGCACACCATGTGCTCGGTCCAGATGTTGTCGATCACGATGTCCGAGACGCCCGCGAAGTCGAACACCTTGCCCGGGCCGTCGATCCGCGAGGTGTAGTTGCCGAAGTAGGCGAAGCCGGAGAAGGACGACCCCTTCGACGACGCCTCCGCCCGGAAGCCCACGTCGGTGTTGTCCTGCGCCGAGGGCGCGTGGAACTTCGTGTACCACGGACCGGCGCCGGTCACTTTGACCGCCTTGCCGTACACCTGGAACTTGCTCGCCGTCTGGTAGTCGCCCGGCGGCAGGTAGACACCGACGAGCTTGCCCGTGGTGTCCATCCGCACCCTGTCCAGCGCGTCCTGGACGTTCTGGTGGGTGAAGCCGGCCGGCACCGTGTAGGCGGCCGGGTCCGGGTTGGCGATCGGCGCGACCTGTTCGAGGTTCACGAAGTCGATCGCGTACGTGGAGGTGTTCGCGGCGTCCTTCTGCAGCCGGATCTTCGCTCCGGCGGGAACCGTCTCGCCCAGCATGAGGTGCGCCTCGTCGTAGATGTGGCGCGGGGCGCCCGATCCCGGCGCGTTGCCGGGCGCGGTCTCGGCGCCGTACAGCCAGGCGTACTTCGACGTCAGCGCAAGCGCCTTCTTCATCACCCCGTTGACGTAGACGTTGATCGTGGAGTCGATGCCGCCGCCGCCCGGGGCGTCCGGGATCGAGAAGCGGGTCACCAGGGTGTTGGTGGAGGCGCGAGTGGTGAACTCGATGTACTCACCCGTGGCGTCGAGCCTGACGGCCTTGCGTCCGGACGCCTCGCCCGCGATGTCGCCGACTGTCCGGTTGGGCCCCACGACCTGGGCGCCGCCGCCGACCGTGCCGTCCTCCGCCTCGTACATGTCGTACGGCATGTTGGCGCCGCGCCCGACGAACAGGGGCTGGGTGGAGGTGTTGTTCTCGCGTTTGACCGGCAGCTCGTTGGCGTCGTCGGCCAGGGCGACCTTGACGATGTACGAGCCGTTGGCCGCCGTCCACGGGCCGAGGCCGACGTCGGCCGACGAACCGGCGGCGATGGCGCCGGTGTGCGCGTCTGGTCAGCGTCTTGACCGCGGCGCCCTTGGAGTCGACGAGAGTCAGCGTCACGCCGTGACTCCCCGCGGCGCTCGCCACGGTTCCCTGGTTCTTCAGAGCCACCTTGAAGGAGACGCTGTCCCCGGCCGCCGGGCTGGACGGCGAGGTCGTCACCGAGGCGGTGACCAGGTCCGAGCTGGAGACGGGCTTGACCACCAGCGCGGTGGGGCTGGTGAAGGTGTTGTTGGACTCGTTCTGCTCGATGACCGCCTTCGCTTCGTCGGCGACCGCGCTCAGCTGGTACGAACCGGCGTCGCGGGCCCCGATGGAGGCACTGACCGTGGTCTGCGGCTCCTGCCGCGAGTGCCCCGGCCTGGGCGGTGGCGACCTTGGTGCCGCCGAGCCGCAGAGCGACGGCGCTGGCCGGCGCGGCGGCGGCCCCGCTGTTGCGGACGGTGGCCTTCACAGTGATCGCGTCCGACTCGACGGGAGCCGCGGGTGTCGTGGTCAGGTCGGTGACCTCGAGGTCCGGGTTGGGCGCCGGAACACCGATGACCTGGAACTCGGCGAGCTGCCCGGCGGAGGAGCTCGAGTTGGCGGTGAACTTGAGCTGGACGTCGGCGACGCGGCCGGAGACGGGGACGGTGACGCTGTTGCCGCTCGCGGGATCGAACGTGTAGCTCTTCGCCGCGACCAGGCCGGTGAAGCCGGAGGCGCTCTGTTCGCGGCCGAGGACCTCGATCGTCTGGGTCCGGGCCGACCAGGCGCTGTCGGGGTTCAGCTTGAGCACCAGGCGGTCGAGGTCCGCGTTCGAGCCCAGCTTCGTGGTGAGAGTGGTGGGGTAGCTGCCCGCCGCGCCCTCCCAGTAGGTGGCCGTGTTGTTGTCGTTGGCGTTCTCCGCGACGAAGGTGTGGACCGAGGACGAGGCGCTGATCTGCTTGCCGACGGCGAGGTTGGAACCCGTACCGCCGCTGCCGTTGCGGGTCACGGTGTTGCTGTTGCCGGACTTGTTTCCGGCCGCGTCCTTGGCGCGGACGTGGTAGGTGACCGTTGCGGTGGCCGGCTGGGTGTCGGTGTAGGTGGTGACACTGCCCGCGACGCTGTCCCGGAGGGTGTTGTTGGCGTAGATGTCGTAACCGGTGACGGCCGTGTTGTCCGAGGAGGCGTTCCAGACCAGCTTGACCTGACCGCTCGCGGGCTCGGTGAGGGCCAGGTTCGCCGGCGCGGTGGGCGCCTGCGTGTCTCCGGTGTCGGCGCGGCGGGTGACGGTGCTGCTGTTGCCGGACTGGTTTCCGGCCGCGTCCTTGGCACGGACGTAGTAGGTGACCGTCTGGTTCGCAGGCCGGTTGTCGGTGTAGGTGGTGACGTTCCCGGCGACGCTCGTGAGCAGGGTGTCGTTGGCGTAGATGTCGTAGCCGGTGACGGCCGTGTTGTCCGAGGAGGCGTTCCAGGTCAGTTTGACCTGGCCGGTGACGGGCTCGGTGTACGCGAGACCGGACGGGACGGTCGGCGCCTGGGTGTCACCGGTCGTCGGCCCGTAGACCTCGAACTCGGATATCTGCGCGGCGGGCTGCGCGGTGTTGGCGGTGACCAGGACACGGACGTGGCGGGTCGTGGTGGCGTCGAAGGTGATCGTCGCCGAACGGCCGCTCGCCGCGTCGAAGGTGTACGCCCGGGAGGCGGTCAGATCGGTGAAGTCCGTACCGTTCGCGCTGCCCTGGATCTTCAGGGTCTGGCTGCGGGCCTCCCACGTGTCCGGCAGGCGCAGGACGACGCGGTCGACGCGGACGGAGGAGCCGAGGTCGGCCTGGAGCCACTGAGGGAGGGCGTTGTTCCTGCTCTCCCAGTAGGTGGCACGGTTGCCGTCGTTCGCCCGGGGTGCGCTGTAGACCTCGGTGTGGCTGCTCGCGGTCAGGGTCCGGCCGGCGGCCAGGTCGGCCGACGACCCGTCGGCCGCGTGCACTTCGAGTTCCGAGAGCTGGGCCGCCTCCCAGCCGCTGTTGGCGGTGATGTTGATCCGGACGAACCGTGCCTGGGTGGCGGGGAAGGACACCGTGACGGTGTTGCCCGCGCCAGGGCTGAAGGCGTACGAGGCGGAGTTCTTGAGGGTGGCGAAGCTGGTCCCGTCGGCGCTGCCCTGGACGGAGAGCGTCTGACTGCGGCTCTCCCAGCCCGCCGGCACCTTCAGCACGACCTCGTCCACGCGCGTCGTGGCGCCGAGGTCGGCCTGCACCCATTGCGGCAGGGTGGTACCGGAGCTCTGCCAGTAGGTGCCCTGGTTTCCGTCGGTGATGTTCCGCGCGCCGTACTCGCTGTGCGCGCTGCTCGCCGCTGCCGCATCGCCCAGCGCGATGTTGGGCCCCCCGGCGGCCCGGGCGGTCGTCAGCGGGCCTCCCAGCGCCAGGAGGCTTGTCACGATCACGGCGCTCATGCTCCGTGATCTCCAGTTCCTGATTCTCATCTGTCCCCGATCTCCGCCTCGCGCCCGTCGGCAGTCGAGACGCGGCTCAGTCGGATAAGTACGTGGGGGAACGCCTATGCGCGTATGCGCGTTCGCGCGCGCCCTTGCCCCGCCGCCACCGCGGCCGGGGCAAGGGCGCTTCACGGCGCGGAAACGGCCGGCTGGCCCGCCCTGTTGACGACGAACTGCGAGCCGGGCTCGACCAGGACGTCACCGTCGGCCGAGTCGGTGATGGTGACGTCCGTGAGGGTGGCGCTGCCCCGGGCGCCGCTCATCGCGAGGATGCCGGAGCCGTTGTTCGACTTGTCGATGCGGACGTTCGTGACCTTCACGCCCGGCATCGTGCCGCCACCCGTCTTGAACTGGATGCCGTCGTAGGTGGAGTCGATGATGTCCGTGTCGCGGATGGTGACACCCGGGATGTCGGGGCCCTGCGCGAAGAGGGTGATGGCGCCGAATTCCTGGTCCTCGTTCCAGAAAGCGCCACCGGTGCGGTGGAGGGCGTTGTTGGCGATGAGGGTCTGCCCGGAGAAGGGCAGCGGGTCGTGGTCGGTCGCCAGCATGATCCCCGGGTAATTCATGGTGTCGGAGATGATGTTGTTCTCGATGGTGTTGCCGTAACCTCCGTAGACCGCGATGCCGTTGGCGCGCCATGGCAGCTGGATCGTGTTGTTGCGGAAGTGGTTGTCGTGACCGACGTCCACCGACGTGTCCTTCACGTACTTGCTGGCCCAGACCGCGAGCGCGTCGTCACCGTTGTTGCGGAACGAGGAGTTGTAGACGGTCGAGTTGCGTGTGCCGTTGGCGAAGTTGATGCCGTCGGCGTACGTGTTGCGAATCCGCATCCCGCTGAACTCCACACCGTCGCCCGGACCCCACAGCTCCGGCACGTTGGAGTAGTCGCGTCCGGCCCACACGCCGACGTTCGCGTGCTCGATCCACACATTGCTGATCTTCGTGTCCTTGCCGAACCGCCCGTTGAGGCCGACTCCGCCCTCCTGGTTGCCGTCGCCGCCGCGGATGGTGCCCGAGCCGAAGATGGCGATGTCGGAGATCTTGGTGTTGTCGTCGATGTCGAAGCCGAAGTTGCCCTCGTGCGGGTGGTTGATGCCGCCCGCCTGGTGCGGCGGGGTGAGGGTGTAGAGCTGGGAGTGCCACATGCCCGCGCCGCGGATCGTCACGTCACGGATGCCCACCACGTTGTACTGACCGCGGTTCTGCGGGTCGTCGGTCAGGATCTTCTGCTCCTGCCGCCACTGGCCGGCCGGGATCCAGACGCAGCCGATCTCACCCTTCTGGTCCGCCGTCACCGCACGCTGGATGGCGTCGGTGTCGTCGATGCCGTCGTTCGGCACGGCGCCGTAATTCGTGATCGAGGTGCATCCCGCGGGCTGCGCCGCCGGCGGTGCGACCTGCTCCAGGTCGATCAGGTCGAGGATGTAGAAGGAGGCCGTGTCCCCGGCGTCACGCTGGAGCCGGAACTTCGTCCCCGCCGGGTAGGTCTGCGTCAGGAGCGCGTGGGACTCGTCGAAGAGCCGTCGCGCGTCCGTCTGCGGGGTGTTGGTCAGGCCCTCGGGGTCGTCGGTCTTCCCGTACAGCCAGCTGTGCTTGGAGGAGAGGGTCAGCTTCCGGCTGAAGGTGTCGTTGACGTAGAGGCTGATCGTCGCTTCGGCGCCGCCGCCGGACGGGGCGTCGGGGATCGAGTTGCGCACGACGATCGAGTTCGCGGCGTTGGCGGAGGTGAACTCCACGAACTGGCCGGCCGAGTCGAGCCGCACCGACCGACGGCCGGAGGACTCGGTGGCGAAGTTGGTGTGGCCGAAGGTCCGCTTCTGGTCGGAGGTGAGGAGCGTGCCCTGGTAGCGGGCGTCCTCGGCCTCGTACTCGGTGTACGGCACCGCCGCGCCGCGTCCGACGACGACGGAGCGCGCGAAGACGTTGTTGTTCTCGTCGGTCTCGGTGACCGTGCCTGTGGCGTCGGCCGTCGCGGTCAGTGTGACGCCGCCGCTGGTGGCCTTCCAGGTGCCGCTGATCGGGACGGTGGCGGTGTCACCCGCGGCGATCGCGCCCGCGGTGCCATTGAGCGTGGTGGTGCCGGCGACCAGTCGGGTCACCGTCCGGCCGGGACACCCGTGGTGCCCCGGTTCTGCACTGCCACGCTGAAGCCGACCGACGCGCCGACCGCCGGGGCGGCCGGGTTGGAGGTGATGCCCGTGACCCGCAGGTCCGGCCCCGGGCTCTGGCCGACGACCAGCTTCGCCGACGCCGTCCGGCTGTTGTTGCTGTTGTCCTGCTCCGCGACGGTATCGGTGGGGTCGACGACCGCCGAGACGGTGTACGACCCCACCGGACGCTTGCCCACCGTGACCGCGACGGTCACGAGGCTCCGGCCGCGAGCGCGGCCACCGGAGCGGAGCCGGCCACCGCGCCCTCCAGGCTGACGTTCACCGTGGTGGCGGCCGCCGGGGCACTCCCCGCGTTGCGTAGCGTGGTGTTGACCTTCACGGTGTCGGTCTCGGACGGGGCGGAGGGGGCCCAGGTCAGGTCGGTGACGGTGAGGTCGGGGTTCGGCGCCGCCGCGCCCACCACCTGGAACTCCGCGACCTGGGCCCCGGTGCCCCCGCTGTTGGAGAAGAAGGTGAGCCGGATGTCCGCGTACCGGCCGGTCACCGGGATCGTGACGGTGTTCTTCCCGGCCGCCGGACTGAACGTGTAGTCGGCCCGCGCCTTGAGGGACGTGAAGCCGGTGGCCGACTGCTCACGTCCGAGGACCTGGATCGCCTGGGTCCTCGGTCCCCACGCCTGATCGGGGTTCAGCTTGACGACCACGGCCTCGACGTCGGCGTTCGCGCCGAGCTTCACCGTCAGACCGGACGGGAATCCGGAGGACTCCCAGTAGCTGGTGAGGCTGTCGTCATTGGCGTTCGCCGCGACGTAGGTCTGCGTCGTCGAGGTGGCCTCGATCGGCTTGTTGCGCGCCAGGTTCGAACCGTTCGTCGGCGGGTCCCCCGGCCCCTCGTCGCCCTCTCCGTAGACCTCCAGCTCGGAGAGCTGCGCCGCGTTCCAGCCTGAGTTGGAGCTCACCTGCACCCGTACGAACCGGACCGTGGCGGCCGTGAAGCCGATGCTCACCGTGTTCGCCCCGGCCGGGTCGAAGGTGCGTGAACCCGATGCGGCGAGAGTGCTGAAAACGCTGCCGTCGGTGCTCCCCTGCACACTGAGGGTCTGGTTGCGCGCCTCCCACCCGGTGGGAAGCTTCAACGCCACCCGGTCGGCCCGGACATCGCCTCCGAGGTCGACCTGGACCCACTGCGGAAAGGCGCCCGCGGGCCCTTCCCAGTACGACTGCTGGCTTCCGTCGGTGACGTTCCCGGCAGGGTAGGCGCCGTGCGCTCCACCGGCCTTCGCGGACTTGCCGAGAGCCAGGTTGACTTCCTCCGCCGCGGCATGGGCGGTGACGGGCAACAGCCCGACCGCGATCAAGCCGGCTGTCACCGCGCCGGCGATCAGCCGCCAGCCCTGGTGTTTGCCTCTCATGATGGCCTCTTGTTCCGTGATCCGGGCAGACGGCCACGGCTCGGCACCCGGCCTTTCACCAACACGCGGTCGACGGAGGCGAGGCGACGAGGCGCGTGTGCCGGTGCGCCGAGTGGATGATGACGAGAACCCCTCGTCAGGTACCTGACACGAGTCCTGCGAGAAAATAGCAACGCACGACTACTACTTTTGAGTTATTCAGTCGATGTTTTGCGTTATCAAGGTGACAGGTTTCTACCAGGCCGCCACTTTGTCAACGGCCGTGACAGTCCGGTGAGTTGAGGGCGCCGTTCCCGCAGGTCAGTGGCGTGGACCTGACAGTGGCCACCGACGGGAGCCGGCCTCCCGGTGACGGTCGCCCGGCGGAGTCCACGTGCCGCCCGGGACGCAGCGAGGATCGGCAGTCCGGCCCCAAAGCGCCTCTCGGTGTCACCGGGGAGAGCGGAAGGCCCTGCTGGGGTCGGCGCAGTTCCGAGGGGCACGAGGCAGGGCAACACGACAGGGGCGCGCGTGCGGAAGACGAGGCACGCGCCGGCGGTCCGGGTGCGGCCAGGGGAGCCCGGCCGGAGAAGGTGCAGCCTCGCCCGCTCTTCGCAAGGGGGAGCGCAACGAGTGTGGAGGCAGGGGCACAGTGCTCACTGCGGGAAGCGGGCAGCCGAGGCGGCAAAAAGGCTGGACGGCGCTGCGGTGCGGCCGCAGTCAGGCGACGCGCCCGCTCGAGTGGATCCAGCCCGACGACAACGCGGCTACTCAACCATCATGAAGAAACGCGCGCAAGATACGTCGCCGCACATGAAACATGCCGACAGTCGACCACACGGACAGTGGAGCGGATAAAGCACTGGGACCACGGAGCCCCGTGGGAAAGAAAGGCACTGACATCAGGCACTCAGCACCCCATAGTTGAGCGGCGCGGGGGTCCGAGTGCCCGAAGCCCGACAGGCCGGGCACCGATACTCCGCGGCGCTATGCGGCAGGCGCCTGGGCCGTCGAACCGCGGACGACCAGTTCCGGTTCGAAGAGAAGCTCGCCGGGGTGGGTCTGTGAACCCTGGATCTGGGCGCACAGCAGTTCAACCGCGGCTCGCCCCATCGCCTCGATGGGCTGCCGCACCGTCGACAGGGGCGGTTCGGTGCAGTTCATGAAAGCAGAGTCGTCGAATCCGACGACCGAGACGTCCGAGGGAACCCTGAGACCCCGCCGACGGGCGGCCCTGATGGCCCCCAGCGCCAAAGGATCGCTCGCGCAGACGATCCCCGTCACTCCACGTCCCAGCAGGCGGGAGGCGGCCGCCTGGCCTCCTTCGAGTGAAAACATTGACCGCTCGACGAATTCCTCCGCCAGCTCCTTGCCGGCGGCCTTCGCCGCCGCCCCGGCGGCCTCCCTCTTCCGACGCGACGGAATGTGATCCGCGGGGCCGAGAATCAGACCGATTCTCTCGTGGCCGAGCGAGGCGAGATGGCGCCACGCCTGCTCGACGGCGACCGCGTCGTCGCAGGAGACGCAGGGGAAGTCCAGTCCCGCGATGGGTGCATTGATGAGCACTACCGGGATGTTGCGTTCGGCCAGCTGTCGGTAGTGGGCGTGCGAGGCGTCGGCCTGTGCGAACAAGCCGCCCGCGAAAACGACTCCGGAGACCTGCTGCTGGAGCAGCAGCTCTACGTAGTCGGCCTCCGAGACCCCGCCCTTGGTCTGTGTGCACAGCACGGGCGTCAAGCCCTGCTGGGCCAGCGCACCCCCGATCACTTCCGCGAACGCGGGGAAGATGGGGTTCTGGAGCTCAGGCAGGACGAGCCCCACCAGGCGCGCACGCTCACCCCGCAACTGCGTGGGCCGTTCGTATCCCAGTACGTCCAGCGCCGTCAGTACGGACTGCCGGGTCGCGTCCGAGACACCGGGCTTGCCGTTGAGTACCCGGCTTACCGTGGCCTCGCTGACTCCCACCTTCTTGGCCACCTGAGCAAGTCGTCGCGTCATGCATGCAAGACTAGCGCAAGCTACGCAAGGAAATTGCAATACTTTCGCCATGCCCCACAGATCCGAGTTCGCCTGGGAGCCGACGTGCGAGCGAGGCCCGGGCAGCCCACTGGATCATTGGTGTTTTCAGGATGGTTTGCCGCAAAGAGATGAGCAACAGGCCCGATCACCGCTGCTGTTGAAGGGGAAGGTTTCCGGCCGCTCCTCCACAGTTGCGGGAATGCGCGCATGCCACACCCGCCTCGGCCTTTCCCCAGGCGGCGCCCTCGCGTGCCGAGCGCCACCATCCTGGCGAACACCCCGCCCACACGACCGGGCACCTGCTACGGCCGGAACGGCATCGAGTCCAGCCAGTGGTGGGGCCGCCGCCGTCCTGCACGTCGGCGGCCCCCGAACCGACCTCCGGCCCCGACCTCCGGCCCCGGCCTCGGCGAGGTCCGTGTCCGCATTCACCGTCGCGGGCGTCGTCACCGTCCCCGCCCCCGTGCCCAGTAGCGCAGACCCGGAACACTGCTCTTCACCGGTAGGACGGCAGCGCGGTGCCGGGCGTGGGTCCGGTCCCCCCGGCCCTGTGCGGCGTCGACGGCGTCGACTACGACCAGGTCGCAACCGAGCGCCTGGAGCCTTCACCGCAGGCGGTGGTGCGTGACGTCCTCGGGAAACGCCGGCCTTCGGGCTGGGTACTGCAGCAGGTGCGCGACGGTCGCTGCCCCGTCCGGGGTGTACTGCACGCGCCGGACCGCGAGGAAGCGCCGCAGGGCGCGCCGCTGCTCGATATGGAGCACGCCCTGAACGTCACGGAGAAGCCGGGGACACCGCTGTGCGCGCTGTGTGACCACGCTCAGGAGCCGGGAACCCATCGCGTCGTGCCGAAGGCGTGAGTGACCCACGCTCCGGCGCTGTTCTTGCGGTAGAGGTATCCCTCCACCCACATCGAGTACTTGCGGCTCATCATCGGCGTGTAGCAGGTGGTCTGACCGGCCTGGACATGCTTGTTCCCGCCGGCGGTGTCACAGCTGAAGGCGAGTGCGTGGCTGCCGTTGGGTCCGGCGCGGCGAATCAGCGCGTTGCCCGACTCGCCGGCACTGAGCTTGGTGCCGAAGTTCACGAACGCCCACGCCGTGTTGCATCGCAGGTTCCAGCGGAACTGGACAGTGCCGTAGACGCTGTCCCCCCGGACGATCTCCTCGGTGTCGTGGATGGATCCATCGGAGTTGCAGGAGCGGCCGTTGATCACTTTGTAGGGCGACTGGCCGTTGTACGGGTCCGCGGCCTCGGCTGCCTGGGCCGGGGCGACAAACGACAGCAGGGTCAAGACGGCGAGCAGGATGAACAAGGGCTTCGACTTCATCAGGTCTCCTTCGTGCGACACCGGTCCAGTACCTACCCGGTTTCAGCAAGTCCGGATCCCCGCCCAGGGCTTGCCCGGGCGGTCTCTGAGACAACGTCCTGGCCGACAAGGCCTACTCCTCCCGCACGATCCGCGAGCACCTGCGCAAGCGCGGCATCCGGGCGGTGATCCCCATTCCGGCGGACCGGCGTGGCCACCGGTGGCGGCGCAGCAGCCGGGGCGGCAGACCGCCGGCCTTTGACCGCGAGGCATACAAGCAGCGCAACACGGTCGAACGGTGCATCAGCCGCTTGAAGCAGTGGCGCGGAATCGCCACCCGCTACGAGAAGACAGCGACCCTCTACCTGGCAGGGCTGCACGTCGCGGGCATCTTCCTCTGGTCCGCCCGATGATCCAAACACGAGGCCCTAGTTCTGCGAGACCCCGCTCCCCCACCGGACCGTGCCCGGTTTGCCCCCGAACTCCGTTCTCGTAATCCCTCGCAAAATGGCGTTCGCACAAATCCCCGCGCGACAGGTCGTGAGTGTTCCGGGCGGCGAGAACCGCCCGGAACACTCACGATGCCAGAGCAGCAGCAGGCCTACCTGGCGAGTTCGGCCAGTTCGTCGAGCCGTGTCAGCTTCTGCGGATTTCTCATCAGGTAGATCCGGGTGACCCGCCCGTTCTCCACTACAAGGCTCAGTGCGGTCGGCTCGCCGTCGATCTCGAACCGGCCCGCAGGCGCGCCGTTGAGCCACACGGTCGCCGTCTCGAACGAGGCCGCCACCCGGTTCGCGCGCGCGAGCACCGTCGCCACCAGTTCGGCCCCGTGGAGCGGAGCCAGAGCGGCTGCAGCAAGCCCGCCGCCATCGGCGATCAGGACCACGTCCGGCGCCATGACCTCCAGCAGCTCCTGCAACCGCCCGGTTCGCAACGCGGCCAGGAACCGCTCCATCACGGCCCGCTGCTCCGTCCGGCTCACTTGCACCCGCGGCCGCCGAGCCGCCACATGCTCGCGTGCCCGTCGCGCGATCTGCCGCACTGTGGCCGCGGACTTCCCGACGGCCTCGGCGATCTCGCCGTACGGCATCTCGAACACCTCGCGGAGCACGAACACCGCCCGCTCGGTGGGCCCGAGCGTTTCGAGGACGGTCAGCATCGCGATCGAGACGCTCTCCGCGAGCTCGACGTCCTCGGCAACATCAGGGCTGGTCAGCAGCGGCTCCGGCAGCCACTCGCCGACGTACTCCTCGCGGCTGCGCGACAACGTGCGCAGGCGGTTGAGCGCTTGCCGTGTGACGACCCGGACGAGGTACGCCCGCGGGTCGCTCACTTGCGACTGGTCGACGTCGGCCCACCGCAGCCAGGAATCCTGCAGCACGTCCTCCGCGTCGGCCGCCGACCCGAGCATCTCGTAGGCGACCGTGAACAGAAGGCTGCGATGGGCGACGAACGGGTCCTCGGTCATGCCGTCGACGCTGCCCGGGACGTCTCAGGGCGTGTGGCCAGTGGGATCTCGCAGGCATCGGAGAAACCCTGCGACGTGATCCCGTTCGCATTGTTGTTCCTGGTCGCCATGTTGACGAAGGCGATGTACGCGGTGAGCTCGACCATCGCCGCCGGGCCGAGCCGGTCGAGCAGGCTCGCGTACAGCTCGTCGGTGACGGTCGGCGGCGTGTTCGTCATGGCCTCGGCGTACTCCATCGCGTCCCGCTCCAGCGGGGTGAACACCTCCGACTCCCGCCAGCGCGGCACCTGGCTCGCCTTGGCCAGGTCCAGGTTCTCGTTCTGCGCCTGGAAGTAGCCGACGTCGAGGCACCAGCTGCAGCCGACCTGCGCCGCGACGGCCATGTGCGCGAACGACTTGAGGCTCGCGTCGGCCACATCCCATTCAGCCAGCTTGGCCGAAAACTCCAGGCTGGACGTGGCGACCTTGGGGCTGTGCCACACCACCTCGACGGGCTCGGGCACGGCACCGAGCTGCTTGATCATGTTTTCCCTCATCGCGGCGGGGAGCTCCGCCTTCGGAATGCGCGGTGTCATGGTGTCTCCTTGTCCAGTGGCCTGTCGGCCTGTTTGACATGAAGACACCGCCGGACCCACGAATGTGACAACCACCGTCACGCATGGTTTCGAGGGGCGGTACGGCAACGACCCGATACTCGCTTCTCCTTCCGTCACCTCAAGGTTCGCATTTCGCCGGTTCCCCTCCGGGGACCGGAGGTACGCCGCCTTCGGCCCACCACCGGGAGCTCGCACATCCACCCCTGCTCGGCGAATCGGGGCACGACCGCATGGCGAAGGGGCGGTCGCAGCTGCGGCGCCCTTCTCGAAGGTCCCCAGAGTGTGCTGTTCCAGAAGGAATGCATGACAGCTGTCACTCCTTCACCGAGGCGGAGCGCTTCGTTCCCTGGTGACAACGAGCCTGCCCTCGTGAACATCGGGCGGGCCGCCGTAGCCGGAGATCAGTCCGCGTACACGAAGACCAGGCACAGAGCCGCGAACGGCACGACGGACGCGCCGAGCAGCGCCAGCACCGCCGGGACCGCCGCCGTCAGCCGCTCCCTGCCCCTGCGCCGGCCCGAACGGAATACCGCGCGGGCCAGGGCGAGCGGCAGCGTCACGAGGACGAGGAAGACCACCGGCGTCGAGAGCCGGCTGAACGCGGTGGCGCCGGTGTCGGTGACCAGGTGCCAGGCGGTCGTGCCGAAGACCACTGCCGGGCCGACCAGCAGGCCGAACGAGAGGACCGACGCCACGGCGACGGTCAGTCCTTCGGTCAGCCGCTCGGCACGCGTACGCTTCCGGCGCACTTCCGTCATGCCCTTGTCCCCCATGCCCGTTCCCCCAGGTGCCGCAGTTCGGTGTCACCAGTGCTCCGGTCGAGCCGCGCAACCCGTAGCCGGCAGGAGACGACAGCGCCAGGGCCCCCGGGGCGGTGGACACGATGATCTCATGGGCCCACCGGCCCGTCGGTGTCCTACCGCTCCCTGCGCGGAGCCGGCCAAGCCGGCCTCGTGAACCTCGACGACGGCCTCACCTGAGGCGTCTTTCCCTGCTCTTCACCGACCACGGTCTGGGCCTGGTCGCCGTCGGACTCGGTCCGGGCACCGCCATGGTCTGCCTTGCCCTCACCGTCTCCATCTGCGACCGGGCCCTCCGCCTGACGCGCCAACGCCCTCGGGACCGCTTCAGGCGGGACATCGGCTACGCAGCAGGCACCCCTGTTGCCGGCGCCCCCGCCGGCGCCCTCAACGCCGCCGCCATCCTCACCGCCGCCTCAGGGCTCCTCGCCGCCCGGTGGATCACGAGGCGCCGGCCCGACACCCGCTGAGCGACCGGCCTGCCCCAGTCGCTACCGGGGCAGGCCCCGGGTGGTCCGCCACAAGCACCGCGACAGTCCCTTCCTCGGATGCGTGCACCTCCCCCGGGCTCCAGCCGCTCGCGAGGTCCTGGGACCTGTTCCTGGTGGTGGTCCAGCCGGGTGAGTTCCATCGCGTCGGCGCTCTCCGGTCAGGTACCGCAGACGTACGCCTGCGAGCAGGGTCGCTCAGGCGGGTGCTTGCCGGCTGGGCCGGGCGTGCGCCAGGAGGAACTCGGTCGCCCGTGCGATGGCCTCGGTCGAGGTGCGGTGGACGGCTTCGGACTCCTCGTCCTGCTGATCCGCGGCGGTGGCGGTGTACCACCAGGCATCGGCGTCCGGGTCGTGGTGAATGGCGGCGGTGCCTCCTGCGTAGTGGAGCGGGATGGACTCGCCGGCGGACCTCTTGACTACCGCATGGGGCCACTTGAGGCGGGCGGACTGGCGCTTGATGCCACCCCAGGCTGTACCCAGCTGGGTGTAGCTGGCTCCGCTGCGGCCGGCGACGGTGGCGGCGCTCTCGGCCAGCCGGTCGACGGACCGCTTTGCTTCGTACAGTGCTCGCAGCAAGGCCAGTTGTACGTCGGGCGCGGCCATGAGCGCGGGGTCGAAGGGCTTGCCGGCGGTGCGGTAGGCCAGCGCGCGCGTCGAGATCCGTTCGGCCAGCGCGCGGACCGCGTTGAGCACGTCCTCGTCCATGGCGAACGCGTCGTCCTCGGTGGGCTCGCTCCAGGCGGGCTCCACCAGAGTCATGACGGTGGCCCAGAAGTTCTCGTCGTTTTTGTCGGGGGTGGGGATCGTTGCAGCATCATCCATACGACAAGTATCACTGTCACTAAGCTTGATGACAAGTGTAACTGTCAGAGAATCGCATGACAGCTTCACCTGTCGCTGAGCTCTGAAGTCTCGGATCGAAGAGGTTCGGCCGCGGTCATGGCTCGGTTGCCGTCCGCCGATGCCGACGCGGGTTTCACGTCGGCCGAAGAAGCACCGCGCGACGGCCACCCGCTGTGCCAAGCACTGCTACGTCTGCCTCGGCGCCGCTGCGGCCCTCACCATCCGGCTCCGCACGGATCGACCGGACAGGTCCCAGTCACTTCTGCGCACCACGCGAGCTACATCCGCGTCCGCGCGTGCGCTTGCAATGCGTCGCGGACGAACGTCGTGCCCGCGACGTCGTCGTACATGCCGGCGAAGCGGGGGTCGTCGACGTACATGTCCCCCAGGCCTTCCACCATCTCGATCGAGCGCTCCCGGTCGCCCTCGGCCGTGGGGGTACCCGGGATCTGGCTCAGCCACCGGACGTGCCGGGCAGCCAGTGACTGAGCGTGTTCCGATGTCGGGGAAACCCCGGCCTTCACTGCGGCGACCCATGCGGCGACGAGGTCTTCGGCGGCCTGCTTCCAGGCCCGCTGCTGCTCAAGGGTCTTGCCGTGCCACCAGTCGTTGCTCACCTGGAACGCGCGCTCGCCCCAGCGTGAGATCACCTCGTCCTTGTAGCGGTCGTTGAACCCCGCCAACATGACGTCCATCCGCGGTTCCGCCCCCGCCCGGAGGGCCTCGAGCGTGTGACGCACAGACCGGATCTGCCGTTCGATGCGGTCCCGTTCCTCTTCCAGTGCGGTGATGTGCTCGCGGAGCCCGTCGCACGTGTCCACCTCGTCGGCCAGGACCTCGGCGATGGCCGGCAAGCCCATGCCTAGCCGGCGCATGAGCAGGATCCGCTGGAGCCGGGCGACCGCGCCCGGGTCGTAGTAGCGGTACCCGTTCGCGCCGACCCGGGACGGGGCCAAGAGCCCGATGTGGTCGTAGTGACGCAGGGTGCGGCTGGTGATGCCAGCTCTCGTCGCGAGTTCCTGGATCGTCCACTCCATCGTTCCAGTGTTACCCGCGGCGGAGCGTGGCGGCGATGATCTCCGAGCTGTCGGCGTGCAGGGCCTGCGCCGCCGTCTGCCCGGTCGCCGCCAGGTAGGTGTCGACCAGCCTGTTGCCCGCGGCGTACCCGGCGCCCGTCGCAGTCCCACCGGGGTGAGGCCGAAGCGCTCGGCGCTGGGGTCACCGTGCACCCAGGCAGTGAAGTTCTGCATGCCTGTCACGTCGAGCCCGGTGAGCACCTTGCCGAAGATCTCGTCGTCGTGCAGGTACGGCACGCCGATGCGGGTGGGGCCGAGTTCGTTGCCGTAGAGCTGTCGGGCGAAGGCGTCGGCCAGACCCTCGGAGACGATGTGCTCGCCGACCGTGACGGTCATCGGGTCCCACACGACCCCGCCCGGGCCGAACCGCAGGTTGTGGTGGAGTTCGTGCACGGCGGTGGCCTCCAGCCGCTCCACGTTCTCGGGGAAGGGCCAGAGCGTGATCACGATGTGGCCCGAGATGCCGCCGAACCCGGTCACTCCTTGGCAGGGACCCATGAAGTGCTCGTCACCCGGGTCGCCGAGCACGAACAGCACGGTGATGTCCGGGGCCCCCAGCCCCGGCGTCGTCTCCAGCAGTACGGTGAGAGCGTCGTCGAGGGCGCGTTGCATCCGCTCCCAGGCTCCGGCCGCCGCCAGGGTTTCGAGCGCGTCGAGGCAGCGCTCCTCGTCGCGGTCGATGGGGAACCCGGACGCTTCGAGGTGCATGGCCACCAGGTCGACCTCGCCGGGGTGGTAGCGGTACATGCCCCTGGTGGGCTCCAGCATCGAACGCAGCAGGTCAACGCGGTCCGCGACCGGGGCCAGCAGGATCCGCCTCGTGGCGGAGAAGGTGTCAAGAACAGTGATCGGCATGGCCCCGACGCTAGAAGTTGACGCAGCGTCAAGGTCAAACCACCGGCGTTGTAGGTGCGCGTCGCGTGGACGAGTTCCCTGCGCGTGTCCTTCTCGGCCAGGCGGGGTACAAGTACCTCTCCTGCGGCTGACAGGCTGCCGCACGACTGATCCCGGTCACGTATGGCGGCATGCGGAAAGGCCGTGCGAGCTGTCTGGATTGTGAAGATCAAGGAAGCCCGCGCGGCCACGTCCCGTCCTGCCTTCTGTGGTCTCTCGCACATGCATCCGGGCGCGGCTGGTGGAAGAACTCGCCCGGCGTGGGGAGGCGCGCTGGGGGTCCGGGCGCCGTCAACGGCGCGAGGAGCCTGCCGGCATCAGGCAGGAGCCGGGCCGAAGTGCGCATTCGTCTTCACCGGCCGGTTACTGGCCACGCTCGCGCATCTGCGGACCGGCCTTGCCCACGAGGTCCTCGGGGTGCTCTACGAGGTGGGGTCCTCCACGATCGGCCGGGCCGTCGCCGGGATCCGCCCGCGGTCGATGAGTCGTCCGAGTCGGCGTGGTGAGCACGGTGAGGCAGCCGACGACCAAGGCGATGCCGGCCCACCCCGGAAGGGGCAGACGTTCACCGACGACAAGTACGGCCAGTACGGCCGCGACAGCGGGTTCCAGCAGGGAGAGGGTGGTCGCGGTGCTCGCCGGAACGTGCGCCAAGCCCCAGCCGAACAGGACGTAGCCGACGAACATGGGCACCAGAGCCATGTAGATGCCGACGGCCGCATTGGACCAGGAGGAAAGGAGCGGGGCGCCGGTGGCCAGCAGCACCGGCATCAGCAGCAGCCCGCCCAGCCCGAAGACGGTTCCCATGGCCGCGCCGGAGGTGACACCGCGGCTGATCAGGCGATGGGCCGCCCATGAGTACAGGGCGTAGGTCAGCCCGGCCACAAGGCCCAGTCCCACGCCGAGCACGGTCTCCCCCGCGGAGTGGGCCCCGGGGCCGGAGTGCGCGCCGGCGGCTTCGCCGTGCACAGCAGCACTGTCCCGGACAGCCCCAGGGCAGCGCCGGTCATCCAGCGGCGCGTGAGGCGGCGCCCGTCGGCGACGCGCTCGATCAGGGCCGAGGCGAGCGGGGCCGATCCGATCGACACCACGGTGCCGGCGGCGACCCCGGCCAGGTGCATGGAGGTGTAGAACGCCAGGGGGTAGGTCCCGACCGCGATCGCGCCGAGCGGCACCACCCCCTTGTGCGCACGCAGTCGAGGTCCTTCCCGGCGGATGCGGGGGGCGGCGACGAGGGCCTGGAGCAGTCCGCCCAGGCCCATGGCGGACGGCCCCGAGCGCGAGCGGCCCCACCGCGGGGGCGAACGTCGCGGCGGTGCCCGTGGTGCCCCACAGCACCGACGCCATCAGCACGCACACCGCCCCCACGCCGACCGAGCCGGCCGCGTGTCCGGCGGACCGCGTCACAGCCGGTCCAGCAGGTCGGCCGCCATCGCCCGGGCATGCTCCAGACGCGTACCCGAACCCTCCAGTCCGGCCCGTGCCATCGCGCCTTCCAGCAGGAACGACAGGTGCTCCGCCACCGCGCGCGCTTCCTCGGGCGCCCGGGCAGCAGCTCCTCGAGATGCCCTGCGAGCAGATCCTCGACCTCCTCCTTGTGCCGGCGCACCACGGCCCGGCCCTCGTCCCCTGCGGGCAGTTCGGCGGCCGCGTTCAGCAGCCCACAGCCCCGGAAGCCGTGCTCGTAGGCGAAGGCCGCGTGGTCGGCGTACGCGCCGAAGACGGCCAGCACGCCGCCGCGACCGTCCCGGGCCTCCTCCAGCCGGCGCCGGTACAGGCCCAGCCACTCCTCATGCCGTGCGTCGAGGTAGGCCATCACCAGATCGGCCTTGGAGGAGAAGTTGTTGTACAGGCTCATCTTCGCCACGCCCGCCTCAGCGGTGATCGTGTCGATCCCCGTCGCCGCCACGCCGTCCGCGTAGAAGCGGCACGCCGCAGCGGCGAGCAGCCGCTCGCGCTCGGCCCCCCGCCGCCTGCCGGGGCGCGCCACCGCCGTTCCGGTCTCGCTCATCGCACTCCCTCTCCGTTACTAGGTAGGTCAGTCTACCCAATAGCGGAGAGGGTCCCCATTCCGGCCTGAAGCGAAGGCGGGCGGTGAAGGGGCGTGCAGCGGCGCTCGAACCAGGAGGTGCTCAGGGAGCGCCGGTCCTCGGGAGGGGCGCCGCAGAAGCCGGGTGGGGGCCGCGTCGAGCACGTAGAGCATCGAAGCTCCGTACCTCACGCGTGATCCGACGTCGTGCGGCAGCGCCGTGGGGCGAGGACAGCGGCATTCCGGAGGCGGCCGCCCGGAAGAACAGGATCACGGTCCGCAGGACGGCCGCGGCCTTGCGGAACGTGCCGCCTCACCGCTGGGCCGTCGTAGGTCCGCCCGTGGAAGTGGCCCTTTCGTCTGCCGTGTGCGGTGGTCACGTGGTGCGCCTGACGCTGTGGCGCTCGACTGGATGTGCGCCGGTCGTCAGCCGGTGAAGGACTCGGGGCCGAAACGGCCCCACGCGACGAAGAGGGCCAGGACGAGGTAGATCAGGTCGCCGGCGATCGTGGCCTTCTCCCCACGGCGCAGACGCATGGTGAGCGCGCAGGCGAACAGCACAGCGAGTCCGGTGGCGGCCAGCGGCACCAGGACCGGCGCGACGTCGAGCACCGCGGGCAGAATCAGACCGGCCGCAGCCAGCAGCTCGACGGCGCCGATGGCCTTGAGGGTGCCGGGGCTGAAGTCCAGGACCCACTGCGCGGAGGAGCCCATCGCGGCCATCTTCTCCGGCGGCACGAACATCTTGGCACTGCCCACCAGGCAGACAGCGGCCAGTACTCCGGTGGTGATCCACAGCGCGACGTTCATCGTCAACTCCCTGATCGAGGACTTCCGTACCCGGGACGAGGCGGCGGCTCGGCCTGTGACATCCCCGCACCCGGACAGCGGAGAGACGCAGGTCACGCCACGCCGTGTCACAGGCGTGAGGGCCGTCTCGTCTCGGGGGTGAAGGCATCGACGAACGTGGAGGAGCACACGATGGACGCGCGACTGAACTACCTCGCCGGCCCGACCGCCGGCAAGACCCTCAAGTACTTCATGGGGGCCGGCCGGGAGCTGAAGGAGTCGCCGCTGCCGGCCGCGACGCAGGAGCTGGTGGCGCTGCGGGTGAGCCAGATCAACGCGGTGTGCGGTCTGCATCGACATGCACACCAAGGAAGCCGTCGCTGCCGGCGAGAGTCCGGTGCGGCTGAACCTGATCGCGGCGTGGCGGGAGGCCACGGTCTTCACCGAGGCCGAGCGGGCCGCGCTGGAGCTGGCGGAGCAGGGGACCCGGGTCGCGGACGCGGCCACCGGGGTCAGCGACGAGGTGTGGGCGCGAGCCACCGAGCACTACGACGAGGAGCAGCTCACCGCCCTCGTACTGCTGGTCTCGTTCATGAACGCGGTGAACCGGCTGAACATCATCGCCCAGCAGCCGGCCGGCGACTACCAGGCCGGCCAGTTCCACTGAACCGCCGCCACGCCTTGCCCCCGGGGCAGGCACGGTGTCCCGGGCACGGTGGTCACGAGGTGGGAGCACGGTCGCGGTGCGAGCGTCGTCCGCCCCGCTCACCCATCGGATGATCTTCGAAGGATGCCTGGCCGGCCCGGGACCGGCCACACACAGAGACCCCAAGGAGGAGACGGCATGGGCAAGGTCGAGGAGTTCGAGGAGCTGCGGCCGCTGCTGTTCTCGATCGCGTACCGGATCCTGGGCAGCGTGGGGGAGGCGGAGGACGCGGTGCAGGAGACCTGGCTCCGCTACGACGCCTCGACCACCCGGCCCGTGTCGGCCAAGGCGTTCCTGTCGGCCACGGTCACCCGGATCGCGATCGACGTGCTGCGCTCCGCCCGGGTGCGGCGGGAGGAGTACGTCGGACCGTGGTTGCCCGAGCCACTGCTGGACGATCCGTATGAGGACCCGGCCCGCGCGGCGGAGCTGGCCGAATCGGTGTCGATGGCGGCGCTGCTGCTCCTGGAGCGGCTCAGCCCGCTGGAGCGGTCGGTGTTCGTGCTGCGGGATGTGTTCGCCTTCGGCTTCGACGAGATCGCCGCCGCGGTGGGGCGCTCGGAGGCGGCGTGCCGGCAGCTGCTCGTACGGGCGCGCCGCCACATGCACGAGGGACGCCCCCGGTTCGAGGCGGACCGCCGGGAGCGGCAGGAGCTGGCGCGGCGGTTCTTCGAGGCACTGGCGGAGGGTGACGTGGAGGGGCTGCAGAGCCCAGCTGTCCGCCGACGTCCAGCTCGTCGGGGACGGCGGCGGCAAGGCCCCGCAGCTGGCCAGGGCCGTCTCCGGTGCCGAGAACGTGGCCCGGCTGCTCGCCACCGTCTACCCGCTGATGGCCCGGGCCGACATCAGGTTCGAACCGCACGAAGTCAACGGCCAGCCGGGCGCGCTCTTCCGCGACCGCGACGGCAAGGTCCTCCACATCCTCGCCCTCGACGTACTCGACGGGCAGATCCAGACCATCCGCTCGGTCATCAACCCCGACAAGCTCGGCCACCTCGGCACGGTCGCCGATGCCTGGGCCGTCGACCAGGAGGTGAAGCAGGTCCGCAAGCGGACGCAGTGACCTCCCCGACGGCCCGGTGGGGCAGGGCCGGACGTTTCAGAGCGGTTGCGGGCCGGCACCGACCACATGCCGGCGCTGGCCTGCGCCCTCGTGTCGCCACGGCACCAGGTCAACGACAAGCAGAACCTGAGGGATGACACAGGAGCTGACCCCGATTTCGAACGCACAGGTTCACCGGGGCGGGTGGCCAAGGCCGTGAAGACGAGCGATCGGCCTCCCCGTCAATTGCCTTGCCTGCTACGGACCTTGGCGTGTTCGCGACGTCGGCACGGCGCTAGAGTGAGACGGTGACCTCCCTGCCGGAAGACCCACCGTCGCTGATCAGCGAAGACGACCGCGACACGGCCGTGCAGCGCCTGCGGGAGGCGTACGCCGAAGGGCACATCTCACACGAGGAGTTGGACGAAGGCCTCGGCCAGGTCCTCACCGCCAGGACACGCAGCGAGCTCCTGTCGCCTCTGGCCTCGTTACCGGAGAAGAATGCTGGCACCACGTCCACGATTGCCGCCGCCGGCGGACGGATCCGGCGGCGCGGCGCATGGCGGGTACCTCGGATCCTCAAGGTCGAGTCCGCATTCGGAAGAGTGCACCTCGATCTGTCCCGGGCCGTCATCGAGCATCCAGTGGTCGACATCGAGTTGCAACTCGGCACCGGCAGGGCCAGGATCACGGTGCCTCGCGACGCGATCGTCGACACCGAGGGCCTGCACACCGGGTGGAAGGACACGCTCTACAAGGCCCGGCGGAGCTCCCGCCCCGGCGGGCCGAGAATCCGGATCTCCGGGGCCATGGGGCTCGGACGGTTGAAGATCCGCCACGCGTGGCGTTGAGGTCCCGTCCGGTACCAGGACCACCTGTCCGGCTCTTCTTCGTCCCCACTCGACTGCTGATCCTGTGACCTCGTTGGGTCGCCGGTCGGCTCAGGCTGCGGTCTGGGGAGGACGTCCGCACCAGCGGATGCGTGTCTCACTGCGGATGTGGGCGCGTTCTCGGCGTTCGGCGGCCAGGACGTCGCGGTGGCGGGCGTGGGCATTGCGCCGGCGCAGGTAGGCATGGAGGGCCCGGGTCTGGACGGTGGGGTCGGGGCGGCTGGAGTTGGCGATGGTGGACTGTCGCAGTGGTCCGAAGCGGGCTTCGACCGGGTCGGCCCAGGAGGCGTGGGCCAGCGAGCAGGAAGCACTCCTCCCGGATCAGGCGGACGATGACGCTCATGGCCGCGACCGCGGAGTCGAAGCAGGGGAAGGAGCCGGTACAAGAGTGAAGAAGGCTGCCTGCCGAGAGTTGTGTCGGTGCACAGGTGGGCCGAGGCGGTCAGATCGCGGTGCAGCGCCTGGGCACGCGAAATCGCCACCGCTCTCGTGCAGTGGTTCGCTTCCGCGGCTGCTGTCCGTACGCCGTTGGCTCAGGCACGAAGTGCGGATGCCTCGCCATGGCGAGGCAACCGCACGTTCCGCAGACCGACTCCGTGGGGCAGCGGTTCTCGGCCTTGCCGGTGGCCGCGTCGACGTAGGTCACCGTCAGGAACGTCTCACCCGTCGAGTCTTTGAGGGTGACGAGCCATGGCGCGCGCCATTGGCCGGAGCGTTCGACGGCCATGAGGGAGCTGTCGGCCGCCTTCAGCTTCTGCCCTTCACCTCTGCCGTGATCGACTTCAGTGCCGTGGCCTCGGCCGTGGCCTTGGAAACACTCGCCTTGGGCAGTTCCTTGGGGTCTTCGGCGCCGGCGGTCAGGAGCTGGGAGATACGTCCTGCGGTGTTGATCTGTGCATCGAGGCGCAGGGGCATCAGGACGCCGTCGGCGTTCTCGCGTCGCCGGCCGACCATCCGGCCCAGCTCGCCCTTATCTCCGACCGGGTCGACGAAGTGCTTCGACCCGGAAAGGGCTGCGGGGAAGCAGCGGCGAGCATACGTTTCGGCGATCGTGTACGCGTCGTCTGCGTCGGCAGGTTTCCTGTCCGCCCCTGGTACCGGGAAGCTTGCGCCGGCGGTCTTGTCGGTGGTCTCGAAGGTGATGGTGAGTTCCTTCGCATCGGGTCAGGTCAGCGAGGCTGTCCCCCTCTCATCAGTGAGCGCGAGGAGGAGATTTCCCGGGGAGTTCCGCCACGGCGGCTGCACCTGCACGCTGGCCACGGAGCAGCGGTCGCCGAAGGCGTCGCTCATCGCCTTCTGCGCTGCCTGCTTCTCTTCGCTGCCGACGGACTGGAGACTGGTGGAGTCCACGTGCTGGGGAGTGACCCAGGCACCTGCGGCGAGCGCGGTGAATGCCAGTACGGTGCCGCAGGCCACGGCGGTGGGGCGCGGGTGCGCGTTGGGCTTGATCTCGTGCTTGGAGACTCGCAGGCAGCCCCAGGCCGCGAGGGCGCCCAGTGCCCCGCCCATGCTGTTCATCAGGAAGTCGCTGGTGTCGCAGCCGCGACCGATACCCGGCACCAGTGTCTGGGCAAGTTCTGTGACCAGCGACAGTGCCGCGGCTCCCGCGACGACGGGGACGACAGCGCGTAGCGCGAGGACCCCGAGGAACCCGATGGGCAGGAACATGGCGACGGTCAGCTCGTGGTCGGGGCTGAGGACGTCGTGGACGCGGGATCCGGTGGCGGCGAGTACGGCTCAGGACGGAACAGGGACTGGAGTCGCTTGCGCAAACTGGCTGAGGATCGTCCTTTTGCCGGGCCGATGCACGGTGTGCGTGAATGTTCTCCCCGGGCCCGACGTTCGTTTTCACCAACCATGGCACTGAACCGCCGCGCACCCACCGTCGTGCTCGCGCGATGCTCCGGCCCCTTCCCGGGGCACGTGTTGCGCGCCGGTTTCACAGTGGGTGGCGGGGGCGGGTACGGGCGGGCGTGACGGTGGAAGTCCGGGTGCCGGCCGGGCGGAGCATCTGTCCGGCGGCCAGTTCGCGGTAGGTGGGGCTGCTGGTGAGCAGTTCCTCGTGGCGTCCGCAGGCAGCGGTGCGGCCGTTGTCCAGTACGACGATCCGGTCGGCGTGCTGCACCGTGGAGAGCCGGTGTGCGACCACCAGCACGGAGCACTCCCGGGTGACGTCCCTCATCACTGTGGTGAGCGCCGTTTCGTTGACGGTGTCGAGGTGGGAGGTGGGCTCGTCGAGCAGGAGGAGCGCGGGACGGGCAAGCAGGGCGCGGGCCAGGGCGACACGCTGGCGTTCTCCCGCCGAGAGGGTGCCGCCGCGTTCGCCGAGCACTCCTGACAGGCCGCCCGGCAGTCGCCGTACGACACCTTCGAGCCGGGCGAGTTCGATGACGCGTCGCACCTCGGCCTCGGTGGCGTCGGGCACGGCGTAGGTGATGTTGTCCCGCAGCGTGCCGTGGACGACGTGGGTGTTCTGGTCGTCGACGGCGATGCGTTCTCGGCATGCGGCGCGGCTCAGTCCGGTGGCGGGCAGGCCGTCGAACAGCAGGACCCCGGAGTCCGGTTCGTAGAACCTGGACACCAGGGCGAAGACCGTGCTCTTTCCGGCACCCGACCGGCCGACCAGGGCGACCTGCTGCCGGTGCGCGACGCTGAAGGACAGGCCCCGCAGCACCGGCCGGTCCGGGACGTAGCCGAAGCCGATGTCCCGCAGGGCGAGGACGGGCTCCTCGCGTGGGACGGTCTGCCGGACCGGTTCGCGCGTACGTACCCGGACAGGCGGTGTTTCCCGCTGCGAGGGCTCCGCGGGCAGGGACAGCGCCTGCTCGATGCGCTGGTAGGCGCCCATGCCGCGCTGGATGAGGCCGACCGCGCGGAACACCGACGACAACGGCAGCACCAGGTAGGAGGCGTACAGCAGGAAGGCGACCAGGTCGCCGAGGGAGTGGGTGCGGCCGTCGACCCGCAGACCGCCGATCACCAGGACGATCAGGAAGGAGCCCTGGACGGCGAGTTCGACCGCCGGGCTCATCACGGACGCGAGCTTCGCTGTCCGTACGCCCGCGGTGTGGGCCGCTTCGACGCGTACCCCGATGCGGGCCGCCTCGCGGTCCTCGCCGCGGTGGACCCGGACCATCGGGAGGGCGCCGAGCGCGCGTTCCAGGTCGGCGGCGATCGCGCCGACGGAGTTCTGCATCCGTTCGGACGCCGCCCGGATGCCCTTCAGCAGCGAAGCGACGACCGCGGCGGCGGCGGCCACCGTGAGGGCGACCAGGAGCAGCAGCAGCGGGTCGATCCACACCATGAGGACGATGGCGCCCGCCGCGACGAGGGCCCCCGTCACCAGGTCGACCAGTGCCTGGGACACGACCTCCCTCAGCAGGGTGGTGTCGGCGGTGACCCGGGAGATGAGGTCGCCGCTGCGGTGCCGGCCGTACTCCCTCATCTCCAGCCGGAGCAGCCGCGCCACCAGGCTGTGGCGCAGCCCCCGTACGACGCCTTCGCCCATGCGCTCCAGGACGAAGCGGCCCACCGCGCCCGTCGCCGCTTCGGTGACGAACAGCGTGGCCAGGAGCAGCAGCAGCGGCCACAGCACCTGTTCCCGCCCGCTCGCGTCCACGGCGTGTTTGGCGACGAGCGGCTGGGCGAGTCCCAGGGCGGAACCGGCCAGGGTGAGCGCGGTGGCGGCGGTGACGGAGGTCCGGTGTCCGGTGGTCAGCCGGTACATGGTGGCGACCGCGGCCCGGGTGGAGCGGTCGTCCCCGGCCGCCGGCTGGGCCCGGTCCGGGTCGGTGCCGGTCATCGGTCCGGTCGGGTCGCGGGGGCGACCGTCATCAGCCGGGTGAAGTAGTCGTCGGGTACGCCCTCGCCCACGGGGCGGCCGTCCGCCTCGATCCAGGCGTGTGCCGTGAACGGCGGCACCATGCTCACCCCCGTGCACCAGGCCGGCCAGGTCCCCGAGAGGCGGCACACGAGCGCCGCGCCCAGGGAACGCGGCAGGCAGCCTTTCGGACCGGCGCAGCGCAGACTCACCGCGCACATCGGCGACCCGGGCGTTCTTGGCCTGTGCGGCGGTGGCCGGCGCGGCCCCCCGGCGGACGAGGCCGAGTACGGCACGGATCCGGCGGGGCGGCAGGAGGGAGAGCGCGACGGCCGGGAGCAGGACGGCACGGGCGGTCAGCCGCCGCGCGAAGGGGACCCCGGAGGGCCTGTCCAGTGCGCTGGGTGTCGTCATCGGGCCAGCCCCGAGGTCCGCAGTTGCTGGACGAGGGCGTCGACGTCCTGTCTCGCCCGCTCGGGGGTGATGTCGAACGCTTCGGTGAGCGCGGCGACCGCGTCGGCTTCGTCGCCGCCCGCCATCAGCGTGCTGACCACCAGGGTGGCGGTGGGGTTCAGCTCCCAGTACTCCCCGGCGCGTTCGTCCAGGAGAACCGTGCCGTAGTCGGTCTCGGCAGTGGAGACGTCGGCGCCGAACTTCAGTGCCATGCGTGTGCCCTTCCGCTGGGAGCTGTGGTCATGAGGACGTGGGCGTCTTGCGCCCGCTCGTCCGGTCGAGGCCGCGCAGCCACACTTCGGCGCGGCGATGGTCGAGTAGAGGATCGCGTCGCGCAGTCCGGGTGTGGCCGGCCGCTGGGCCAGCCGGCGCAGGGCCGCGCCGTCGACCAGTCCGAGCTGTTCCAGTCGCGAGCCCTCCCAGAGCGCCAGCAGGTCGGCGCGGTGTTCGCGCAGTCCGTTGGCGGCGTCCATGGACGCGGCGGCCTTGTTGGTACGCCGCAGGCACGCATCGGGCACGATCCCGCTCATGGCGGTGGTCAGGAGAGGTTTGTACTGCCAGGGTGTGACGCGCTCGCTCGGGCGGACCGCGAGGCATGCCTCGATCACCCGGTCGTCGAGGAACGGCGATGCCATCGGCACTCCGGCCCGGGCCGCCATCCGGTCCCACTGGCGGAGGATGCGGGTACAGGAAAGAATCTGTTCGAGGTCGGCGTGCAGGCCGCGGTCCGGGTGGAGCGGAACCGCGTTCGGGGCGGCCTCGCGCAGCGCCCGCCGGGCCGCCCGTTCGGCGTCGGGGGTGACCCAGTCGAAGAGGCGAGGGGCATGCCCCAGCCGAGACCGGTGCTGACGCTGGTGGGCACGGGGTCTCGCAGGTGACCGCCGGAGTCGGCCAGCCACTTCCCGTACGGCCGCGAATCGGCCAGCGCACGTGCCGTGTCCGCGAGCGGCCACTGCCACAGGGCCCGGAATCCGCGCAACTGGCGGACGGCGAGCAGCGGGCGGGTGCGCAGCAGTCGGTGGTAGTACGCCTCGGAGCACCAGGCCACGTGGTCGCCCCCGATGCCGGTCAGGTGCAGCCGGCTGCCGCGCTCGGCCAGGGCGGGCAGGTGGTGCAGGACCCGCGAGCGGTCCATGACGCCGATGGTCGGTTCGTCCAGCAGGTCGTCGATGCCGAGCAGGTTGTCGTAGACCAGCGGCGAGGCGCCGGCGTCCCAGACGACGTGCTCGACGTCCGGCAGGGACCGGGCGGCCTGTTCCGCCCAGTACAGATCGGTGTCGGCGGGATCGCGCCCCGGCCAGGTGCTCGCCACCACGCGGGCCGGTGACCGCGCGGCCAGAAAACAGACGGAGGTGGAGTCGAGACCGCCGGACAGGTCGCAGCTGACCACGCCCCCCTGGCGCGTACGGGCGTCGACGGCTTCGGCGAGGGCTTCACGGACGAGGGGCGCACCGTCGGCGAGCGTGCGCACCGGCTCCGGCGGTGTCCACCAGCGCGAGTGGCGTACGGTCCGCCCGTCCGCCGCGACGATCAGCGCGTCGTACGGGGAGACCGCGGTGATGTCCCGCCACATGGGCGCCTCGGCGAGCGGATGGGGAACCGGCCACAGCAGCCGGACGGCCAGCTGCTCCTCGTCCGGGCCGGTGCCGAGAGCGGCGGCGAGTACGTCGGCGCGGGTGGCGGCCACCTGCGTTCCGCCGACGCGGGTGTGGAAGACCAACCGGAGACCGGACGCGGTGCCCTGCACCCTGAGCCGCCCGTCGAGCGCGGCGACGAGGTGGAAGCTCCCGGGAAGGGAACGGGCCAGTGCGTCGAGTCCGGAGAGGTCGCGCAGCCGCGCCGCATGCCGTTCGAGCTCTGCGGCGTCGATCGGGCAGCAGCCGATGACGGCGAGGGCCGTGTGGCCGGCGCGCGCGGTGACGATCTCCTGGTCGTGCCACTGCCCCACCAGCCAGGGCCGGCCCGAGGCGTGCTTCAGGATCCGTGTTCCGGGGAGGGAGAGGGAGCGGGCCACGGCGGCCGCGTCCTCACGGTCGGTGAAGACCGTGAAGTGCGCGTCGCCGGGGCCCGCCCCCGCACTCTCGTGCAGCTCAGTCATGACGTCGGATCAGAGACTCGGTCGTCAGTTCTTGCTCAGGATCAGCCGGTCGTTGCCGGAGCTCCGCAGCAGCCCGGTCTTCTTCCGGAACGTCCCGAGCCGGGCGAGTGTCGGTGCTTCGTAAGCCTTCTTCATGACTTCTCCTCGCGTACAGGTGTCACGGCCGCCTCCCTGTCCGGCTGCGAACCGGAAGCCGGTCCGCTGCCGCCCTGCCCAGGGCTCATCGGGAGCCCGGAACGAAGAAGCGGGCGTACGCAATAGCTACCGGTACACATCGATGCCGTGACAAGGCCGTCAGAGAAAATAGGATCAAACGCAAATCCAGAAGCGGTCGGGCGCATGTGCTGCGTCTCATGAAGTCAGTCAAGATGAGGAACGTGGGGCGAGCGGATGCACACGAGGGTGCAGAAACGTTTCGACCTGGCATGCAAAGCAAGCAACAAGTGTGGCGACACAGGTGCACCGAAGAGTGCAGAACGGAGCCGCCGGGGCGCACTCCGCTCTTGTCACCGCGCTTCCCCCCTTGCTCCGGACGAGGAAATGCAGACCCCGCTTGAACAAGTCGCTGCGGGACCGGCCCCCGGTGGTACGGCGGTTCGCCGAGCGTCCGGCCGAGGCGATCACGCCTGAGGTGTGGGTGTGCGCCCAATCGCGATCATGGCGGCGTCGTCGCCCAGCTGTCCGCCGACGTGGTCGAGCAGATCACGCTGGAGGTGACGCAGGAACGCGTCGGGGTCGCTCTCGGTCCAGCCCGTGATGCGCTCGGTGAGTGGGTAGAAGACGCCAGTGGAGTCGCGGGCCTCGATGACCCCGTCCGTGTACAGCAGCAGGAGGTCTCCCACCTCGAACTTGAACGCGTCGACGTGGTAGCGACGGCGCACCAGTTCGCCCAGGCCCAGCGGAGGCGCGGGCTGGTAGGCGTCGATCGTCATGGCACGGCCGTTGCGCAGCAGAACAGGCGGTGGGTGCCCGCAGTCGATCATGTCGACCCTGCTGTCCTGATCGGGGATGTCCAGAATGACCGCGGTGATGAAGGTCTCCCCGGTCTCGTTCGTCTCTCCTGGTTCGGCCAGGTCCCAGCACACGCTTCCATCGAGATAGGTGACCAGTTCGGCCAGGGTCGCCTGGCGGTGGGCTGCGGCCCGGAACGCGCCGAGCAGCAGGGCGGCGTCGCCGACCGCGGTCATACCTTTGCCCCGTACGTCGCCGACCATCAGCCGGGTGCCGGAGCCGGTGCGTGCCGCCGCATACAGGTCGCCGCCGATCTGGGCCTCGGCCTCGGCAGCGAGATAGAGGGAGGCGACTCGCAGTGGTCCGATCCGTTGGGGCAGCGGCCGCAGGACGACGCGCTGGGCGGTCTCGGACACGTACCTCACCTGTGTCAGCTCTCTGGCGCGGCGCTCCCGCAGTACGCAGAAGATCACGAGGCTCGATCCGACCAGGACCAGGGCGGCGATCTGTGCCTGGTGGTTCGCCGAGAACAACTCGTCCCGGTCGCGCAGCACCGCGATGACCGCCTGAGTCACCACTGCGAGGGCGCCAACCAGCCCCGTCAGCCAGGGGCCGGCGAACGACGCGGTAATCGCCGGGGCCGCGACCAGCAAAGGACCCAGGTGAATATCGGGCGGCGCGAGAACGTCGACCACGGCAACCGCCACCATCAGCGCGATCGGGATGGCCACCATCGCATAACCCGCTCGCGCCGACCGACGAAGACCGACGAGCCGCTGCAACACACCTCCTCTCTACACCTGCCCTGCCGGGCGCGCACCACCTGGCAACGGCAGACGAAGGGCCGTGGGGGACGTTGCCGGGTCCGAAGCCGGTCGCGGGGCGGGCGCCGGACCGGCGGGCTCTGTGCGGGATCCTGTTTTCGTACTGCACACCGGGATTTAGCGGGAGCACCTGTCCCGGGAGCTCGGCTTCGGCTCGGGCATGAGACGCGCCGACGCCGCCTGGCCGCCTGGGACGGGGCCGGCGTGTGGGACCGGCTCGACAGTGTCCTGCCGGCGAAGCTGCGGGCCGCGAAACAGCTGGACCGGTCCGGCCGGTGATCGACTCCGCGCAGGCCACAGCACCGTCCACTGAAATCTTCCCTGCGGATCAACGATTTCCTGTGCTTTCAGGTCTTTACTGAAGAACAGGAGAAAGCTCCGAACCGATCACACGGCCTTCCTCGCCTGACAGACTTCCTGCCGGCGACATCCCTGCCTCCGCCTTCCTGAGGGCGTGGATGTCTCGACCTGTTTTTATTCGTTCAGCACCCACGAGCCGGGGTGCGCCCGCATGCGGTCTGTCGACCCGTGCACGAAGGAGTACGGCGCGCGATCGGGTCCTTTGGCGTGCCGACATGCCCGTGTATGACGCTTTCCGTGCCGCGCTCCCCCGAATTCCTCGGCAGCCTCGGTGTCGGCCCGGTCCTGGCCATCGGAAGCTGGACGGTGAAGAAGGCGATCAACCGACGCGACGCACTGCCGGCGAATGCCCCTCCGCCGACGCAGGGGGAAAACCAGGGAAAACGACGCCATGCGCGACAGCGGGCGACGCGAAACCCGGCGTTGAGGCCCGCTGGACACATCGCGGTTCCGGCCGGTGAGAACAAGGCAGCGGTGTGGGGCGTACCTGTCGCGCAGAGGGGTCAGCGATCCCTCAGCCGTTCATCGACGAGCTCGGATACATGGAACTCGACCGCCTCGGCGCCGAACTCCTCTTCCAGGTGCTGACCGGACGCGGGAAGAAGAACAGCGCCGTCATCGCCTCCAACGAGCCCTTCGGAAAAGCGCACATGTTCTGGAGAACCTGTGCCAGGCAGCGCCGAAACGGGACGGGTTCAGCCGTGGTGGGGCGGGTGATCAGTCGTTGGCAAAGGAGAGACATACCGCGTGTGGCTCCAGGATCACCTGGTTCTCGGTATAGCAATCTGCCTGCCGGGTGCCGACCTCGACTGCACAGCCCACGCAGACGAGGTTCAGACCATCGGTGCCAGAAGGGCTCTGGCAGCAGCCGTTCGATCGCATGATGTCGGGGTGCCGTTTTGTGCCGATCACGTCGTCAGGGTGCACGGTGAAGCCAGGAACATCGATGCCGAACTCGCTCACCCGGAAATTCCGGGCATAGGTGCCGCGGGGCATCCGGGCCGGACGTGTCCGGACGCCCGGGATCTCCGACATCGGGACCGGCGGCGGCACTTTCACCTTGGTGACTGGTCCGGTGAGGGGGTGTCGGCATTGGTCACACAAGAAGCGCGGCATTCTGCTGATTCTGCAGATCGAACACTGCCTTGACCAGCGAATTTGCCGTGTCTGTCATGCATCAGGCAGGCGGCCCGGATCGACGTGGTCGGCGAGGTAGATCATGGTGGCCTCGGAGTCCATGCCGAACGCGGCGGCGACGAGCTTGGGGTCCATAGTGTTGACCAGGTCGAGCAGTCGAGTGCAGCGGATCATGCGGGATGGGAAGCCGCAGGCGTCGAGGACGTGACTGACATAGGCGGTGGGCGCCGGGCCCCGGCCGGACTTCGTCTGGCGGGTGACCATCACATGCGGGTTGTCCGTCCGCTGATCTTCGCGGTGGGCCAGGCAGCGTTCCACTGCCGCTCAGGACGCCGGATCCAAAGGGATCGGATGCGGGCGGTTGCCGAGCCGGGCGGTCCGTGCACGAAAGTCGAGGTTGGGCCCTGACCCCGGATGGCTGGACCAAGACCTTCACCGATCCCCCGGCTTCACGGAGCCATGGTCGACCGTCACACGTTCAACGGCACCATCATCGAGACCGGTACCGATTCCTACCGCCTCGACGGCACCCGGGCGCGAGCCGAAGAGCCCGCCACCGGCAGCCGGCCCCCCGCAGGTTCCGTCTCGACGGCTCGCCACCCTCACCGGGCGGCGAGCGTCCCCTGCACTGCCGCCGGGGCCTTCCCGCAGCCTCTTCACGTTCTCCGGCCGAGTATCAGACCAACTGTCGCAGCCACGAGTCGAGAGCCGCATAGTCGCTGTCGACCAGACCACGGCGGGCATCGACACGATGGAGCAGGGCGTGCCCCTGGTGGTGGGCAGCAACCCAGGCCCGATCGGTGTCGGTGACCTCGTCGTCGACCCAGACGAACGGGCGCCCCGCAGCCCATTCGACAAGTGCGCGGGTCTTCCAGTGCAGTCCGTTCCGCTCGTCCTGGTCCTCGGTGTCGGACGGCTCCGGCCAGACCACCACTGCCAACTGCGGCAGACCGATGCGGGGGGCGATGCACTCGTTCGCGTCAGCCATCCATGTCGTCGCCCAGACCATTTCGCACGAAAGCGCCGCCAGCCGGGGTCCGTGCTCGGGATTGATCCTGGTCAGGAGCGGATTCCCGTCGGCGCCAAGCGGATCAGGGCCCGTCGTACGGGTCGGATACTGCTGAGGCACCGCACCGAACGGGATGAGCGGCCCATCGACATCGAGAAACAGCAGCGGGCGCTGCACAGAACCAGTCACGGGAGCACGATAGCGGCAGACCCCACCGGGGCCGCCTCGATGACCAAGGCCCTGCAGCCGACCGCCCCGCCTGCTGCCGTTTCTCGTGAACATCCACGGGGCCCAAGATCCGCAACTGCTGCCAGAAGTGGACGAAGCCAGTGGCGGCCCGGTGGGTGACAGGCACGTAGCGCTGGTCCGGCTCTGAGGTCACTGCCCCCGAAGAGGGGCCGCTCCGGTACCGGCCGGATCACAGACGGCGGCGCGCGGAGGGCAGCACCCCCTTCGGATCACGTGGCGCACACGTCGTGTTTGGACACCTGAGCCCCGACCGGCGCTCGGTCTGCCGGGAGGAGACGCAGAGCCCTGACGCGCAAGGTGCGAGGTCCCGCTGTCCCGTACGGTGCCCGCCGGGCGCGCCCTGGTCACGCGTCCGGGTGGGGGACCTCGCAGGTGCCGTCCGGCCCGCACACGGTCCCGGGCGGTGCGGCCGGGGCGAGGGGGCGCTCCGACCACGCGGTGCTCAGGGCCTGGGCGAATGCCTCGACAGGCCGGCCTCCGGAGAGGGCGAAGCGGCGGTCGATGACGAAGAAGGGGACACCGGTGGCTCCGAGCCGGGCGGCTTCCTGCTCATCGGCGCGTACCGCGTCCAGGTAGGCGTCCGGGTCGTCGAGAACGCTGCGTGCGTCGTTCTGGTCCAGTCCGGCGCGGGTGGCGAGGTGGAGGAGGGCGTCGTGGGTGAAGATGGTCCGGGCCTGGGCGAAGTTGGTCTCGAACATCAGGGACAGCAGTCGGTGCTGGCGACCGTGCGCCTTGGCGAGGTGCAGGAGGCGGTGGGCGTCCAGGGTGCTGCCGACCTGGCGGTCGGTGCGGTAGGCGAGCCCTTCGCCGGCCGCTGTTCTCGCGACCTGCTGGTCCATGCCGGGGCCCCGGGGGCCGAACTTGTCGGCCAGCATTTTGTGCACCGGTTCGACGTGCGCCTTGTCGTGTCCGGGGTCGAGTTCGAACGAGCGGTGGATGACTTCGACCTGGTCGCGGTGGTCGAAGCCGGCCAGGGCTTTTTCGAAGCGGGTGGTGCCGATGTAGCACCAGGGACAGACGACGTCGCCCCAGATCTCTACGCGCATGGTCGTGTTGTTCCTTGCGTCTGTGCGGGTGGCAGGGGGTGTTGCGCTGTGCGGCGGGTGTCAGGCCGCAAGGGCCTGGGTGACGGCGGTGGACAGCGGTGTGGCCGGCCGCCCCAGGAGTCCGCTCAGGTCGGTGGTGACAGCGGCCAGTGCGCCGTGGGAGACCTGCACGTCGGCGTCGACGATCAGGTCGGCGACGAAGCCGGGCAGACCGGCCCCGGTGAGGATCTGCCGGTACTGCTCGGCGGGTAGGTCCGCGTAGGTGACCTGCTTGCCGGACTGCGCGGCGCTCTCGGCGGCCAGCTCCGGCAGCGACCAGGCAGCGTCACCGGTGAGGTCGTAGACCTTTCCGGCCTGGTCGTCGCGGGTGAGGACCACGGCGGCGGCTTCGGCGAAGTCCGCGCGGGTGGCGGAGGCGATCCGGCCCTGGCTCGCGCTGCCCGCGATGGCGCCGCGCGCGACGGCGTCGGGGAGGGTCGCGGTGTAGTTCTCGGTGTACCAGCCGTTGCGCAGCAGCACCGCGGGCAGGCCGGAGTCGGCGATGGCCTGCTCGGTGTCGCGGTGCACTCGCGCCAGGCCCAGCGGATTGGTGGGGGCTCCGGTGACCGAGGTGTAGGCGATCAGACCGACGCCGGTTTTGGCCGCGGCGTCGACGGCCGCGCGGTGCTGGACGATACGGGTGTCGTCCGGGCCGGTCGAGGAGACGAGCAGGAGCTTGTCGGCACCGGCGAAGGCGGTGAGGAGGGTCTCGGGCCTCTCGTAGTCGGCGAGGCGGATGTCGACGCCCAGGGCGGCGAGGTCCGCCGCCTTGGCGGGGGTGCGTACCGCCGCGGCGATCTGGCCGGCGGGCACACCCCGCTGGAGCAGGTGCTCGACGACCTGGCGGCCGAACTGTCCGGTGGCACCGGTGACAACGATCATGACGGATTCCTTCGCATGCTGAGGGCGAGGCCGGGTGACATCTCGGCGACTCCACCGACAGTACGCTAACTAAAAGTTAGTGCCAACTTTTACGCCGCGCTGTGTTCGAGGTAACGTGAAGGTGAAGGAGGCATTCATGAACGAGTTGTCCACCGAGGACGAGCGCCGGGCAGCTGCGCTGGAGTTCGACGTCTTCGCCAAGCACTGCCCCTCCCGTCAGGTACTGGACCACCTCACGGGCCGCTGGGGCGTCCTGGTCCTCGCGGGCCTGCGCAAGGGGCCCGCGCGCTTCAACGCCCTGCGCCGGCGCGTCGACGGGGTCAGCGAGAAAATGCTCGCCCAGACACTCCAGGCCCTGGAGCGCGACGGCTTCGTCAGCCGCGAGGTCCTCACCGCGATGCCCCCGAGCGTCAACTACTCCCTCACGCCCCTGGGCGAGACCACGGCCGACCACCTCATGGCCTTCATCGGCCACATCGAAGCCAACATGCCCGCAGTCCTCGCATCCCAGGAAAAGCACACCGCCACAACCCCGGCGTGACCCGGTCGCCCGGCTCGCAGCCGGGTCCGCCCGCACACCGACGAGCCAAGGCCGTATCTCTCTGAAGTCCGGGACGACTTGGAGCGCGTAGCGCGATCACGGGTGGGCTTTTTGAGGCATCGCCAGCAGATGAGGCTGCAGGCGGCGTCGTGGAGCGCGGGACGGCGTTCCCCGCGGACGGCGAGACGCTCGAAGTGGTGGAGCAGGGCAACGGGGCGCTTTCCTGGTCGGCCCCGATGGCCGGCGGTGGGCGGGACGCCGACGATCAGACGGTGCTTGCTGCCCGCCCACAACCGGTCGACCGGTGACGGGCCAGTGTGAGCGCCCCCTTTTTCGCACAGATGTGGGAACGGATGCGGGAGTCGTCCACACACGCGTGACCAGACGAGTTCGCCGGGCGAGAGCCGGAGCCGTCAACCCGCTTGTGCATCCCGGCGTCCGTGGTGGCCGCCGCGCTGCTCAGCGCGAGGGTGTCCCTTCGTGCTGAACTTCAGCACGGCGCCGTCCTCATTGACGGCGACGGCTTTGACGGGGACCTTGTCGCCGCCCGCTTCGCCGAACGATCCGGTTCCGCCGACGCCCAGCCCCACTTCCCCCACGCCCCCTTGGGCCCGCTGTTGCGCACTGTGGCCTTCGTCTTCGTCAGCGACACGCGCAACTTCCATGCGCCGACCACGACGTCCACCCGCTTCGTCACCAGGATCTCGCAGGTCCCGTCCTTGCAGGCGCCGGCGCCCGTGCCGTCTGCGGCTTTGGGCAGCGGTTCGGGCGGGGCTCACTTGGGCGCGGTACGGTAGGCGGCCGAGAGCTTCGGCTCCTTGGCGGCCACGGCCGGCAGGTCGGGCTTGGGCATCTTCAGAGACTCGACCAGCTCGCCGACACGCTCGGCCCGATCGGCCGAGTCCCCCGCGGGGCTGGTGAACGCGCTGGAGCCGGTCAGCGCGGTGACCTTCGGACGGCCCCTCACGATCTCCTTGGCCAGGCTGTCGTGCAGCCGGTCCGCGGCGATGCCCGACGGCCGTACGTTGCCGAGTGCCTGCGTGACCTCGCCAAGAGAGGACGATGTGCCCGGCAGGTAGCCCATGGCGATGAACTCGGGTGCGATCAGCGCGTCCTCGGATGGGTCTGTGATCTCTTTGACCTCGCCGGCGCTGTCCGCCTTCATCGTCTCGAAGAGCTTTGTGGCCTCACACATCTGACCGGCCCATTTCACCAGCGCCCGGTTCGGCGTGGTGGACCTCGACGCGGCGGACCTCGAAGCGCTCGCCTCCGGTCCCGCCGAACGTCACCGTCCTGCGTGTCCGACGAACATTCGCCGACGGCGAGGGCGACCCCGACCGCCGACATGGCGACGCGCCCCACCCCCGTCTTCACCGGCATGGCATTCCCTTCTTCCCAACGCTTCAGTCTCAGCCGCCCGCCATCGGCTGCGGCTCCCCCGTCAGGCACCCTGCCAGGGCGACGGAACCGGTGCCGGCCCGGCTTCTGTGTCCTGGTGCCTCTGCCGCTCAGACCTGACGCCATGTCAGCGTGTAGCGCCAGAACAGCCGGCGGCGCAGCCGTGCACCGGGCAGTGCGTGTCGGGTTGCGGCGACGATGTCGGGAAAGATCATGGCTGGTGGCCGGGTTGGTGCGGTCATCGAGACCGGCCGGGGTGCTGTTCGGCCCTTGTTCTTGATCCAGCCCGTGGCGGCATTCAGCGGGATGGCGGTGGTACCGAGCAGGTGGTCGACGGGGGTCTGCGCGCGCCAGAGGCCGACGACGACCAGAGTCCCTCCGGGTGCCAGGTGCCGGCGGAAGTGGGGCAGAGCCTCGGTGAACGGCAGGTGGTGGATGGTGGCGACGCAGGTGATGACGTCGTAGGAATCAGCGGGGATCCCGGTCAGCGCGTCTGCGGCAGTGAAGGTCACCGGGGCGGCCGCAGGGGTCAACTCCTGTGCCCGGGCGACGATTGCGGGATCGGAGTCGATTCCATGCACCGTCTTGGCGCGTGTGGCCAGGAGCCTGGCCAGGTCACCGCTGCCGGAGCCGATGTCCAGGGCCTTGTCGAAGCGCCCGGGAAGCTGACGCAGGATCCACCGGTGGTAATGGGCGTTGTGGTCCCAGGGGTGAGCGGCGTTGAACCGGTCAAGCGCGTGCAGGAGGCGGCGTGGCAGTGTCGTCATGTGCCAAGTCCATCAGGCCCTCTGTCCAGCCGTACCCCTCCTCACCGGGGAAGTGCCGCCTGAGCCAGAACCTGCCTTCGGGTACTGAGCCAGTGGAGGAGGACAAGACGGTGAAGAAGGGCAAGGCGGTGGAGGCGCGGATGGCGCTCGAGTACGCCCGCGAAACCCCCGGTGACAGCGTGACCGCGTAGCCGCCGACGCCGGGCGTCCGCCGGGCATGCTGTTCCTGGAGACGGCCTGCCCGGGACGGTGAGTGTGCGGGACCGGGCGGAGGTGATCTCCGCCCGGGAGAGTGAAGACAGACGTTCATCGCCTCCGCGGCCGCCCGGGTGCGCCGTCTCTGCTCGTGCGGTCAAAACTGTGACGCGCGCCGCCCTGGCCGCCACCTTCACCCTGGGGCCCATGGCCCTCTGCGTGACGGCCCGGACGTGTACGGCGCCGCCGGTCCGCAGCGCGCGAACCGGCGGCCCCGCCGTTCCTCCTGGCGCCGGTACCCCCGGTCTCGATGTGCCAGGCATGGGCAAGCGGATCGGTGTCCGGCACGGCGATGTTCCTGTCAGTCGTGGTCGGGGCGGAGCTTGCGGTTGGTGCCGGAGCGGGCGATGTCCAGGTCCAGGAACGAAGTCAGCACGGTGCCGTTGTTCCAGAAACCGAGCAGGTTGATGTCGATCAGCGTCAGATGCTGGCGGGCGGCGAATGCGCGGGCCGGTTTCGTGAAGACGCAGGAAGCGACGAAGACGGGGACGTCGGCGCCGTGTTCGGCGCGGGCGGTGCCGTTGAACATCTGGATGTCGCGGCTGCCGACCGTGCGATGTTTCGCGTAGCGCTTGCACTGAATGACAATCTTTCGTCCGTCGGGCAGGCAGCCGATCACGTCGGCTCCCAGATCACCGGCACCGCCGACCCGCTTCACCTCCGTGCAGCCGTCCCGGCGGCACAGCTGGGCGATGTACTCCTCGAACTCGCGGTCGTCCATCGCCCAGACCGCCTCCAGCGACCGGCGCGCCTGCCGCTGTGCTTCTTCGGCGAGCCGGGCCTTCTCGGCCTGCGCTTCGCGCCGTCCGGCACGTACCAGGCCCGTGATGACGAGCGCGGTGACTACAGCGGCCAACGCCACCAGCAGGACTGTCCCCATGCCTGTTTACCCCTCCCGTGCCTCCGGCGGTGCCGCCTTGTTACTCCCCGCCCGGCGGGCGGTCTATCCGGCGGGGCCGGCAGGCAGAAGTACCTGGCACATCTTCTGAGGGGCCGCTCGGACCGCGATGATGCGGCCCGGCTCCTCGCGGGGCTCCTGCCTCAAAAGCGGGACGAAGGGCTCCTGCATACCCAGGCCCTGTTCGCACTCGCCCGGCGCTGGACGGACGTTCTCCGGGCGGTGCTGCGTGACAAGAGGCCGGGAACCGGGCCGCTGCTGGATGTGGTGGGGCGGTGGTGTGGGTGCCCCCTGCTGAAGCCGGGAACCAGGGGCGACGGCGCGTTCCCGGATGCCGTCCTGGACCTTGGCGGCCATCTTGGCGGCGGCCTCGATCATGTGGTGGCCCTCCCCCACCGTGGCGACGCCGGTCACCTGTTTCTGGTCCCGCCCGGCCTTCTTCTGGTCCCGACCGGCCTCCGCACCGACGGCGAGTCGATGATGCCCGCGGACGGGTCGACACCACGGCCCTGCGCTGCGCGAGCCGGCCTTCCCCGAGCCGATGGTTCGTAGTACGAAGCATGGCGAGTAACGTGGCCGCATGACTTCCGACGCCCTCGTGGATGCCCTTGTCCGCAGCACCTTCCAGGTGGTGGGCGTGCTCACCCGCATCGGAGCCGAGCGCGACCTCTCACTCACCCAGCTTCGGGTCCTCGGCATCCTCCGCGACCGCCGCCCGCGCATGACCGAGCTCGCAGCGTTCCTCGGATTGGACAAATCGACCCTGTCCGGCCTCGTCGACCGTGCCGAACGCCGGGGGCTGGTGGCCAGGGGCAAAAACCCCCAGGACCGCCGTGTCGTCGATGTGTTCCTCACCCCCGCCGGCCTGGAACTGGCGGAGCAGGTGTACGGCGAGGTCCGACGCGCACTGGCACCTGCGGCGGAACGGCTCAGCCCGCAAGACCGCGACCAACTTGTCCAGCTGCTGCACACCGCCCTGCACTCGCACGACTGAGGCCGTCTTCTTCCAAAGGTTCGCCCCGGGACCAGTGTTCGTTCCCGGGGCGATGTCGGAGTGTGTCAGGCGAGGGCGGCTTGCCCGGTGATCAGGAGCCCCACTCGCCGGTCATCTCGACGTAGTTCTCGCCACGGACCTTCCCGCCGTCGTACGTACCGGCGAAAGCCGCTGCGGCCTCGAGGTAACCGCTCCCGTCGGGAGTCCCGATCTCCTGGTCCGGGTTTCCGATGACCCGTACGTCGAGCTCGGAACGCAGCGCGGGAATGCTGATGTGCCAACGGGTGGGATACGTCTGGCCGGTGGCCGGACTGGTCCACTGCCGGGAGACGCCCTGCGCGAGCGGCTTGACGTCGACCACGTCGTAGGAGCCGTCCGGATGGAGGACCGTCGCCCAGCTGTCCTTGGTCCCGCTGCCGACCGTGTCCCAGATGGCGACCTTGTCACCATTGGGCATGCTGAGGTTCATCCACGTCCACCGGGTCAGCGACGTCGGCATCTCCCCCCACTGCCTGTCCAGCCAGGAGGTGCCCCTGACCCTGTGCTTCCTGCCCTCGACGGCGAGCGTTCCGGACGTCCGCATCTCCGGGAGCGCGAACTCGTGGTTCGGTACGCCGTCGACGAGGTTGAAAACGCCGGTCGACGCGTAGTTCATGGCGGGGCCGGTGGGTGCCAGCTGGACATCGAGAGCTCCCCACGGCGTCTGGACCTGCACCGACTGACGGACGGAGTCACCCGTCCCGCTCAGCCCCGGGGCCTTGATGCCGAGCTTGCCCTCACTCCACCGATAGTCCTCCGGCTCGACCATCGCGTCGTAGTCCTTGTACCACCCGGTGGTCTTGTTGATCACCGAGAACGTCCAACGGTACGCGGCCTCGTCCCTGTTCGGGAGGATGCGCGTGTGGACCTGAAGACCGAACTCCTGGCCGTCAGCCTTCACCGAGCCGGTGAAGTAGATCGAGTCGAACCAGGTCTGCTCCGGCCCGGCGGCGTGCCGGCCCAGGTCGGCCGTGGGATCGGCCACGGCCGGGATCCCTGACGTGGCGGAGCGGACGGTCGGTGTTGCGGACGGGGCGGTCGCGCCTGGGCCGATGAGCCGGCGAACGTACCGAACGCCAAAACCGTTGCCGCGGCGACCAGGGTTGCCGCTCGGCGCTTGGTCCGGGTTGCGGGCATGAAGATTCCTCCTTGCATCGGAGGCGGACGAGACCGTCACTCACCCACCGGCGCGACCGGCAAAGCCGCAGATGATCACCATCGTTGCGAAATCACTCCTGGCCGAGCCATTTGTTCGCAATACCAACAACTTCATATTGGTTGGTAATCCAAACAGCGTCAAGCGCAACGAGGCCCGCCCGCCGGGCCGAGTCCGCTCCGCCCCGGCCGAGTTCCGCTCTCCCTGGAGGTCGTCCGGTCCGATGCCATGGCCGGGAAAACGGGGCAGGACACCATGGCGCTGGGGGTGCTGTGGGGCATCCCCGCGACGGAAGGGACCGAGCGGCGATCACACCGACCGCAGGAGCGCCGGCCTGCGGACAGAGGGCGGGTGCACCGTGGACGCCGCGGGAGGAGACTGAGTGTGACGACGCAGCAGTTGGCAAATCAGCACGCTGGTTGGCAAGCGTCAAGGAAGGCGCCCGCAGAAAGGCTGCAACTGAGCGCTGCAGCCGGCCCGTGAGCGTTCCAGTCGGCCTCGTTGAATGCCGTTGTTGGCCTGGAGCGGCGCGAGGCCCGGCTGCCTTCGGTGTCAGTGGTCCCGCGTACGGTCTGTGCATGGTTGATCAAAACTCTCCCTCGCCCTCGGTGTACGACTTCGCGACCTGGGAGCCCGTGCTGCGGCTTCTGCGGGACAGCGGGGCGACGGAGCAGGCCGCCCCGTCCATCCGCGTGGCGGGACGCATCGGCCGAGGGAGCTGGAGTCTGCCCCTGCGGCGACGGCTGCCGCCGCCCGGCCGGGCCGCCCAGGTCGAGGACATGCGGGACGAGACGAAGGCGGTGGAGCGGGTGCAGAGTGCGCTCGCGAACGCCGGTGTCGACGACATCTCGTTCACAGCGGAGATATCGCCGGACGGGAAGACCGCGCTCCGCCTGCTCGGGCAAAGCCCCGCCGTGGAGTCCGGCATCGGCACCCCGCACCCTGGGGCGCTCATCCTGGTCGAGGGCGCCGTTCCGCAGCCCTGGCACTGTCTTCCCGATCCGGTGCCCGGGGCAGGGCCGGCTCCGTCGGCGGATCCGGTGTTGCTGGAGCGGGTGCTCTCTGAGCGGTTGCCCGATGCCATCGGCGCGACGGAGGCGGAGATCTCCGCTGCGGAAGCGCGCCTCGGCGTCACCCTGCCCGAGGAACTCAAGGTGCTCTACCGGGTGACACGGTCACGGTGGGAGGACTTGGGCGACGACTACAAGGCAGCGGAGCGTGCATGCATGGCGGTCGGCTGCGAACTCTTCGCGTTGGACGACCTGTACATCGCCGACGCGTCGTCCCGCCCATGTCTTTGGAAGTTCGCGGCGATGGAAGCGGTCGTCACCCCGGCCGATGCCGCGGTGCAGGGCCTGGTGGGCTCGCCCGGCTGGATCGCCTTCGGGGACAACGGCGGTGGCGACCGGCTGGCGGTCGACCTGACACCCGGCCCGCGCGGACACACCGGGCAGATCATCATCCTCAGCCACGAGGAGAACATCGGCGCCTCCCTGGTCGCCGACTCGCTCACCGACCTGGTGATGAACCAGCACAGCAAGCGGGATGCCGGCTCGGGCGGAGACCAGCCGTCGGCCGTGGCCCACGTCAATATCCGCAGCCTGCCCAGCATCGAGGCCGCCGCACATCCCGGCTTGGAGGTCCTGTCCATCGGCGTATGGGACGCTGAGCCACTCAGCCTCGCCCCGGTCACCGAGCTGCCCCGCCTGAGGACCCTCGCCGCCTACCCTGACACGCTCGCCGATCCTCTGGAGATCGCCCGGCTCACCACGCTGGAGTTCCTGGAGCTCGGCCCGGCGGAATGGCGTCTCCTCCTCGATGCGGGGGCCGTGCCGCGCAGTCTGTTGGCCGCCGCCATCACGGTGCACGGCAACCAGGACCCCCTGCCCATCGTGGCCATCGCCAACGACATCCTGGCCCTCTGGGACCGGCCCCAGATCATCCAGACCGTCCTCGACGGCGACCTCGGCCCCACGCCAAAGCCCTAGCCGACGGGGGCAGCAAGTCGCGCAAGCGGCCGGTCGGCGCGGCGGGAGTCGCCCGCTTTCTGTCCTTCCAGCGCTGTCACGTCTTCTTGACTGTCGCAAAAGCGCGCGACCTGCCGCTTTGAACTGACCGCTTGCCAACTGACCTGCTGCGCCGCCTCAGGCCACTCGCCCCAGCCGCAAGCGGACACCACCGCCGCGCTCCTGTCGCCCCTACGGCGTGCCGGCGGCGCGGTTGGGCGCCGCCGAGGTGGCGCCGGCCACCACGATGCTCGGGGTGACGCGGCTGGCGGTCCCCGGCCAGATGGTCGAGCTTGAGGGGACCGCCGTCGCGTAAGGGGACCTCGCCGTCCCTGCTGCTCGACGTACGTCAGTGTCCCGGTGTCCGCAGACCCGAGTACGTCTGGGCGAACTCCACACCGGCCGGAAGAACCGGCCCGGCCAGGCCATCTTCACCTGCAGATCCTGCGGCTTCGTTGAGCACGCGGACCTGAACGCGTCTCACAACATCAGCCGACGCGGCTGGTCGGCGCAGGTCCGCGGGGCCGAGTCACAGGCCCCTGCCCTCACGCTCCTCGCGTAGTGGCGGGGTGGGGCGAGGTCTGACGGTTGAGTGGGGCCGTTCGCCGGGCCATTCGCCACGCTTTCGCCGGGGGCGCGCTCTTGGTCCGCCTGAGGCTGCGGCACAGCGTGAGGCCGTTCCTGCGTCGGCGTGATGGAACAGGTCAGCCGTGACTGCGCAGTTCCGCGCAGTTCATGCCGAACTCGTCGAAGACGGCCTCGAGTCCGGGGGCCGAGCAACTTCTCACATGGGCAAGGGTACGGTCATGCCCGTGAGCGCGACCCGCCGACCTCTGGCCAACTGTGCTACCTGTACAGCGAGTAGGAGAATTTGATGACCTCTGACGACGTTGAGTTCCGCAAGCAGATACGGTCGGACATACCGCATTCCGCGCGGGTGTGGAACGCGTGGCTGGGCGGGAAGGACAACTATCCGGTGGACCGGGAGCTGGCCGACGCGGTCACGGCCGCCTACCCGCAGATGGCCGACATCGCGCAGGCATCGCGTGCGTTCCAGGCCCGGGCGGTGCGCCACCTCACCACCTTGGGAGTGCATCAGTTCCTGGATGTGGGAACAGGGCTTCCGGTGGAGAACAGCACCCACGAGGTCGCACAGGCCGTTGCGCCGCATGCCCGGATCGTCTACGTGGACAACGACCCCATCGTCCTGGTCCATGCCGCAGCGCTGCTGACCAGCGCCCCGGAGGGCAGGACGGCCTACGTGGATGCGGATCTGTCCGACACGGACGTGGTGGTCGACGAGGCGGCGAAGACGCTGGACCTGTCCGAGCCGGTGGCGGTGCTCCTGCTGTCGACCCTGGGGCATCTGCCCCCGGCCGACGGAATCAAGGTGGTTCAGCAGTACATGGCCCGGATGCCGTCGGGGAGCTACCTGGTGCTCTGCGACACGGTGAAGACGCCGCAGACACTGGCTGCGCAGGAGGCGTACGACTCGGGAGACAACCCGCCCTACCTGGTACGGGAACCAGAAGAGATCACAGGGTGCGCCGAGGGCCTGGAGCTGATCGAACCGGGCTTCGTGTCCATCGCGTTCTGGCGCCCGACGCAGGAGCACCCGACAGCCGTCGACCAGTGGGGACTCGTCGCCCGTAAGCCCTGAAGGGCAAGGCAGACAGGTTGCTGATCCTGTTCCGGGCCGGGTGCCCACGGTGCCGCGTCGCGTCAATGCGGCAGAGGCCGTCGAGGTCATGCGTGTTGCCGGGGTTGAACCGCTGAAGTCCCGGCCCGTGGCAGGTAAGGGGGCTGGCAGGAGCCTCACGTCATGGCCCGCCGGGTCAGGAACCAGCAGCGGCGCCGACGAGGCCGACCCGACCAGCCCGGACGCGGCCGGCCCGGCTGCTCGGAGACGCACGTGCGCGTCTTCCAGGCTGTGGCGGAGGCGGAGGCGGAGCAGCAACACCGGGGCGAGGGCGTGTACCTGGACGAGGCGTGCCGCCGCACCGGTCTGCCGCAGGACGAGGCCCGTGCTCCGCTCCACGGCCTGGCCGCTCCCCACGGCCTCGTGAGTGAGCTGGGAGCCGCGGGCTCCTTGGACCTCGGCCCCGCTACGAGATGAAGTCCGGGCGCTGGTGCGGCGCGGGCATCTCCTACGTCAAGGCCGCCGCAGATGGGCCATACGCGTACATCTGCGGGACGGCTCCGCAGGGCGGCATGCCTGCCGGGTAAGACGCCGGCATGGCTGGAGTCGAGCTCAGAAGTGCCGCTTTCGACGACGGCTCCTTCATCCCGCGCCGATGTGCGAAGGAAGGCGACGACGTCTCGCCCGACCTGATCTGGTCGGGCGTGCCCGACGGCGCCGCCGAACTGGTGCTGCTGTGTGAGGACCCGAACGCTCCGACGGGAACCTTCGCCCCCTGGCTCGTCACCGGCACCGATCCCGCGAGCGGCGGCGTGGAGGCCGGCCAGACGCCCCCCGGCGGCCAGGAGCGGCGCAACGGCTACGGGGACTCCGGCTGGGGAGGACCCAACCCGCCGGCCGGCGACCAAGCGCACAAGTACTTCTTCCGCGTCTACGCGCTTCCCCAGCCGGTCTCCCCGCCCGACAACGCGACGGCGGACGACGTGCACGCGGCCGTGGACAGGCCCGCGGCTGGCCGGCGGCACGCTCATGGGGCTGTACCACCGCTGAACGGTCATGGTCCGACTGACGGCCGGGGCGGCCCGCGCAGCCGGTGCTGCGCG